>NZ_QUGR01000020.1:0-99617 GCF_003479145.1 Parabacteroides sp. AF18-52
CAACATTCTATGCTAACTAAACCGATCTCCTTTTCCTTGAAGCATATATCTTTCACCTTTAAAAGTCCCTTATTTCATCTTCAAGACATATATCTTTCGCATCTAAAATAAGGGACTTTCAAATTTTCAATCTTCAATTCTCCATTTTCAATTCAATCACGGTTCCCCTAAAAAATCAACAATCACCCCGACCTGTTTCGGTGTCAGTTTCCGTTGACGTTCGCAGAACCCGGCAGTTTTCAATGTTTTGACCAGCTTTTCGTTTCTCACCACCCAGCGGTGCAGTAAACGTGATGCAGAGTTCGGATGCAGATTCGGATTATAACAAAGTGCCAGTTCCGTCCATCCGTAACTGCGGATTTTAAATTTTTCGTCTTCCATTTCCATGTGTATTAATTACCTCTAAGATAAGAAATAAATGCCATATAAAGAAATGAAAATCAAAGTTTACACATGCTATTTGTATATTTATTCTCCCTTATTAAACTCTTTATAATCGGTAACGCCATTTCATGTTACAGCCGCTTTTCCTGCACCTTATCTTTGTCATGTTATCAATAACCAACCAGTAATTTTCAATTATCAATTATCAATTAATAAATTATGGCTTTAAGTTTCCACTTAGTAAAACGTCCCGACATGCGTAAAGACGCTGCCGCCGGTTCCAAATTATTTTATGCACAGGTCCGTTCATTGAAGAAACTCGATTTCAATAAGCTTTGCGATCTGATTGCCGTTCGAAGCACCGCTTTTATCGGTGATGTGATGCTCGTCATCGAAGGTCTTCTTTCCGTCATGGAAGAACGCCTGGAAGAAGGCGATGTGATCCAGATGGGCCGCTTGGGTAACTTCTGTAAACCGTCACTCCGCCTACAGGAGGTGGTTCGGACCGTCCGGAAATCGAATAGTAACGTATCAATCATCCGTCATGTTAAAACAGGAATTTATCAAACTATACCACTCTCCCGCCCAAAAGGCGGGGGAATGTTTCTGAATCAATCCGGTTGTTATCCTGCCCAATCGGCCATCGAAACCGGCTGGGGAGAAAGTACACTGCAAAGGAACATAACAATTTCTTCAGTATCACCGCCTACGGACGTCCCAACGCCTTCTGGAAAAGAACCCATAGATATTGCCGGTTACAGTCTGATGGCTGCGAGACTGATCGGTGGTCTGTACAAATTATTTACCGCATGAGTTACAAAGAAAACTACCGACGCATGATTCGCTGCAACAAAGCGACCGGGATATCTCACGGATCAGTAGAATCAAAATCCTCGTTCCTAATCTTATCTTTTTCGATCAAAATTAAAATATCCCAATCTGAATCTTCGCGGGCATCATTCCTCGCCCTAGAACCAAACAGCATAGCCTTTGCATTCGGTGCTACCGTTTGTAAAGTCTTTTTTATTTCAGATAATATGTATTCTCGCGTTTGCTTCATATCACAAATGATAGTAACTATGTATTTATGAAACAAATTGTCATTGCAAAATGAACAATTCTTTCACAAGCCTTACCATCTCCATAAGGGTTCACAGCTTTACTCATTTTATCATAATATCCTTTATCATCCAGCAAAGCGGAAACTTCATGTACAATCTTATCATAATCTGTCCCCACCAATTTAACCGTTCCTGCTTCCAGAGCCTCAGGACGTTCGGTTGTATCACGCATAACCAATACCGGTTTACCTAATCCCGGAGCCTCTTCTTGTATTCCACCGCTATCGGTAAGCACAATGGTCGATTTTTCCATCAGGTAAACAAACGGCAAGTATTCCAACGGTTCAATGAAAAACATATTCTGCAAATCCGAATTTCCGAAAACCTCATGAATCGGTTTACGCACGTTCGGATTCAGATGCATCGGATAAACAAAATCCGTTTCCGGATACTTCTCCGCCAATGCCTTGATAGCTTTACACATTTGAATGAAACCCTCTCCAAAATTCTCGCGGCGGTGTCCGGTAATAAGAACAAGGCGACGATCCCTGATTTCATATCCGGTAGTTTTTAATTCTTCCGTCAATGCCTTTTGTAACTCTTCATTTCCTTTAATTTTATCGACTACCAGATATAAAGCATCGATCACAGTGTTTCCTGTGATAAGAATAGACTTCTGCTTCACACCTTCATCCAACAAATTTTGACAGCTTAATTGAGTCGGAGAAAAATGATACGTAGCAATCCTCCCCGTTATCAAACGGTTCATCTCTTCCGGCCAGGGACTATACATGTTATGTGTCCTAAGCCCCGCTTCAACATGCCCCACCGGTATCTGCTGATAGAAAGCAGCCAAAGCAGAAGCCGTCGAAGTAGTCGTATCGCCATGTACCAGGACGAGATCCGGTTGTACTTCTTTGAGTACATCCCGCATGCCGGTAAGGACACGGGCAGTCACATCATATAAATCCTGTCCTTGCTTCATGATATTCAAATCATAATCCGGATGGATTTCAAAAAGATGAAGCACCTGATCCAGCATTTCGCGATGTTGACCAGTCACACAAACCACTGTTTTAAACTGTTCTGGATACTTCTCAAACTCCTTCACCAAGGGAGCCATTTTAATTGCTTCGGGACGGGTCCCGAAGACGAGCATTATTGTTTTCATGTTCACAAATTATATTTTTCCAATCCAGACAAGAAACAGAAAGCGGACTAAATGTATCTGCCGCTTGATACGGGACGGTTGGTTTATCAATCTATAAGCAAATTCAAGATTATGTTCCACCCACCATTTAGGAGCACGTTTCACTCTTCCTGTATACACATCGAAACTACCTCCCAATCCCTGATAGATAGCCGGATGTTTACTAAACATTTCCTCCATCAGCAATTCTTGCTTGGGTGAACCCATTGCGACAAAAACGACATCAGGCTTTTTCTCTGTCACATCAGCAATCAAAGATTGTCGCTCTTCATCGGTTTTGATGTATCCGTTCCGGAAATTAACGATGTGAATACCCGGATAATCATTGTTTAATTTACTGACGGTCTCTTCTATTACTTCCTGTTTCCCTCCTACCAGGTAAAACGTTTTTTGTTTATAAGTCGCTTCGATTATTTTCAACCACAGCTCACAACCGGGTATTTTGATTACATCATCATATCCATGGCGTCTCAATGCTAACATCGGTCCTGCACCATCGCAGTATCCGATATTTCGATTAATAATAGCACGCATCTGATCTGTTGCATGGAGGATCTTTTCGGCATTAATAGCGACAAGTAGACCTTTAGTTTGGTCGACATAATCCAATAAATGCTGAACGGAAGGGAATGGATGGATGTTTACTCCGTTCAAAACAACTAAATGACTTTGCATAAAATATTTATTTAATATATTTTATCAGATTGTCATAAAATAAAAACATTAACAGCAACAATCTGATCCTAGTGTGCTATTTTCTTCAAATAATCGTAAATAGAATCCTTCAATAATAATTTACCATATCTATCTGATGGGGTTGCAAGTTTAAAATCATGATAAAGTTCCCACCAAAAAAAGCCTCTATATCCCCTATCAATAGCCCATTGTAGTTTATATTCAATGGAGCGAGGATTATCTGCTGTAATAAAACTCTTACCATCAGAAGATAAATAATAAGGTATATGCTCTTTGTTATTCCATTCTTCTCTCCAGCCTATTTTTAGAGAATCAATAATAGCAGGATAAGTGATATATGAACTATGTTTACGAATCTCAGAAATTGATTTGATACGTTCCCCCAGTTGTAAATTTGTATATTTATAACCATAAGAAGCAAGTCCTATGCATAACTTATGAGGAGAAAACACATTCCATTTCTCAAGGTTTTGCTCAATCTTAGTCATTGGTGTATTAAAAGAGGGTGTTACTTTCCAGTTTCCACCTCCTAAGTCATAAGTCATTAAATTAATCCAATCAACGATTCTACTCAATGAATCAGCCAACGGTTGAGAATAAGAAATTGATGAAGGTAAAGCAGTAGTTATAAAATATTTTTTATCTGAATAGCGATCCAAGGCCTCCTTCATCTTTTTCAAAAACAAATAATGCTTTTCTATATTCAATGCTTGTTCCCAGTCCAGATCAAAACCATCATAGTTATATTTTTTAATGAAAGCAACTAACATTACTACTAAATTATCACATCGCGTGTTTGTTTTCACAAGATCTACAAAATTCTTTGCGTTCATAGATAACAAAACCTTTCCTCCAGTACCATGAACAGAATCAATAAAGTTTTCGGCAAATCGAATACCCTTTCTTTCTGATAAATAATCAAAATTTTGAACATACTTTTTAGTTATACTATCACCAGTCATATCAAAATCTTTAGGATTAAATACAGGCAAAGCCATCAGATAATAATAATTAAAAAGAGAGAAATCAAGTTTATCCACATAAGATTCATTCAAAATTGTATAGCCAGCACAATAAGCTGCATAAATAAATTTATCATGATTTTTTTTTTCTCCAATTTGAGAATTTGCATAAAAACAAATTGATAACAAATAAATCAAAACAACTATTTTCGACTTCATATAAATAATTTTATATAAATATTTTGCAGATGTTGTTCTATTTGTAGGGGAGTAAATCTTTTAGCCTCCTCTCTTCCATACTTTCCCATTCGAGAGATACAGGAACGATCATTCAGAAATAAAAGAATTGCTTCGTAAATTTCGTCTACATTGCCGGGAGTAACAGCAACCCCACTCTTCTTATCCTCAAAAAAATCGGGAATACCTCCTATTAATGTTGTGATAACAGGTAGTCCATAGGACATAGCTTCCAATATAGCTATGCCAAAAGACTCAAAGTGTGAGGGATGAATAAAAACATCCGACGAACAAAATAAATCTTCTTTTTCTTTTCCAACTACCCAACCGTGTTGTACTATCATGGATGAGAGATCATAATCAGTCATCATCTTTAAAAATCGTTCCTCATCACCTATACCACCAATATGTAGTTCAACTTTATCTTGAAGCTGTTCCTTATACTTATGTAGACACTCTAACACATCGTATATACCTTTCACCTCGTTTATTCGCCCCACAAATACAAGACGCAGTTTGTTGTGATGTTGCTCTGTACGGTATAACTCAGGTAATTCCACACAATTGGGCAAATAATATATATGTTCATTCAACCCATATCGTCGTAACATCTTTACAAAAGTAGATGACACTGTTACCAAAGCATCAGCTGACCTACACACCGATGCCACAAAGCAGGGATGAGTGCTATAGAACTCATTGAACAAGCTACCATGAATATGCAATAACACTCTCTTATTAAACAATTTACCAATATACATCAATACTGAATTTCGATAAAAGTCAATATAATTAGCAGTGTGGATATGTATAACGTCTATTTGTCTAAACACACAATAATAAAATGTTTTCAGGACAGCGTTCACAAACAAAAGTACTTTACCAATTTTCGATATTTCCTTATAAGTAACAATCAAGTGGAACGGTTCATACATCGGAGCCAAAAAAGCTATCACAGAAGCCATACCACCCTTTGCTTTCGGATCGGGACCAATAGTTAAAATCCTGTCACTTTGTTGTATCATATTTCAAAGAGCGCTAAAATTTTATCTATTCCAAACAAATTCATACCTTACACAATCACTATGATAGCCTTTATCAACTATTATTTGTATGGAAAGATGACAAGCCAATAATAAAATAATCACCCATCCCATCAAGGATGAATGAACATAAAATAAATAATACATTAGATAAGCCAACATTATTACTCGATAAATCACGAAGTAATCTACAAATCTAGAGAAAGCCAAACTATTTATAAACAATGGTTGTATAAATATTAAAACCAAAAACAAAGCATGAACAAAGCCATAGTTCTTAGATGGATAAAAATGGCGCATTTTATTTGAATAGAAAACAATTAGAATATCAAAGAGCAAAAATATGATCCTTCTTGCTCCGAAATTCATTGTTCTAGAGCCTACTCTCATCAATACTTCAGAGTTGTATCTATCGTCGTACTCTACAAATGTCAAGAATTTATCCAAATAATTAAATAGGTTCTCCCATACAGAAAATTGTGATAAAATCAAAGCTGTAAACAGTATTAAATATTGCCACTTTCTTTTAATAAAAAACGTTTCAAAATCAATCCATATTAAAGGTATAAGCGCAAATAAAAAAGCTGCACTACGATGAAAGAACGTTAACAAAAATATGGAAATAAGAGTAGGAATGACTTTCTTCTCCAATAAGAAGAAAGAACAAATACATAAAAAAACAGACAATACAAGTTGTTGTCTTAGACCATTGCACCAAGAAAAGAAAATCCCACCGCATACAAGCCCTATACAAAAGAATGAAATCACAAATTTTTCTCTCCTAAAAATCGTCAAAGTGCAGCACAATTGTATTAATCCCACAATTGCAAAAAACACCGTTGAAGGTAATCCTAATTCAGAAAGTAACTTCATAAATCCAACAAAACCTATCTCCATATCATCCCTTATAAAGGTATCAGTCAAAGATAGAGTATTATAAATTTGCCAATATGATAATTGATCAATACCAACATCCCATCTTACCCCGGTAAAGAAGATAAAGATGAAAATGCCAATAGCAACATGAAGCCAATACATCATATTTGTTCGTGCTTTCAATAATCCACCATTATAGCAGTTTACTGGAACTCTGAAAAGCATGAACATCGAAAAAATCATAAAAGGATATACCAAAAAGCTTGTAATCATATTTTCTACTTCATTTTATGATAAATCGTTCGAATCCACCAATAACATTTAAAGGCGCGAACTGTCAACATAGGGTGCTTTACAAAAGATTGAAACAACAAGTATTCATGCGAATAACCTTCAGAATAGCGTATTAAATCGTTTATTGCTACATGGAAATCAGGTTTACTCTTATCGCAATAAATACAATAGGCTAGGATAAATCCCTTTACAAATAGACGAAACACAAAGGGAGTTGTAGTAGCTAAAGATAACCCCTTCAATGATTGTAATACCACTAAATCGTCTAAACATCGTGTATAGCTCCTTTTGGAATGCACAGCAGAGCCAGCGTTCAAACAATAGCGATAAGCTTGATTATCTATCAGTAATACATTATTACTACAAGAGGACAGATACTTAATGATGAATTGTCTGTCTTCAGAATATTTAATGACATCACAAAATTTTAATCCTAAATTGTTTATCAAACTTCGCTTATAAAAATAAGAGACACTACACGAAGAGAAATATACCGGATTAAGCAGTTCGCTGGGCTTGATTTGCTGTCTATGACGAAATATGGAGTAACGAACAAACTTTTTCGGCTTCTGTTCCAACTGCAACCCGCAATGAATCATATCCACATCGACAGACAGTAAGCGGAAGACTTCCAAGAAGTCCGATTCCACCCAATCATCGCTATCCACAAAGGCTATCCATTCACCCTGTGCATACTTCAAACCGAGATTGCGGGCACTCGATACGCCACCATTCTCCTTATGGAATACCCGTACACGAGTATCCTTTCTTGCGTATTCATCGCAGATTTCTCCACTACGGTCTGGACTACCATCATCTATCAGTAATATCTCAAAATTAGTGAAGGTCTGCACCAACAGACTATCCACACAACGATATAAATAAGCTTCTGCCTTATAGACAGGAACTATGACTGACACTTTAGGATTTTCAAGCATAATAACTAATCTATTTCAAATTTTCCCGTAAAAAAGCCAAAGAGATATCTTTCATCTCCTCTCTTTTTCTATTCACAACGATCCAATCGATAGGCTTCTCAAGCAAGGAGAGATCCATATCATCAGTAACTAATCGACCCTCTAGACCATACATACGTAATAAGGAATAAAAACGAGCCATCCCACGCCCCTGATTAGCTATCACCAAGAAAGGTTTATTAAAAATTATACTGAACACTGCGCCATGAAAACTATCACACACAACGAAACTGGCATCCATAAATCCCCTCAGCCATTTGGTCACCGGAGGGAACACACATTGATTGATATTTTTCATCGTCTCTCCATTCAAAGGTTGAATCGGCATTACAGTGAAAGGAGATAAATGTAAGTATTCCGCCACCTCATTTACTATCCGATTCTTCGTTTCATTCTTATCCAATATGTAACAAAGCATATTTCCATCACATGAAGATTCATTCTCCTGTTCCACTAAAAACTCGTAATCTTCTTTGTCAAGAAGCATGGTCGGATCAAGTACAGGGATAGCCTTCACGCCCAAGTATTTTGAACATAGCGTTACACCAGACTCCTCACGTACCGATACAGCTTGAAAAGTTTGGACTAATTGCCTGCAACAATCTGTTTCCCGGGAAGAATACTCCCACGTATCCACACCAAAAGAAGCCGCATACGCTACTCTCCGCACATCCATCCCTCTGGTAAAATCAAGAAATGAATGGTATATGTCCACGTTATACTTAGGCCGCCACACTTGATCACTACCCACCACGAATGCCTCTATATGATTTTCTCGCACATAACAGGCAGACTCATTAGCATCAATCATCTTCGTAGAATGCACTAGATATTTGTCAATAAAAGAATCGGTATACCTTGCAATGTGCTTTATTTGACTTGGTTTCGCCACAAACGGATAACATCGTCCCTTTCCTTTTCCAATCAATTTCAGTAAAAAAGTCTTAACTGCAGAGGCTAACAACTGAAACAATCCGATCTGGCAATTCGGTTGATCCATGGTAACGACCTCATGCCCTATACGGCGTAATACGGTTTGTAACGCATAATTTTGCAGCAATCCTCCATAATTGAAACCTAACGGTTGTGTAATTATACCAATCTTCATGATATTTTTTCTATTTATCCTTCAATCTATCAAGAAGTCCCAACCTTAGCAAAATCACAGACAACAACCTATGGCAACGTTGGCAAAAGGAAATACTTGTCAAACTTGCCACCCGCATTTCTATCGTATTCATCCGGTTTCCATAAAACATATTCCGATATCGATTAAGGTTCACGGAACGAATCAAGGCTGAATTTGCAGCAACCACATCATCAAAAGTAACCTCATAGTTAATAGTTGCAATTTCTCCCCAGATTTCCTTTCCTTTCTCCGTACTCACCATCACCACGCTCACGCCTTTATTGTCATCTATCTCAGGCATCACATTTTGTATTCCCCAAAAATCCCCAATCGTAATATCACTTCCACTCTTCAAACTCTTCGCCGGACAAGCATGACAACTCGGACGTAAATACAAATCTGCCAAGAAGCCTCGCAGGAAAATATTCTTGTTTAAAGGTTCTGAAAGCAAAACTATTTTTTTTTCTCCGTGTCTATTGGACACAGAGATAGTGAGAACAAAACTGAATTTTTTCCAACCTAGGCATTTGTTTCTAAACGAGATGCTCTCAATGCGAGCGTCTCTGCCATTTGATATAGGGTGAGACAAAATTAATTTTTTTCCACCGCACTGGCGTGCGGTTTCCTCCTTCAGATATTCTCGCCATACACCCGGACTCGGAACGCCATGACAAACGAAATCCACCATCAAGAGATTATCATATTCTTTCCTGAGGAAACGTTTCAAACCCGCAATCTGACAAGGAGTACCAGAAAATAGAACCTTACGATCTTTCTTCAAAAACTCTTCTACCTGTGAATAACATTTACCCACTCTACTTTGTACATATTTAGAACCCCGAAAAGCAGATAAACCTTCTATCGTTTCTACATAATCATGGATTACATCCCACTCTTCATTGAATCTGGCACCAAAAACAACACCACCCTTAGCTATTACTTCTTCTGCTAACAACGTAAAAATTCCCCCGGAAGAACTAGCCATACGAACCTCTTCATTCAAATTCTTTGCAGCATAAACCACTTTCGGTATTCTTGGTTCCCCCTGATTAATTACAGGGCAAACTTTTTCACATAAACAACAATCAATACAAAGCGAAGAGTCCACATTGGGATAAAGAAAACCTTCATCATCCTCTACCATTGTAATACAATGCTTTGGACAGCGTTGTACACAAGCCCAGCAACCACAGCACTTTTCCTTACTATCTATCTTAATCATACATTATCTCTTTATCAATTTCAGGAATATGCCACTAAACAGCGAACGTTCTGAAGCATTCATAGCTCCAAACCAAGAAAGAGGAAGATAGAATAAAGAAAATAAAACAATACCACCGGCTAAACGAGTAATATTTGATATGTCAATATTCATTTTCCATATAAGCAAGAGAGAAAACAATGTTACAATAAGAGGAATAATTGACATTTTTCCTATCTCTTTCCAAAATTTTATAATATCTATACCTTGTTTTCTTTGATAATAAATATTCATTACCACAACTTGTCCTGCCGTAAGGGCTAAAGCCGTTGCAAAAGCACAACCTATGCCACCATAACTTTTTGCCATTGGAATAGATAGTCCCAAACTAGCGATAGCTATGATCACATATAAAATAGATCTAAACTTCATTTCATTACGAGCCTGTAAAATCGTAATTCCAAGATTTTGAATTAATGGAACCGTTAAGGGTATAAAAAATAACAGAGAAATCCAATAAGCATTTTCATACCCTTCGCCTGCCCAAAGTTGAATAAATTGACGACCAAATATTATAAAACCAGCTAATACAAAAGCTATTACAATAAATTGAATGCGTCCAGTTCTGATAAATAAATCAGAAATTACTTTACTATCCTCATTCCGTGTCACCATCGCCGTTACTTTAGGTAAAAACAAACCGGAAATAGCTGTAGAAAACATAATATATAGATTATGCAATTGTATGGCTACTGCATAAACGGCAACCACCGCTGCACCCTGAAAAATACCTAAAACAAACTGTCCTGTACTCCAATAGATCCGGTCCATTATAGCATTCAAAAATATCCAGAAAGAATAAATAGACACTTCTTTCAAAAAGCCCCATTTAAAATGGGTAAAGCGTAAACGGACATGTAGCTTTCTCTTACAGTAAATCCAATTGATTACTAAAGTGGCTACATTAAAAAAGGTTGTCACGACTACCATTGCCACAGCCTTATAGCCAAACAAAAGCAAAACGATCATTACAATTGGATTCAGAAGAATACGGGCAATGTTTATAATTTTTTGGAATACAAAATTTTCATAGGCTGTAATAATAGCTCCCCAAATACTCATAGGAAATGTAAACGCCAAATTGAACGCCATCAACAGCAACATCAACCGCATTTTCCCCATCTCATCTACCGTCATATGGGTATCAAACAAACAATCTACATTAGCCACTAACAGTACACCTAAGATAAATGCTAACGCACTAATAAACAGATACAGCAGAAAAAACATACCGAACATTTCATATTGTTCTTCTTGTTTACCTTCTGCACGATATTTGGCGGTATAGCGGACGATCGCATTACCAAAACCTAAATCCAAAACAGTTAAATAAGCAATTACAGAAGCTGCCAATGAGTAGAGCCCAAACTCAGATTGTCCTAGCATACGCAACATAAATGGCGTATAGAGCAATCCTATTAAAGTATTCAACCCTAAAACCACATAAGAAAGTAAAGCTCCAGCTTTAAGTTGGTCCATTCTCGTATTGGAAGTTCTATATTATACTTAAGCTAAATCTGTTTTGGCTAAATAAAATATTCAGATAATTACCTTTTATAAATACCACAAAAATCTAATATAACCTTACCTTTTGTATAAGGTAATTCTTTAAATGGCTCATGTGCCGTTAAAAACACCACAATATCCGCCTTCTCATAGGCTTCTTTATAATCGGTCAGTTTAAACACTTTGTGCTCTTTCACATTTGGCTCAACAATCAGAATATCCGCATTATTACAGGCTTGCATCACTTTGGTTGTAATATATTTAGCCGGAGATTCACGCAAATCGTCAATATTAGGTTTAAAAGCAAGTCCCATCATAGCAACAACCGGTTTGCGGTGATGCTCTAATTCAAACCTTAATATGGCATTCTGTACCTTTTCGGCACACCAGAAGGATTTGTAATTATTGATTTCTCGTGCTTTGGATATCAATTGCGACTCGTACGGAAATTCGGCTGTGATGAAATAAGGGTCTACAGCAATACAATGCCCTCCTACTCCCGCTCCAGGCTGCAGAATATTGACACGCGGATGCTTGTTGGCTAATTCGATCAGTTCCCATACATTGATACCGGCTTTGTCGCAGATGAGTGAAAGTTCGTTGGCGAAAGCGATCTGCACATCACGGGATGAATTTTCCGTCAATTTACACATTTCTGCCGTTTTACTATTCGTCTTATGCAAGGTTCCCTGTACAAACCGACCATAAAATTGAATGGCCTTTTCCGTCGATTCTTCATTGATTCCTCCAATCACACGATCGTTGTGGACTAATTCATAAATGACATTTCCCGGTAAAACCCGTTCCGGACAATAGGCGATATATATTTTATCTTTCAATTCCGGCCGCTCTGAAAAAATCAGACTTTGCATCTTTTCAGTAGTTCCCACCGGAGATGTTGACTCTATTACATATAAATCTCCTTCCTTCAAATAAGGAAGAACGGAGCGGGTGGCTGCTTCCACATAAGAAATATCCGGTTCGTGATTACCTTTGAACGGAGTGGGCACAACCATAAAATAAGCATCGCTGATTTCAGGTGTGGTAGAAGCTTTCAACAATCCTGCATTTACAACTTCTTGCAAATACTCTTCCATCCCTGGTTCAATAATATGAAGTTTACCTTGGTTTGTCATTTCCACCACACCCGGATTGATATCGACACCTAAAACATTTATTCCATGCTTTGCTGCAATGATAGCTGTGGGAAGTCCAATATATCCCAACCCCATAAAACATGCTTTCATAATTTTTCTGTTTATAAAAAACTTATTTATTCTTATTCTTACAATATTTCAAAATCCAACGATATTCCTAAAAGTCTACATTAAGTAGACTTTTCTGCCAGATGTTTTTTCCGTATCCTGTCAAACCATAGATTAAGGCCTGTCCAAACAAGAATATCAAATCCTATCAGAATATTGTTGTCAATATATGATATCAAACAAATATTCACACCGCTAAATAAGCAAGCCATAATCAATATAAATAACATCGCTTGCCACTGCGTTAACCCCATATCCAATAATTTATGATGAATATGATTCTTATCGGCAACAAATATCCCCTTATGGCTGCGCCAACGTACAAACATAACCCTCATCACATCGAACATAGGGATAATTATTGTTGAAAATGCAACAATGATTGCCCCATCCGAGTAAGGTATAATATCAGGAGCACAAACAGAATAACGGATAATTAAGAAAGATAGGATATAACCTAATGTCAGGCTACCGGTATCCCCCATAAAGATTTTCCGGCATCGTTCGACTTTGCCAAATACATTATAATAGAAAAAAGGGACTAGCACTCCGAACGAAGCAAATGCAAGCATAGCATACATCCATAAATGATTATGAATATACAAGCAACCTAGAATGATCAACGATACACAACTCAAACCTGAAGCCAGGCCATCGATACCATCAATCAGGTTGATCGCATTACATATAAACACAATCAATAAAATAGTCAATGGTATTCCGAGCCAGGGAGTTAATTCATGAATCCCCAAGATGCCATACAGATTGTTTATCCATAAACCGGATAAAGGGATCATGGCGGCTGCTATAATCTGTATAACAAACTTCGAACGATAACGTAACCCCACCAGATCATCTTTTATCCCGGCAAGGAACAGTAATGTTAACCCACAGACCAAAAAATAAAATTCCGGTATGATAAAGCACAACATCTCCTCCGGAATCTCGTAACCGATAAGGTAACGAAGCCCCGTTGTAAAGGATAATGTAAAGAGAATAGAGGGAGCAAAAGAGAGACCTCCTAAACGAGGAATAATGCCCTGATGGACTTTTCTTTCGTCAGGAATGTCAAATAACCGCTTCCGGAAAGCTACAACCAATATCCGCGGTATAATAAAAGAAGAAAGTAGGATCGAAATTATCACCCCTGTGATAATCAACATAATACTAGCCATTTTTCATTGTTTTTAGGGCACAAAAAAGTTCGTCAGTCACAAATCGTAACGACGAAAATGACTAGCAAAAACGATCGTTTTTTTTAGTCATTTTCATGTATCGATAAAATGTTAATTTTAAACTTCCAATTTTGCATTATGGCATGTTTCACAAGGGGTGATGATTTTTTAATTTTGTTTATTCAATTTTTTATGCATACTTTTGCGGTGACTAAAAAAAACGATCGTTTAATCTAGCCATTACTCATTATTCAAGAAATAGCCCACAGCTCTTATTTTTCCTTATATATAGCTGTTACACAATAAAATAAATATTTCAATCACAGGTTTAAAATTGTAAGAAGAAGCAATTTTGGAGTTATTAAAATCCGATTCAATGACAGGCTTTTCACTATGAAAACAGACCTCACATTTTACATATCAGACGCTGCATAAAATTTTATCTACCCTACACAAAAAAAAGAGGCTACCTCACGGTAACCTCTTTCCTAACGCAACGAATGAATTATTAATACTTATACTTATTTCTCATTACTTCTTGCAGTCGCAAGTAGAATAAGCTACTAACATCCAAACCAATTTTTCCTGTTCTTTCAGATAATCGCTCATCAGTGCAACTGTAGCTTCATCTCCTGCTTCCGATGCAAGGGAAAGAAGTTTACGTTCTTCCGCAATAAACTGTCCGTAAGTGTTCAGGACATTTTCCAAAGCCTCATCGCCACAAGAAACACCTGATACTTCTTTTACTCTTGCCACTTTCAGATATTCACTGAATTTGTTTACAGGTACACCACCCAACATCAAGATACGTTCTGCCAGTTCGTCTACCTTTTCGGCTGCATCGTCATACATTTCTTCAAATTTACTGTGAAGTACGAAGAAACCATGTCCTTTAATGTTCCAATGAAATCCGCGCAGGTTTGTATAGAATACCTGGTAATCGGCCAATAACTGCTGTAATGCTTCTACTACTTTGTTTGCTGCTGATGCATCTAAATGCAAATAATCTAATGTTTTCATAATTCTTAATTTTTATATGTTATACGTTTTTGTTTTTCTATACTGCAAAGATACACTAGATATAAACATCTGTCAAACAGATAATTACTATATACTAATAGATAAAATCTATCAAAACAATTTCACCTTATACAAAGATTTAAAGTAATACGCTACATAACAGAATTTTTATATCTTTGTAATTGATTTTCGTAAGGATTAATATCATGAGAATTGAAAGACAATGAATATACAGCAACTTGAGTACATCCTTGCGGTAGACACATACCGCCATTTTGCCAAAGCGGCAGAACATTGCAGAGTGACACAGCCTACCCTCAGTATGATGATCCAGAAACTGGAAGACGAACTAGGGATCAAACTATTCGATCGTAATATGCAGCCGGTCTGCCCTACTCCAGCCGGACGCAAGGTAATTGACCAGGCACGTACGGTTCTTTATCAGGCTTCCCTGATCAAAGATATCGTTAATGAAGAAGAACAGTCGCTGAAAGGTACATTCCGCCTGGCAGTACTCCCGACCATCGCGCCGTATCTGCTTCCCCGTTTCTTCCAGCAGTTGTCGGAAAAACATCCGGAACTGGATATCCGTATCCTGGAAATGAAAACGGCTCCGACCATGGCAGCCATACTGAACGGAGAGATCGATGCTGCTATCATTGCCAACCAACCGTCGGAAAACCAGTTGCAAGGCGATACATTATATTATGAGCAATTTTTCGGGTATGTTGCCAAGAACGATCCGGTCTTCAAAAAGGATCTGATCCGTACCGCAGACATCAGTGACGAACATCTCTGGCTGCTGGATGAAGGACATTGTTTCCGCGACCAGTTGATGCGCTTCTGCCAGATGGAGAAAGTAAAACTGCGTCAGGCTGCCTACCGCCTGGGAAGCCTGGAAACATTCATGCGAATGGTAGAAAGCGGAAATGGCGTCACTTTCATACCGGAACTGGCAACTCTGCAACTCAGCGAGGAACAAAAAGCACTGGTACGTCCTTTTGCGATCCCTAAACCGGCACGCGAAATCGTCTGGATCACCCGCAAGGATTTTATCCGCCATACGATCGCAGGCATGCTGATCGAGAGCATTAAAAAGTCCGTTCCGAAAGAAATGTTGACACTGCAAGCCGGATTAAAAGTAGTCTGAACATTATTTTTATAGGGTAACACAAAAAAAATATCACTTTTCGCTTGTAGTTTCCAAAAAAGCGTTACTTTTGCTGCGTATTTAAAAACAAACGAGACAAATGAATCGATTTAGCTTTACATATTTCTTTTATTACTTTTACTTTAGCAAAGTGAAGGCAGGAATTTATATGTAAAGCGTTGATGATAGATAATATGTATCAATAATAATATGAAGTCCTGCCGGTTACGGTGGGACTTTTTTTATGACTTTAAGACAGAAAGATGAAAAAGAGAGTAGCAATTCAGGGAATAGCCGGTTCGTATCACGACATCGCAGCCCGTAGCTTCTATGAAGGTGGAGAAATTGAGATTGTTGGATGCAATACATTCAGAGATGTAATCACGACCATCAAGAAAGACTCCACGATATTGGGTCTGATGGCCATCGAGAATACGATTGCCGGAAGCCTGCTGCAGAATCATGAACTGATACGTGAAAGCGGTCTGCGGGTGATCGGTGAATACAAACTGCGTATTTCGCATTCGCTGGTTGCACTGCCGGGTACGACGATACACGAAATAACGGAAGTCAACTCCCACCCGATCGCACTGATGCAATGTACCGACTTCCTCGATACCCTGCCGAACGTGAAGATGGTGGAAAAAGAAGATACCGCCATGAGCGCCCGCTGGATTTCCGAGAATAACCTGAAAGGACACGCCGCCGTCTGCGGTAAGCTGGCTGCTCAAATATACAACATGGAAATCCTTGCCGAAGGGATCGAGACAAACAAACGAAACTTCACCCGCTTCCTTGCCCTGGCAGACCGATGGACGGCTGAAGACATGCTTGAAAAGGCAGACATCAACAAATCCTCACTGGTATTCGCTCTCCCCCATACCTCCGGTAGTCTTTCCAAAGTGCTCTCCATCCTCTCTTTTTACGACATGAATCTTTCTAAAATACAATCGCTCCCGATCATCGGACGCGAATGGGAATATTTGTTCTATATCGACCTGACATTTACTGATTATACCAGATACAAACAAGCATTGGATGCGATCATACCATTAACAAAGGACTTAAAAATTTTAGGTGAATATGCAGAAGGAAAACAAAGTGTGTAATATCACACCTGCCGACCGCGTCGGCAGCGTACAGGAATACTACTTCTCGAAGAAACTGAAAGAGGTAGCCGAAATGAATGCCGCAGGCAAAAATGTAATCAGCCTGGGCGTAGGTAGTCCCGACCTGCCTCCTTCGGAACAGACGATCGAGACATTGTGCGAACATGCCCATAATGCCAATGAGCATGGTTATCAGCCGTATGTAGGTATTCCGGAATTACGTAAAGGTTTCGCAGACTGGTACAAGACCTGGTATGGTGTGGAGTTGGACCCGAAGACGGAGATCCAGCCGCTGATCGGATCCAAAGAAGGTATCCTGCATATCTCACTGGCTTTCCTGAATCCGGGCGACGGCGTATTGGTTCCCAACCCGGGCTATCCGACCTACAGTTCGGTAAGCAAGCTGGTACAGGCAAACCTGATCCCCTATGAACTGAAAGAGGAATTGGGATGGCAGCCGGATTTCGATGCACTGGAAAAGAGCGATCTTTCCAATGTGAAGCTGATGTGGGTGAATTACCCCAATATGCCGACCGGAGCCAATGCTAGCATGGAGCTTTTTGAAAAGCTGGTTGCTTTCGGACGCAAACACGGGATTATTATATGCAATGACAATCCGTACAGTTTTATCCTGAACGAGCATCCGCTAAGTATCCTCAGTGTACCGGGAGCAAAAGACATCTGCATCGAAATGAATTCGATGAGCAAGGCGCACAACATGCCCGGATGGCGTATGGCTATGCTGGCTTCAAATGCACAGTTCGTTCAATGGATACTGAAGGTTAAGAGCAATATCGACTCGGGCCAGTTCAAACCGATGCAGCATGCTGCGGTGGAAGCCCTGAAAGCTCCGAAAGAATGGTACGACAATATGAACCGTACTTATCGCAGTCGCCGCGACCTGGCCGGACAGATCATGCATGCTATAGGATGTACGTATGATGAAAACCAGGTAGGCATGTTCCTTTGGGGAAAGATTCCGGCCGAAGCTGAAGGCAGCGAAGCGCTGGCAAACAAAGTGTTGTACGAGGCCAATGTCTTTATCACTCCCGGATTTATTTTCGGCAGCTGTGGCGAACGTTATATCCGCATCTCCCTTTGCTGCAAGAATGAAGCATTACAGGAAGCATTAAACAGAATCAAACAATTAGAAATAAACAAATAAAAGTATACAATCATGGAAATGGAATTAGAATCAATCTTATTACCCGGTGTGGACCCTCAGCGTCCCATCATCATTTCGGGACCGTGTAGCGCCGAAACAGAAGAACAAGTAATGGAGGCAGCTCAACAGCTTGCATCGAAAGGCGTTAAAATATTCCGTGCAGGAATCTGGAAACCACGTACAAAACCGGGAGGATTCGAAGGTATCGGTGCAGTCGGATTACAATGGCTGAAACGTGTGAAAAAAGAGACAGGCATGTATGTCGCTACCGAAGTGGCAACGAAAGACCACGTATTCGAAGCTTTGAAAGCAGGGATCGATATCTTGTGGATCGGCGCCCGTACAACCGTCAATCCATTCGCCGTACAGGAGATTGCCGATGCGTTGAAAGGAGTAGATATTCCTGTCCTGATCAAGAACCCGGTAAACCCGGACCTGGAATTGTGGATCGGTGCATTCGAACGTCTGTACGGAGCCGGTATCCACAAACTGGGAGCTATCCACCGCGGATTCAGCTCGTATGACAAGAAGATGTACCGTAACCTGCCACTGTGGCATATTCCTATCGAACTGCGCCGCCGCATGCCGAACCTGCCGATCTTCTGCGATCCTAGCCATATCGGTGGTAAACGCGAACTGATCGCTCCGCTTTCACAGCAGGCTATGGACCTGAGCTTCGACGGTCTGATGATCGAATCTCATCCGTGTCCGGATTGTGCATGGAGCGATGCTTCACAGCAAATCACTCCGGATGTGCTGGATTATGTTGTCAACCTGCTGGTTATCCGTAACGAGACACAGACAACGGAAAACCTGGCCGAACTGCGCCGCCAGATCGACGGTATCGACGAACAATTGCTCGAGTTGCTGGCTAAACGTATGCGTATCTCCCGTGAGATCGGTGTGTATAAGAAGGAACACAACATGCCCATCCTGCAGTCACCGCGTTACAGCGAAATACTGGAAAAACGTTCGGACATGGGACAGACAATGGAGCTGAATGTTGAGTTTGTAAAGGAAATATTGAAAGAGATACACGAAGAGTCTGTTCGTCAGCAGATGATCATCATGAATGAATAAGAAACGTCTGCTTGCATCGTGATGTAACGTTACGTCACATCACGACGCAAAATGAAAACAAAAAGAATAAGAAATGAAGATATTAATATTAGGTGCCGGAAAGATGGGCTCTTTCTTCACCGATTTACTGAGTTTTGACCACGAAGTAGCTGTATTGGAAAATGATCCGAAGCGCATGCGTTTCATCTACAATGCTGTACGGTTACAAAAGCCGGAAGAGGTGGCAGACTTTGCTCCCGAACTGGTTATCAACTGCGTTACGTTGAATTATACGATCGACGCGTTCAAAACCGTTCTTCCTTATCTGCAACCGTATTGTATTATTTCAGATATCGCTTCCGTGAAGACGCATCTGAAAGAGTTCTACGAAACCTGCGGATTCCCGTATGTCTCCACTCACCCGATGTTCGGTCCGACTTTTGCCAATCTGGGAAATCTGGAAAAGGAAAATACGATCATCATATCGGAAGGTGACCATTTGGGAAAGATCTTCTTCAAAGATATCTATTCCAGCCTTCGCCTGAATATACGTGAATATACGTTTGAGGAACATGATAAGGTGGTTGCTTATTCTTTAGGTATACCGTTTGCTTCGACCATGGTATTTGCCGCCATCATGAAACATCAGGATGCACCGGGTACAACGTTCAAACGTCACATGAAGATTGCACGCGGATTGCTGTCTGAAGATGATTATCTATTGACAGAAATTCTCTTCAATCCGCGTACTCCGAAACAGATTTCCCGGATACAGGAGGAATTGAATATCCTGCAAGATATCATCAAAGATAAAGATTCCGAAGCGATGAAGGAGTATCTGACTAAGATTCGTAAGAATATCGAGTAATGAACCGATAAATTCCACTGTCGTCTGTGAACTCGCTGACCTGTTTGAGCGAAGCCGGTTCACAAACGACAGTAAACATAAGATCCGCAATAGCAAGGCAGATGCAGGGGATGTTAGAGATTATCTTCCTCCTCCTTTAAAAAACATACCGATAACGATTCTTATTTCCCTGGGTCTGTAAATATAACAGGAATAGTATATCTGCATTCTATAAAACGAGGTTGCTGATAGCAACCGGCTGCCGGTTTCCAACGCGGCATAAGCCGAAGTACCCGCAAAGCCTCTTCATCAAATTCAGGAATATTACTACTGCGAATAACTTCAAAATCCTTCAACTCTCCATACGTATTTATAGTATATGTACAAGTAACCCTCACATTCTTATTCGAACCGATATACGAAGAAGGATATTGTACATGTTTCCTGATAAACTCTAAACAGGCAGCACTACCGCCTGGAAACTCAGCTACCGATTCATAATTGACAAACAGCTGTTCTTTCTGTTTATCCCATGCTTCGCGTATTTTCTGCCGGGTATAATAACGTTGCGGACGGAACGAGACATAAACAGCGTACATACATTCCACCCGTTTGCCGGCTTTATCATAGGCCGGAAGCCAATGCGACATTGTATTTATCAGACGCTTTACCTCTTTTTCACAGGCTGGCTCACTACTGTCCAGCGTAAAAACATCTTTTACCATTCCCATTGTGTCTATCGTAAACTGGCAAACGGCGTAACCACCCCTGTTTGCTTTTAACATATCTGCCGGATACTCCATCTTATCATAAAAATACGCTTCAATATCTACAAAACCGGGGAATTGAGGTTCCTCACTTAACTCCACCGGATTCTTCTGTTGTAATCCCAGCTGCCAGATGCCGCGATAAACCGGATTACGGACAGTATCGACAGGTTCTTTTTCCAATTTCTCCAAAAGGGCGGCAGCAGCCTGCTTCGTCAAAGCCCAATCAGTCTCATTCCTGACAATCCGGCTGTAAACAGAATCTCCCAGGTCGGTCAATTCGCGGCACAAAGAACCGACCTCAGGTGCCCATTTCAAACCGACGCTCACTTTTCCACAAGTATCCGTAGAAGCGAAATAACAGGTATACCCATCCAGGCCGAGACTATATCCGTCTGCATCTTCTGCCAGCAGGAAGGCACGGCGGAACAGATTCGAAAGCAGGTCATATAACTCCCGGTCAGCCAATGCTTCCATCGTTTTAGCTGATAATTCGTCTGTAGAATAATGAAAAAGATTATGGCCCTTAACCGCTTTGAGCCGATAGATATCGTCCAACTGTTCTATTTCCCAGGCTTTACAATCGTTCATGCAATCCTTATTCATAAAGAAAGCCTGCGGAACGGAAGAAAATGTCGTACGCAGGAAGTTAGTACCAACCATTTCGGCAGAAAGAGTATCATGAGTGAGTTCAAGATACCGGTCTTTTACCTGTGCACCCAAATCGGTCAACGAAAACAGGTACACGAATAGAAATCCTATGATTCGCATAAACAGACCCTCCTATTAGACGTTATACAGCTTCCAAATATAGCGAAAAAAGATAAGAGAAGGCGTACTTCTCACTTATTAAAAAAGAGGCAGGAAATTCAATACCTGCCATCTCATTTCTGTTAGTTATTTTCTCCTTTATGGAAATCTACCGGAACGGTATATTTTACTTTTACCGGTTTACCGCGCTGCCTGCCAGGTATCCATTTCGGCATTTTCCGAACAATACGGATTGCTTCGTCATCGAGTTCTTTATATGAAGAAGAACGAATGACCTGAATGTCACTTAGCGAACCGTTTCTTTCCACGACAAACGAAACAGCCACACGTCCTTCTTTTGTTATGTTCTTCGAGATATTATCCTCAATGAATTTTAAAAGACCGGAATGACCGCCATCCGGAAATTCGGGCATTTGTTCTACGACAGTGAATACCCGCGTTGCAAATAAATGTTCCTCCTTTTCACGATATTCCTGTTCAGATAAACCGCCCAGAACCGTTTCGGGAACAGGTGTCTTGGCAGCCTGTACCAGTTCCTGTTTGCTATCCGACAAGCGAAATTCTGCCATCATCAACAGTTTGTCACCAACCTGCATATCTCCGATGGTAACATCATAGAAAAAACGATAACGTCCGGTATGGTTCGGATACACATCGGGGTAAAGGGAAGCAGAGAACTCCCAACAGTCTCCATTTTCTACACTATAAAGGATATCGACTGCAAAATCATTGATAGGCAGTTTGCGCCAGACACCTTTGTCGTCTTCATAGGTGATGTAATAATGTGCACCGCAATAAACAGGACCTCCGCTATGATTGTATAAGATAAATTTTACCTGCTTGGTTTCCGTTGAATAAACAGTGTATTCAGGACGAAGAGCAACACCTTTTATATCATTCACTCCTTCTGTTGTATTTACGGGGGGCACCTCCGGGCCGGTAAAACGGAAAGCCGGGGAGTCCATCACATTCTCACGGAATTCCTTTTGTTTCTCAGGAGTATTGACAATCAGACATATCTCGATAGCATGTGTTCCAACCCCTGTACTTATCACATTACGCATCACAGGAGTTCTTTCAAGTTGCCTCCATCGTTCAGTCAGTTTCTCGTTAATTGCTAAAAGTTCTTTTTGAGTATAGGTCAAACCTGGTTCGACAATGAACTCCTTCGATCCCAATATCTCTTCCAGTTGTTTACGGACAGTGGCAGAGTCACCCCTGATTTGGAAAACCAACGTATCCCGATCATCAATATAGATGCCACCGATAAAATCGGGACACTTCTTGCTCTCGACCGAAAAGCCGACAACTCCGGGAGGATTATCTCCATAGAGTTCACCCAGCTTTTCCAATAACCGCATCGGAACTTCCTGGGCAGGGACTTCCCGACCTGACATATTATGAGCCGGAGTCTCACTAATACTGTCTTTCGGCATCGTGTCCGCCGATTTACGAGAAGTGGAGATGTTGCAGGCGAAAGTAAACAACAGGCCACCGATACATACTGATAAAAGAAGTCGATTTTCCACACTTCATCTGATTTATTGATTATTACTCTCCTGCTTCTTACGGAAAGTGACCGGAATGGTATATTTTACTCTGACAGTCTTTCCACGGTGTTTACCTGGTATCCATTTCGGCATTTTCCGGATGATACGGATTGCTTCGTCATCGAGTTCTTTGTACGAAGAAGAACGAACAACCCTGATATCGCTCAACGAGCCATCCTTTTCTACAGTAAAAGAGACTGTTGCACGTCCTTCTCCGGTTATATTTTCCGGGATGTTATCTGCTATAAAAGCTAACAGGGCTTTTTGTCCTCCTTCTGAAAACTCGGGCATCTGTTCTACGACTGTGAATACGGTTGTTTCCAGCATATGCTTTTCCTGTTTACGAAATTCCTGTTCAGACAAACCTCCCAGGAAGCTTTCGGGCATAGGATTTTTAGTTATTCGGTTTAGTTCCTCCTTATCATCCGAAAGGCGAAATTCAGCCATCATCAGTACTTTTGTTGCAAACCCCACATCTCCGGGAATTACATGAAAGAAAAAACGGTAACACCCCGCACGATTCTTATATATATCCAGATTAAGACCGGCAGAAAACTCTGTATATTCACCGCTCCCCACCCCGTTAGCAACATCTAAAAAAGCATAATGATTCCCGGATAATTGATGCCATACGCCTTCTTCATCCTCACAGGTAATAAAATAATATCTGTCGCAATGAACCATATGCCTGCTACTATTATACAAGATAAACCGGATTTCTTTTGTTACCGTTGAATAGACAGGATACTCCGGACGAAGAACAATCCCCATCGTATCACTCACTCCCACCACTGTATTTCCATCGGGGATTTCCGGTCCGGTAAAACAGAAAGCCGGAGAGTCCATAACTTGCTCACGAAACTTTTTTTGCTCCTCCGGAGTATTGACAATCAGGCATATTTCAATATCATGCGTTCTCATTTTAGTATAAGACACATTCCAGAGAAGGGGTAAATCACCCAATAATATTTGTCTGTCAAGTAGTTGTTCTTTAAGTGCTATCAGTTCTTTTTGGGTATATATAGCATCGGTTTCAATGAGAAAGTCTTTCGAATCCAACACATCTTCCAACCGTTTATGTGCCACAATAGAATCGCCTTTAATCTGGACCACCAACCTATTGGATTCGTTCACATATACGCCGCAAATAAAATCAGGACAGTTCTTATTGGTGACTGAAAAACCGGTAAATCCGGGAGGTTCATCCCCGTAAAGTTCTGCCAGCTTTTCCAATAACCGCATCGGTACTTTCTGGGCAGGGACTTTCCTGGATGACATATTGTGAGCCGGAGTCTCACAAATACTGTCTTTCGTCATTAAGTCTGTCTGCTTGCGGGAAGTGGAGACGTTGCAGGAAGAAACAAGCCACGCGCAACAGAGATATACAAGTGAAAGATAATAATTCTCCATACCGCTCTTTTTGATTCGTTTTCAAATATACGGAATAAAGAAAGGAAAATGCTTATCTCCGGCTTATTTTTAAAGAGATACCTGATATAGGAACTACTCCGATTGGTAATTTATCAGAAATGAATGTTACTTTTCTCTTGAAAGAAAAGTAACCAAAAGTTCAAGGCTGCACCGGCTTCGCTGCTACGGTGAAAGACGGAGCGCCCGGAGCATCCGCTGTTTGAGCGTAGCGAGTTTCGGAGGCGACAGCGAACGCAGGATGCGAAGTAGCGAGGCAGGTGTAGCCTTGATCTTTAGCCTACTCTTTATTCTGTTATAAAACAACCGTTTTCCACACTCCAATCATTACCGAAGAAGCCGGATACCTCAACACCATGGATGCCTTCCTTCAAGATATCCACATTGAAGATCAGTAGGTCGGGAAAACCGGTAATACCGGAGATGTAATCATTCGGATAGGTTGCTTTCATACCTTCAATCCCTGTTCCGGCTACAACACCGACACTGGCTGTACGACTGTCGGGACGAGGATAAACAAAATAAGTACCCAGATTATTACCTTTCATCACTTTATCTCCCATACGAATCTCACCTTTCAGAACCTGTACCGGAGCATTCTTCAGAAGCTTGTTCCACGCTTTATTGTTGGCTGCATTTCCGTAAAGGACTACATTCCGGTCGGCATAAGCAGAAGGGATAAAATCTTTGTCCGCAATCACATCGATGGAACCGTTTCCTCTGTAAAGGAAAGTCTCGGCATCGAAACGGGCTTTATTCTGATACCAGTTGTTTTCTTCTTTATTGCCTCCTGTTGCATATACAAATACAACATGATTGTCGAATGCCTGTTTGAAACCGCCATAACGGGAAGGATACTTCTCTGTCACAGAAACTTCATCCACCAACGTCCATTTACCGGAAACTTTCTTCAGTACAGCCGGTTTAGTGCCATCTGCCTGCATTGTTTCGTTATCGATAGTGATACTTGCTGCTGACGGGAGTTTCAAAGCCGGTAGATCGAATGTCAGCGATGCCACATTAGAAGTCGTGCCTGAAATGCCGTTATCCGTTTGTTTGAAAGAAACGGAAGAGAAAGCATAGGCCGTATCCTGCTGGTTGATGGTTACCCAATAATCCTTAGCAGAGATGGCCGGGGAAGCAGTATGGAACTCCAATTGTTTCACTTCGCCGGCAGCAGGTACTTTATGCCAGCGGAAATAATCGAAAATAGGTTTCCAGTCAACACTCTCATTACTGTACCAATGCGAGCCGCCCGGATATTCATAATAACAAAAGTCCGGATGGAATGTGCCTAACACCTCACGCATCTGACGCACTTGCTGGATAGGAACGACATTATCCGAATCGCCATGAAGAATATAGATACCCGATTGCAGGAAATTCCTTTTCAAATCCAGTACACGTCCGGCGTTGGCAGCCTGGCAGATCGTCGTAAAATGTTTCTCTCCTACATTGGCAGCATCGGCATTCGGCCGCGAATAACGGGCAATATCCGGATAACTGGCACAAGGAGCGATAGCCGCAAAACGGTCGGGATAGGTGACACCCAGGAACCAGGTACCGTGTCCGCCCATCGAATGTCCGGTAAGATAGGTGTGGGCAGGGTCTGTCTTAAAGACTTTTTCAGCTTCTGCCAATACTTCCATTGCATCGATACGCCCCCACTCTTCCCAATTGAAACCGAACGGGCGGCGATTGGTCGGAGCGATTATATGCCCCCAATCCTTCGGTGCATAGGCACGGGCTTGATTACGGGCCTCCACTGAAGCACCATGAACAGACAGGAACAAAGCCTGATTATCTCCCTGGGTAGTCGAAGGATTCACACTGTAATATTGTACACTTCCATCCACATCGCTGATGAAAGTACGTTCATGTATGACAGAAGCATCTTTTTGCTGCAAAACAATTTCGGCGCGGTCAATCTCTTTGCCTGATCGATCCTGCAGGATAACCGTTGCATTCGTTGCACCTGTCTTTGCCGTCGTTGCGGTAGGGATACGGAATTTTACCTTGCGGACCATCATCGGCATTACATCATCCGTTGTCAGGGTAGCTGTTTCCCCATTTTCCAGTTTACATTGTATCTTTAATCCGGAAAGAGCTTTTTCCTGTGCGTTAACGATGCGGATAGCTCCCCACTTCTCTCCTTCCCCATTGATAATATCCGGAAGTGTCATATCCCGTTTGGTCAACATTACCGGTTTGGACGGAATGATCAGTTTAGCTGCTACCCTGCCGAAACGTCCGGGTGTGAAAATAAATTCATTATTACCTTTCTGCATCCGGAAAGGAATCAACGTATAAGCGAAATCGTAATGGTCCCCTTCGTGAGGCATACCGTTTATAAATGTGCGGGTATTCCCACTCGATTCGAGCAGTGCGATCTGAGGTTTGTCGGCATTATATTCTGTGAAGACATAGGCACGGCGTAAAGCACGGTTGGCAAACTTTCCGGTAGAGTCGGCCTCGATCGGCGTCCATTGCACAGCTTCACGGGTCCGTCCGTAATTGGTTGCTGTCAGGTCGTTTCCGGAAGGAGCTTTGAACTTCCCGGTAGCGATCTCCCATCCCAATCCGTCAGAGGTAGTGAACAAATAACCGGAAGGAGCTGTCACCGGAACAAAATACCCCTGTTTGAAAGAATGAAGTATGATGCCTTCGTCCACACGTTCAACCCTTTCTTTACCGAAATACTCGACGATATTACCTGTCGTCTGTTGTGCCGCCAACGGGGTCAACCCCAGAAACAGACTGGCAACAGTCATAATATAAACATTCTTCATTTTTATTATTTTAGTGGTTTATAAATTGTTTAGAGATAAAAAGGAGACTGCGGCACGGGCTATCCAGTCCTTATGTCACAGCCTCCTTTTCAGTAAAAGCGTATAAATATTACCAGTAATACTGGTCCATGATCTCTTTCATCCGCGGCGTATCGGCATCCGTATCGCCAACATCCGCACGGAGTTT
Organism: Parabacteroides sp. AF18-52; assembly: GCF_003479145.1. NCBI lineage: Bacteria > Pseudomonadati > Bacteroidota > Bacteroidia > Bacteroidales > Tannerellaceae > Parabacteroides > Parabacteroides sp. AF18-52. Next base: position 27,919 of record NZ_QUGR01000020.1, read on the forward strand.
CAACAGTTCCTGCTTCATTTCCTTGATGACATCGGCATACTGAGGATCGTTATACATGTTCTTGTCTTCCTTCGGGTCGACCTGCAGATCATGAAATTCCCAAGCCGGAGTAGTCGGCGTTTCTTCCGAACCGGTTGCATTCAGACGGTCGCCGTACAGGAACATCAGTTTATAACGTTCGTTGCGGATACCCATGTGGGCAGGACGAATGGAATGATGTGTCCAGTAACGGTAGTACATTTCCTTGCGCCAGTCGGCAGGTGTTTCGCCTTTCAGGTTGTCGCGGAAACTTACCCCTTGTGATCTTTCCGGAGCTTTTATTCCGGCGTAGTCGGCCAGCGTAGCAGCGAAATCCACGTTCAGGATAATATCCTTGTTGCGTGTGCCTGCCGGAATCTCTTTCGGATAACGGATCACGAACGGCATATGCAGAGGTTCTTCATACATCATGCGTTTATCGAACATACCATGTTCGCCCAGGAAATATCCCTGGTCGGAAACATAGACTATGATCGTATTCTTGCTCAATCCTTCTTCGTCAAGCATCTTCAACAGACGACCGATATTATCGTCGATAGTTGCTCCGCAACGCAGATAATCTTTGATCATTTTCTGATAGATCTTCTTACGGGCAGCCACTTTATCCATTCCCTTCGTAGAGAAAGGCAGTTCCGGATAACGGCACCACCAGGCATCCGGATCTTTCGATGCTGTCTCCCAACGCCAGCCCATATTCTCCAGTTGCTGTCCCTGGAAAGCTCTTCCCGATTCCTCCGGTCCGAACTCCATCATGCTTTCCGGTTCGGGGAAAACGACATCGTCATAGAGATGCTTCATCCGTTCAGGGAAATCCCAGGGTTCGTGTGTCGCTTTGAAGTGGCAGCACATCATGAACGGTTTGTTTTTATCGCGGTTACGTATCCATTCCATTGTCTGGTCGGTAACAATATCGGTCGAGAAGCCTTTTATCTCAACGCCCTGCTTACCCTTATCGTCGTCCACCCAGTTTTCCGCAGTCTTAAAGATCGGATTGACATATTCACCCTGGTCATGGAATACATTGAAATGGTCGAAACCGGATGGTTGTCTCTTTAAATGCCATTTACCGATCAGAGCCGTCTGATAACCGCCTGCCTGCATCTGTTTGGCGATATTGTCGACAGCCGGGTCCAGCCCGTCTTCCAGTGTATACACTCCGTTACGATGACTGTAAGCACCGGTCATGATAGCCGCACGGCTAGGTGCAGAGATCGAATTCGTACAAAAGCAGTTATCCAGCACGCAACCTTCCTGGGCCAGACGGCGGATATTCTCATTCTTAACATAATCGGCCAGGATACCTCCATAGATACCCCATGCCTGACCGGTATGGTCGTCAGACAAAATAAAGAGGATGTTCGGGCGTTCTTCCGCCTCTTTCTCCGTCTTTTTGTTTGAGTTGCAACCAATGACAGGCAGGCATGTTGCTAACAGACCTGCCTTCAAAATTAGATCAGCGTTTTTCATTTTCTTTATTTTAATTTTCCTGGTTCTCTGCGTCCCGGCCCTTTCACACGTGTCAGGTTATCTCCCAGATCCTTACGCATATCATCGGCGATCTTCATCAACTTGGCTGCTTCTTCCGGATATTGGGAAATGACATCGTAACGTTCTCCCGGATCACGGCGCAGGTCGTACATTTCAGCCTTTTTCAGTTCCAGGTTCGTCAAATCACCCGGCTGACCGTCATTACCCGGCACGTAAGCACCATAAGTCACATACTTATGCGGGAAAACAAGTTTGAACTTGCCGTCTGTTACTGCTTCCAAATCGTTTTTATGATAATAATAAACGAATGATTCACGTGGGTTGGCATCCTTCTCTCCCTTGATAAGAGGCAGGATACTTACACCGTCGATCTTACGCTGGGGCAGCGGAGCACCGCTGATCTCGGCCAATGTAGGCAACAGGTCGATATTGGAAGCCAGTTTGTTACAACTTGTTCCCGGCTGCGTCACCCCTTTCCAGTACATGACACAAGGAATACGGTTACCACCATCGAAAGTTGTCGCCTTTGCTTCACGCAATCCTCCGGCAGAACCGGCATGGTTTCCATAGTTCGCCCAGGGACCGTTATCGGAAGTCAGGACGATCAGCGTATTTTCTTCCAGTCCTTGTTCGCGAAGTGCTTTCAACACTTCACCTACGCTCCAGTCGAGTTCCATCATCACGTCACCGTATAGTCCCTGTTCACTCTTTCCTTTGAACTTATCGGACACAGCCAGCGGAACGTGCGGCATGGAATGTGCGAGATAGATAAAAAACGGTTTATTCTTATTTTTCTTTATGAAGTTGACCGTGCGGTTCGTATAATCTGTCGTAAACTGCGACTGATCGGTATTATAACCAACCACTTCGTTGCCATCGTATGTCGGCAGATCCGGGAAGTTGAAAACTTCGCCCTGCTGCGGATGGTAAGGCCACATATCATTGGAATAAGGCAATCCGTAATATTCGTCGAAACCGTTCTGCAAAGGCAGGAACTGTTTAGCGTCTCCCAAATGCCATTTACCGAAAACAGCCGTACTGTATCCCTTCTGTTTCAGCAACTCCCCTATCGTCATTTCATCGGGACTGATCCCGTAATCGGAACCCGGACCGGGTGCTCCGGCAAAACCGATACGGTTCGGATAACAGCCTGTCAGCAGACCGGCACGCGATGCGCCACTGATAGGTTGTCCGGCCAGAAAATGAGTAAAACGGACTCCCTCGGCTGCCATACGGTCGATGTTCGGCGTTTTATATCCGTATGCCCCGTTATAGGAGAAGTCCCCATAACCCGCATCGTCGAGGTTGATGATGATAAAATTTGTGTAATTTGCCGCGAAGCCGGTAAAAGCAAGGCTTGATGTTGCTGCTAAAAGCATTAGCTTTCTGTTCATGATATCGTGTTTTTATTAGATAATGTCAATATATCACCGCATAGAAGCGTTAAAGATACAAATTAAATAAAAATCTTCCGAATGATTTTACTTTTTCATTCGGAAGATTCCAGAATAGTGTATATATTATTTCCACCCCGGATTCTGCACCAGGTTCTCATTCAATACAGTCTGCTTCAAAGGGATAGGATACAAATAACATTTGTCTTCCCAGCCCGGATTCGGCTTTTCGATGTAAGTTACGCAATTCACATAGCGAGGCATATCCGTCCCTTTATATAAACTTTTAGCCAGAGCCTCACTATTGTAATCTCCTATATTATTGATCTTGACACCGACCGGTTGTTCATTCAGGTACTCACCTTTCTTCCAACGTTTGATATCATCGAAACGGAAACCGGATCCCATCAGTTCAGAACATCTTTCACGACGGATCTCCCACAAAACAGGAGCTACATCTTTATCACGAAGCGTATCAAAATCCGATCCGATCGCATTCACGGTCATGGCTGCCACACCGGCACGTGCACGCAGTTTGTTGATCGTTGCATCAGCCACCGCCTGGTCGAAACGTCCTAACTCGAACATCGCCTCGGCATGGTTCACCAACACCTCTCCCATGCGGAAAATCGGTCCGTCAGTACCCTGCACTTCACCCTTATCGGCACCGGGCAATGCATTATAATATTTATACATGAAGTAACCGGTCTGTGTATCTACCCCACTGACTTTCACTGCGGTCAGGTTAGGAATATTCGCGATATAGGAAGTAGTCTTCTTTAGAGGCAACATCTTTCTTTCCTGATTATTTTTGGTCAGTTTGCCCATCATATCGATATATTCCCGTTCTACCGCTTCATCTGTATATTCCCAATGGGACAGGTCTGTAGAAACCGTTACTTTATAAGGAGGACAAATCGTATAATACAGACGTAAGTCACGATTCCTGAATTCATCATAAACGGTATTATCCCCATCATACACAGCAGAAGTTGAAATAGGTTTCCCATCCGAACACAAATAGTGTTCAACCAGTTTCTTTGAACCTTCATATAAACGTTCACCGGTCGTACGCTGAGTCAGGTCATGCCCTTTCCCTTTTTCATTTTCCTGATATTCCCTGTACAAAAGGATACTGCTTTGCCCTTTCAGGCTTAATGAATTGAAGACATCATCGTAATCAGCCATCAGGCCCAGATTCTGGTCGATCAGTTTCTGAGAGGCTTTCACGCTGGCTTCCAGATATTTCGAACCATCTATATTATCCACACTGCCATGATACTTTCTCCAGGTCCCTTCATACAATCCGAAACGGGAAATTAAAGCACGTACAACATTCGGATTGACTGTATTATCACCATCCCCTTGTGCTTTTATATTCTCTTCGGCATAAAGAAGATTTTCCAGCATATGATTGGCTACAACTTCGCGGGAATCTTGTTTGGCATACAGAATGTCTACATCATCCGTGCCGACCACATGTTCCAGCCAGGGCAGATCACCAAACTTTTTAAGCAACTCAAAATAGCCATGAGCACGGAAGAAATAACCGACCCCACGCCAGTGAGCCTTATCTTTCTCGGTCATTTGTGAATTATCAATATTATCCAGCATCAGATTCACCTGGCGGATAAAATCAAAGGTCCAGGTATCTGCACTGACATTCGAGGGAGACATGCGGTTATTCACCCAGGCTATTCCACGGGCATCGTTCGAATCGTATAACATATCCGATATATCTCCTGCCTGAGGATAATTCTGATAAGCGATCAGCGTTTTATTATACAATCCCCACGCATACATCTTGAAATTATCATAAGTCGTAAAGACGGTATTTTCCGTTTCTTTGTCAATCGGGTATTTGTCCAGGAACTCATCATTCAAACAAGATGTTCCCCCTAAAAGAAATGCAGCCAAGCAAGCTGATAAATATATTTTTTTCATAAGAATCAAGTATTATACAAATTATAAAGTAACATTAATACCAAAAGAGAATTTCTTCATGAACGGATACAAGTCATTAATACTCATTGTCTGTTCCGGGTCCATTCCTTTATACATATGATGTTTTGTCCAGAGATCCTCACCACTGAAAAATACTTTAAAGGCAGAGATCGCTTTTGTCTTTTCAAGCCAGGTACTCGGGAACGAGTAGCTCAATGTGACATTCTTCAGTTTGATATACGATCCATCCATCAGATACTTTGTCTGATTCCTTCTGTTGAAGCTATCCGCTCCCTGGTTAACGCCGGTCTGATTACCTAAGCGGGGATAATAAGCATCACGATTTTCCGGAGTCCAGTAGTCCAGATGATGTTTCAGGACTGTCGCAGCAGCATTCGGATTATCCGTATTGGTATGCGGCCATGCCAGGAAATTCGACTTACCATCCGTACCGACAATCAGGTCACGCTTTCCAACTCCCTGGAAGAAGAATGTCAGGTCGAAACCTTTCCAGCCGATGCCGGCATTGATGGCATACGGATAACGTCTGGAACTATTACCGATGATCTTTCTGTCACCCGGATTCTTCGCGGTGTTATCCCCTTCCGTATCGATCTTTCCGTTACCATTCAAGTCTTTAAACAAGATATCGCCCGGTCTCGGATCACGAACGTACGGATCAAGTGTCGGAATACCTTCTTTCAGTTTATAAATACCTTCTTCTTCATTGATATATTCAAAGTCATCTTCCGTATAGAAACGATCTGTTACAAATCCCCAGATTTCTCCTACTTCCTGACCTACACGATAATTAGTTACTTTTGCAGTAGATAACATCTCTGTCGGATTGTCGAACTTCGTTACTTTGGAACGTGAATCATAGAGATTCAAACCGATATTATAACGCCAGTCTTTACCGATCCGGTCTCTCCAATTGATTGCCAGCTCCCAACCTTTCGTACGCAGGTCAGCAGAGTTTTCCAAAGGAGAAGAACCGCCCAGCACAGAAGGAAGTTCCTTACCCGGAGCCAACATACCTTTCGTATCACGGCGATACCAGTCGAATACCAGATCCAGACGGTTATCAAACATACCCAGATCGAAACCGATATCCAGGGTTTCAACCTTTTCCCAGGTAAAGCTGGAACTGAACAAAGCGGGCACCTTGCGGGTAATGTTCCATACGCCATTTTCCAACCATCCGTCATCCGTTGCCATTACACCCAGGAAAGCATAGTTTTTAATAGCCTGGTTACCAACCTGTCCGAAAGAACCTCTTAACTTGAAATTAGTGACATATTCTTTCGACCAGTCCATGAAACGTTCCTCGGAAACTCTCCAACCCAATGAGAAAGAAGGGAAGAAACCGAAACGGTTACCTGAAGGGAACTTGGAAGAACCGTCATAACGCCCGTTTGTTTCAAATAAATATTTTCCTTTATAGTTGTAAGACAGTCTGTAGTACAAGCCACGCAATGAATACTCGTCATATTCGTCACCTGTAGTCATCGTTCCGTCTGCACCGCTCAGGGAAGGGTGTTCGGGATTTACAACATGTAATTTCTTTCCCCATACTTTACGCATGTAACTGTATTCCTGGTTGAAACCAGCCATTACACTGAAAGAATGGTCATTGATAGTCTTATCGTAGTTTCCGTAGATATTGATCGCATTATAATTGGTATGTTGTTCATCCAACTGATAAGAAGAATTGCCGCTATATGAATCGGCCAATGAGAAATAGTTGTTCTCTGCATTGACATATTTCACTGTCTTCTGATATTCATCCTTATCGTAGTTCGTTCTGTTGAATGTATATTCCGCATTGATCAACAACCCTTCCATCGGTTTAAAAATAGCCTTGCCGAAAAGACGGATATCTTCCGTATTCTCAGACTGAACCGGAGAGTTCATGATATTCCAGCGGGGAGTACCTATCGGATACGTTTCTCCGTCTATTTCGACGTCACCTTCCGGATAATAAGTTGGCAGCAACTGAGCCAACCGGTACGGCGACCAGTTTCTCAATGTATTCATATTCGGATTCGTCTTCTTCGCCTTCGAATATTTAACATCGGCCTGTACTGTAAACCAGGAAGCAATTTCAGAACTTACGAAAGAAGACAGGTTATATCTGTTATAACCGTCCTTGTCTGAAACCAGGATACCGTCTTCGTCCAGGTAACCGAAAGACAGACGGTAGGCAGATTTAGCCGTACCACCACTGACAGAAGCATTATGTGATTGCTGAAAACCATAGTTATCCATCATTCGCTCCAGATGGTTCGTTTCTCTCAGGTCATAACGGTTTCCGCCCTCATCCATATAGTAACCCAATGGATATTTACCGGGATTCACCTGATAATCTTCCAGATAGCCTAACCAGGCAGAAATGTCCTGTCCGTTATTATAGCGGCCATTCTTATAACCCATATCATTATAGAAACGGACTGTCTCCAGAGGCGATGCTTTCTCTATCAAAGACTGGGGTTTGGAAAAAGCAAAGTTGTTGTTATAATTGATAGAAACTTTCTGTTCTTTATTGGCCTGTTTGGTCGTGATCAAAATAACACCGAAAGCAGCACGTGCACCATAGATAGCAGCAGACGCAGCATCTTTCAACACCGTTACCGTTTCAATATCGGCCGGAGAGATCATATTGATATCCATTGGAACGTTATCAACCAACACCAGGGGTTCCCCTTCGCCATATTCGTCTATATTCAGACGGTTGGTACCACGTACATTCAGTTTCATGCTTTTACCCGGGCTACCGGCATCCGTGGTAATCGTCAAACCCGGCATAGCTCCCTGCAAAGCCTGGCTGGCAGAGACAACAGGACGATCGCCCATCACCTCATCCATTTTGACTGTACTTACGGCACCCGTCAGATTGACTTTCTTCTGAGTACCGAAGCCGACAACAACGACTTCGTCCAATGTTTGCGTATCTTCCAATAACCTGATATCATATTGGGATTGTCCGTCAACACGTACTTCTTTATTCAAATATCCGATATAGGAGATCGTCAATGTGCTGCCGTCAGGTGCCTCCAGACTGAAATTACCATCGAGATCCGTAATAGTACCGTTTGTGGTACCCTTTACAATGACATTCGCACCAATAACAGGCTCCCCTTTATCGTCCGTTACCACACCCGATATCTTCTTCTCCGGCTGAGCCTGTTGAGACGCACCGGTTTTTGCTTTACGGACACTTACAGAAACCGTGTTATCTTCACGGTTAAAATCCAAACCTGTTTGTTTGGATATTTCACTGAGGACGTCTTTTAACGGCTTGCCGTTGAAGGCCAGATTAACCGTCAATTTGTTATTGATGACGGTCTCGCCATAAAAGAACTTGACTCCCGTTTGTTGGGAAATCTCTTTAAAAACCTTTTCTACAGGCTGGTTGTGAACCTGAATGGTTATCACTTCTGATTTAACCGATTGAGCTGTTACCGGTTGTACGCACACAACTGCTAAAAAAACAAAAAGAACAGAATAACAAGCCCAACAATACTTCTTAATATTAAGGAAGTTCATAAATTTGGATGTTTTATGGTTGTTTTGAATAGTAATTTAAAACGACTCCGTATGGATTGCCTGGAGTGGACGCCTGGCAATCGTAGAGTATAAGGAGGATCTCTGTGATCTTCCTTTTCTTTTAATTTTTCGTTAACTGGTGTCTTTCATGCAAGTATCAAATTAAATAAGTTAATAATTAATTCTTATATAAAATTATTTTGTCTTTCTCTATTCTGTATTTTATATCTGTCGAATATTGAATTGATTTAAGTACCGACTCCAGGCTCTTATTATCGTGTTCTCCATAAATATATTCATCATATTCAGCTCCCGGAGCAAATGCTATCGGACGGTTATACATACGGATTAGTTCATTTACCACAGTCCGTATCGGAGTCCTGTTGAAATAAAGCCCTCCCTTTATCCAAATAGTAGAAAGCTTTGCATCTTCATTCCGTTTCTGGAACTCTCCTTTCGTTTTATCCAGGACAAGCTGTTCGTCAGGAGCCAGGCGCATCATGGCTTCCGGCAGATCGACCTGTACCTTTCCGGTCCGGACACTCACCGTCAACTGCTCGTCTATATCATAAGCCTTCACATTAAAAGAGGTCCCCAATACTTTCACATGAGCATCTTTGGTATGGATAACAAAAGGCTTCTCTTCATTCCGCGTCACTTCAAAAAAACCTTCTCCATCCATCTCTATCTGACGGATATCAGAGATAAAATGTTCCGGATACTTCAAATAGGAACCTGCATTCAACGTAACGGAAGTACCGTCCGGCAAAGTGATTTGTCTATGCTCCCCGTTTTTTACCCGTATTTCAATATAAGCCAGTTCTTTTTGCCGGTTTGAGCGGAACATATTAAAGGTTCCCCACCCTATGGCGAATACGGCAACCAACATAGCTACGTATTTAAAATAAGGAGTAAAAGAAAGACGCTTTTCCGGTTTCCGGATACGATCCAGCAACAGACGGGCTTCCTCTTTATAGGATTCCTGACGGGCCAATGACAATTCATCATCTTCTATTGTTTCCCAGACAGCGTCCATCGTTTCACTGATCTCCGTATTATATTTTCCCTCATGAAGATGCTTCAATAGATCATCGGCATCTTTACGGGTATAAAGACCATCAATAAATCGTTTTAATATGTTGTTTATATGCTTCAATTCTGACATATTATTGGTGCGTATAATTATAGTACCACGGAAGCGGGTACAACTGGGATGTTATTAACTTTTATTATGAATTTAAACAAAAAAGGAGTAAGAGCAAATCGGCATATGTCCCGGCGTATTTAACTAAATAAGAACGTATTACTTTCAATGATGCGGAAATATGTTGCTGAACGGTATACACAGATATATTCAATTCTTCTGCAATCTCCTTATGAGATTTCATTTCCTTCCGGCTCAAATCGAAAATACGGCGTTGTTGTGAGGTCAGGTCCTGCAAGGCTTTTTCCAGTAACTGGTTCAGATCGGCGTCTACTATTTTATCCTCCGTGTCGTTAGTTATATCCACAGAGCCTTTTAATATGATATCTTTAAGTTGTTGTTCTTTTTCTATTCCAGCCAGTAAATTAAGGATTCGGTTCTTTACAATTGTATAAATATAGGGGGCAAAAGGTGAATCCGGATTCAGAAAACGACGGTTTTGCCATACCGAAGTAAATGCATCCTGAAAAACATCTTCCGCAAATTCCCTGGATTTAAGAAACTTCATTGCAAAGTACATCAGTCTGTTCTTATACAAAGCGTATAATTCACAGAAAGCCGATTCGTCATCATGAATCAGACTTGCAATTAGTTTTTTCTCCTGTTCTGAATTATTATACATAAATAATTGCTAAAGGCATATATCTATTCCCTCTCAATCCTAAGACTTGTCAAATATAGAGATATTCTATATACCTCACAAACTCCATTCACTATTTTATTAAGTCAGCAGGAAACCGTACATTTGTGTGATTTTTACGAAAGGATTAAATTGCAGATGAAAGTATGTATTGCTGAAAAACCGAGTGTGGCACGCGAAATTGCCGAAGTACTGGGGGCTACAAAAAAGATGAACGGGTATATTGAAGGAAACGGATATCAGGTTACCTGGACATTCGGACATCTGTGTACACTGAAGGAACCGCATGACTATGCCGACGAGTGGAAACGGTGGAGCCTGAGCGCTCTTCCCATGATCCCGCCCCGCTTCGGAATCAAACTGATCAGCAACCCGACTTACGAGCAGCAGTTCAAAATAATCGAAGGACTGATGCAGAACGCCGAAATGGTGATTAACTGCGGTGATGCCGGCCAGGAAGGGGAACTGATACAACGTTGGGTCATGCAGAAAGCCGGTTGTACCTGCCCGGTGTACCGGTTATGGATATCTTCTTTGACAGAAGAGGCGATCCGTGAAGGCTTCCAGCATCTGAAAGAACAGACAGAATTCAAGACATTATACGAAGCCGGACTGTCACGGGCCATCGGTGACTGGCTGTTGGGTATGAACGCAACCCGTTTATACACAATCCGCTACGGACAAAACCGCCAGGTACTTTCCATCGGCCGCGTTCAGACACCTACACTAGCACTGATCGTAAACCGCCAGGCAGAAATAGATAACTTCAAGCCCGAACCTTATTGGGAATTGAAAACGGTTTACCGGAATACGACATTTTCTGCCACCAAAGGTAAATTCACCAAGAAAGAGGAAGGGGAAGCGTTCCTCGAAATCGTCCAACAGGAAGACTTTACCGTTACTGATATATCCGAAAAGAAAGGAAAAGAATATGCTCCCCGCCTTTTCGACCTGACCTCGTTACAGGTGGAATGTAATAAGAAATTTGCCTTCACTGCGGATGAGACATTGAAACTGATACAATCTTTATATGAAAAGAAAGTGACGACCTACCCTCGTGTAGATACCACTTTCCTGAGTGAGGATATTTATCCGAAGGTCCCGAATACACTGAAAGGATTGGTAGATTATACCGAGCTGACCGCTTCTCTGTTGAACGCCAAGATCCCTAAAAGTAAAAAAGTATTCGACAACTCGAAGGTAACCGATCACCATGCAATCATCCCGACCGGCGTTCCGGCCCGTAACCTGACAGAGAATGAACGAAAGGTATACGACCTGGTTGCCCGCCGCTTTATCGCAGCCTTTTATCCGGATTGCGAAATATCGACCACCACTGTACTTGGAAAAGTCGGTAAAGTCGATTTTAAAGTAACCGGAAAACAGATATTAAAACCGGGATGGCGTGTCGTATTCGGTGCCGAGCAAAAAGATCCCGATGCAGAACCAACCGAAGAAGAAGGTGTTTTGCCTGACTTTACCAAAGGAGAGTCCGGACCTCACAAGCCGTTACTGAAAGAAACCTGGACGACTCCCCCCAAACCATATACGGAAGCGACATTGCTCCGTGCCATGGAAACTGCCGGTAAGCTGGTAGAGAATGAGGATTTGCGCGATGCCTTGAAAGAAAACGGCATCGGGCGTCCTTCTACTCGTGCTGCCATTATCGAAACACTGTTCAAACGGAATTATATCCGGAAGGAACGCAAGAACCTGTTCCCTACTGCAACGGGAAAGGAACTGATAGGAACGATACATGAAGAGTTGCTCAAAAGTGCAGAACTCACCGGTTTATGGGAAAAGAAACTGCGTCAGATAGAGCGGGGTACATACGAAGCCCGGACATTCCTGGAAGAACTGAAACAAATGGTCAACCAGGTAGTCATCAACGTTCTTTCCGACCAGTCGACCCGCACCATCACCATAGAGGAGGCAGTCAAAGAAGCACCGAAAGCAGAAAAAGGGACTAAAGAGGAGAAAAAAGAAAAGAAACCCCGAAAGCCGCGTGCTAAAAAGGAAGAGAAACCGAAAGAAATAGAAAAACCTGTTTGTCCGATCTGTAAGAAAGGAAATATCCTACGGGGAAAAACGGCATACGGCTGTTCCGAATATAAGAATGGTTGTACGTTCCGCCTGGATTATGCGACTTATGGAGAAGGGTTATCGGATAAAGAATTGATTTCTGTGATCAGTCAGCTTTAAATATCTATATAAAATGGAAGAAGAATGGTTCCCTCTGGTGAATGAAGAGGGAGAAACAATAGGTAAGGCTACACGCCGGGAATGTCATAGCGGTAGTAAACAATTACATCCGGTCATCCATCTGCATATTTTTAATGAGGTAGGAGAATTGTACCTGCAAAAGCGTTCGATGAACAAAGATATCCAACCTGGTAAATGGGATACGGCTGTAGGCGGACATATCGATTATGGTGAAACGGTGGAAGAAGCTCTTCGCCGGGAAGTTCGTGAGGAACTGGGTATCACCGAATTTACCCCACAATTCATGACTCGTTATATATTCGAATCGACTATCGAAAAAGAACTGGTCAATACATTCCGTACCGTCTATAACGGAGAAATCCAACCGGATACTGAAGAACTGGACGGCGGACGTTTCTGGTCGATGGAAGATATAAAAACCAACCTGGGGAAAAACGTGTTTACTCCGAATTTTGAACAGGAGTTCCGGCGGTTATTCTTATAACATATTAAAAAATGGAATAAAACCGTTCACCCGAAAACCACTCACTTTAACAAAAACAAACCAGTATGCCATATTAAATGGGAGTAGACGGTGAACGGTATATTCAAGATATTTACAAAATAACCTTAAATGAATTTTCGCCAACAATCACTACATATCGCCCGTTTGGTAACTGTACACGTGTATCTCCGCTTACAACACCCAGATTTTTATATATACTACCATTAAATGTAGCTACATAGACTTTCATTGGCTGTGGTGTAAAAATACAAACAGTACCATCAGAGGCCGTAACCTTAATTTTACTGGCTTCAATTTTTTCACTGGCAACATCCGTGTTTTCTTTAATTCCGTCAATCTTGATTACTATCGGCTCACAGATATTTTCAATAAGATATAAGCCATTCCCGTTCGGAGTAATAATATCTCCCCGGTCTATTGTGACAACAGGAACAGACTGGTTGTATTCTTTATCGAGAACAAGAGAAAAAGTGAAATCTTTCTTATTTTCCACCTTATAATCCCCCGGTTCCGGATCAGTAGTTACTCCTTCTACTTTCGGTAATGTCACAATATGATAGACTACTGCCGGGTCCGGTGCCGTTCCAACTACTTCTACCGTTTGATTAGCATGGATATCATGGATAATATAATACCCATTACTATTTGGATATATTACTGAACCATTTACTCGTACCACTATACTATATTCCTCATAACCGGTTTGGGGAATAACTGTAAATTCAAAATCTTCTCCCTTAGGTATCGAAAGCGGATCATAACCGGAAGCCGGTTTAATATCGAATCCAACAACTGAAGGTAAAGTAACTGTATAGATTGAAATTGGCGGTTCCTCAAGAAAAAAGGTCAAATAAATATCTTTCCGAATATTTGACAGGGTATATATGCCATTAGCATCAGGGCTGAGCTCTGTTTCACCATTTTTAACAACAATAATATTGGTGTTTGTATTCTTAATTTTAAACTTAAAATCACCTCCTTCAGTAACAGAATCAGCATTATAGCCCTTCTCTGGAGCGACAGTTACACCAGGCAGTTCGTTCCAGGTTATTTGATACGTATTAACATGAGCCCCGGCTGTCAGATTAATCACATCTGCAACATTCGGACCACCTTCCACAATTTTATAATCCCCATTACCCACCTGAGAAATCAGAAATAACCGGTCTCCTTCTTCTATAGGCTCTATTATTTTACACGAAAATGATACATTATAATAATATTTATAAGGATTAAAAGAAAAATTCCGTGGAGTTGCAACCACTTCTTTCAGATTCTCATTTTTATCATAATGTCCGACGGATAAAGATGCTGTAAAACTTGGAGAGAAACATCTTATCCCTGAGATTGTAAGTGTAAACAGACCTCCCTGTGCCGGCGTAGTATTTACTTTCAAACCACCTGTATATCCATTTGCATTTGAAATTCGAAGCTCGTTCAAACTTTGTCCGCCTTCATCTGGCTTAATGTTAATAATCATACCTTGGTCATACGTATAATCATGATTATCCGGTTTTAGTGCCGTCAAGGAGAACCAGTTGTCAGAATAACCTCCCCATCCCCAATTTATATGATACATACTCCCATCAAAACCATCTATTATAAATGTATGCCCATCTGTACCCGAGCCATGGTAAATGACCGGCCGTCGATTAGTAACCAACTCATCTGTCAACATTTTTTGCCATTCAGAAGCATCATAATCATCTTTTTCTATACATGAAATTGTTTTATCATATCTAAAATATTGGGTTAATGCATCGATGATACGCGCAGTCTGAGCAGAACTAGCACTTACACCATACTTCATATCACAACTAACGCCGCAATGATAAAGAAGAGTTGCCATGGCATCCACATTATCATTCGTATAGTCTGTGCTATAGTCGTCCAACATCTTATCCCATAAATAGGTAATTCCAAAATCAGCTTTATAAGAACCTTGAGTGGTAGAAGCACTTCCCACTCCCTGAGATGGATGTTTATGATACTTCATTACTATCCCCATAGAGGTCGCAACACATCCGGTTAATGCATTTTTTCCTTGAATTAGAGGACATTTACTATTGAACGGCATATCCTGATTCCATTTGGCCGTATTCAACAATGTCTGACTGCGTAAAATCGGAAGTTTTGTACCCTGAATCAAGTTGTGCCATTGTTCCTTTATTTCAATATCCTGCTCTATATCATTTGTACAAGCATAGCGAATTTGATCTGCATATCCCTGAAGCCACCCTTTCATGTTGTCCGGGATAGTCTCATAAGAAAAATTACCGGAAGCAGAATAACCGAGTATTGGATAAACACGATCATCACCAGATACTATTATATACCCATCATTACTTCCATTATTGAATACATAATAATAAGCTTCTACTCCTCCCGAGCGCAAGTTTGGACGCTCCGTATAAACCAACTGTAAGGTTTGGGCACTTCGTAACTGATTACCGGATATCTGCTGCGAGAAATTCTCTGCCACTCGCATCGCCTGATTGACTGACACATTTTCTGCATATCCCCATCTTACGGATATAAAACATAAAATTAATAAAAACCATTTTTTCATAACTCAATAATTTAATTTATCTGCTCTACACAATCAGATTTATTTGATACATTGTTTCTATACAGACATTTAATAAAGACCAGTAACCGTTCACCTCCACTTATTAAACATACTTTTTTCTGTTTAAATAGATGATCTCAAGGTGAACGATTCACTAGCCAAATCGTATACAAATACGTATTTACTTATGCTTATTTACTAAAAAACACTTTCTGGCTACCACTGAAATAATCAATAATGTAACTGCCACTAACCTCCGGATGATAAAGCACAGTTTCACCGTTATAAACAGCATGTTTCAATACCCTTCCGGAAAAATCATAGATAGTGTAATGTGTGCCATACTGCAGACCTTTTACTACAATTCCCCCATCTACAATAGAAATTTGTACATCATCATTAGTTATACTTTCGTTTGCAGTCGGATTATTTTCATTAAGTACGACAAACGTGCCCAATTTATCAGTACTAAATGTCAATGTATTCTCATTTTGATCATATGTTGGTATAATTCGGGTCACATTACCTTCACATTCATTCAGAATGTAATAATTAGATGTGCCCAAAGCTCTCAACTGTTCACTCACAATCAACCGATTAGGCAAATAAACCCGTAAAGTAACCTTAGTTGGTAATGAATAAAGAACTTTCGTTGTCAAGGCAGCTCCACTTGCATTTTTAGTTACGATAGTAATTAACTCTTCTAATGAACCGATAACATCATCTCCGTTTCCTTTGGCCTTATCAACAGCACCGCTTAATGGATCCGGTAAATTATTTTCCGGAACCGGGTTAGCTTTCGGTTTCATATCCATTGGGGGATTTCCTCCGCCTAAACGATCAATGAGAGAGTCCAAATCGCTGATACCTCCATCAGGAACCGGATCTTTACCTGGAATAAAGCCTGAACCTATGGTATCAATAGGAGTCACGTTTACCGATTTTGGAATAAATGAAGCAGTAATCAGTACATTAGCTGGTGGCATTTTAAAGGTATAAACGTTCTCTTCATTTGTTGAGGTCAGTTTATTTACTTCATTATAACGTAACATTTCTGTATAAAGCTTCTTACCAGAGATAGGTTTCACCGTCACCGTCACTAACTCATTTTCTTTGGCCGTCGTTTTATCAACAGACAATATTCCATCTTTATACTTTTCAACTTTAACATTAAACAGCTTATTTACAGCATCCAGATTAGTCAATACTATATTATTCCCACTTAAAGAGAAACTATAGGTGTTAGCATATCGATATGTAAACTGTTTTACATCGGCTTCAGTCAATTTATAATTACCGGTTCCGCTTGCTACGATCGTTCCTGAAGGCATGTTAGTTTTCATATAACCAATCGTAATTTTATTCTTCAGAACAGATGAAACCAAAATCTTACCTTCGCCGTTTAATATAATAACTTCCTCTATCTTAGCATCTCCCCCTAATGTAAAAGGTTTAGTTACATACAAACCATACCGGTTACCGCTATTATTACCAATGGAGCCGCCAGATAAGTTCATCGAACCGTAAGTCATTTCTATAGCGGCCATAATATATCGTCCACTATTATTATTTCCAGTAACTGAACCTCCTATCATAGAGAAATTTCCTGCTCCGCTCACCCAAATGATATCCCCACCATCACTTGTATTACCGGAGATAGAACCTGCTTTAAATGTTAAAGAACCATGAGCTATGGAAACAACAGCATCACTACCTCCCCTAGCCAGTGCATTTGTTAAAGTTGCTCCTTCCAATAACTCACAACTTCCGCCATTCATTTCGATCAAGGTGCAATAACCTGTTGTATTTTTCTTATTACCGTCTAATGTGATTTTGGTTAATCCAAGATAACCTGAACCAACATCGAACATACGTAAATCAGCACTAGCTGTATTCTTTAAGGTTCCCCCTGTCAGCTTCACATATTTATTCCTGATTAAAATAGAGCGATAAATCAATATTTCTTTGGCTATAGTAATTGTTGTCGGAGCATCTACAGTTCCTTTGGATGCATCGATAGCAGCCTGAAGTTTTTCTTGGGTATCAATATCAGAAGATGACTCTTTCTTTACTAAAACAACCGTATTATCAACTAATTTCACAATCCAGTTCTTTGCTAAAGCTGAAGTTAAAACAAATCTCTTCAAATCAGACTCAGTAAGAGTATAACCGGAGCCTTTAGCCAAAACAAATCCTTCCTTCACAAACGTTGAGACCACATTGATATTTACATCTGCAACAAGAGATGATTGAATAGCCAAATAGTTAGTACCAGATTCCGATAAATAATAAACCTGATCACTTAATGTCCTATTATTCTTTATATAGACAGTCCCTTTACTGGATAACCCTAAAGCACAAGTATTTTGAGAGAAACTCACATCATCAATATTTATTGTTCCACCACATAGAATAGCAATACCTGAATTACCAATAATCTCACATGTTTTCAGTGTAGCCTGCCCCAAAGATGAAACAATTGAGTACACAGCGTTATCTATTGTCGATTTATTATCTATAATATTTCCACCGGTATAAGTCCACTTACTTGTTGGGGCCAAATAAATTACAGGACACTTATTACCTGTATTGTTACGAATAGTACCTCCATCCATAACAAAACTGCCTGCTATTTCTAATGTAAGCCAATCCGTACCGCTTTGTGCACTTTGCAGAATAGCCTGATGATGCATAATAAATGAAGAAGAAACATCAACTCGAGCAAACGAACAAAAACTTCCAAACTTACCATCTAAGGTGATTTTTTCTAATATCAAAGATCCCCCATCTGTCACATCAAACATACGACAGTAATTCCCGGTAGTAGCTCCCGCAGTCAAAGTTTCTCCAGTCAGCTTAATATGTTTCTTTTTAATTAAAATTGTTTTTGTAATAGCAAACGACTTATTGATTGTTATTAATGTAGGATTATCAATAGATCCAACCGAAGCTGCATCAATAGCAGCCTGAAGTCCGTCTACATCCGTAATTTCACCACTACTACCGGATTTCTTAATTATTATAGTATTATCCGATAAAACCAAAATATAACCGTCCGGTAACTTGATTTTCTTTAAATCATCTTCAGTGATCTGATAGCCGGAATATCCTCTGGCTAATACAAAATTATCTGGGATAGTCCAATTTGCATTAAATTGTATGGTAAGAGTAAAAAGTAATCTTCGTTTTATGTAAATTACACTCTCATTCTGAATTTGAATAGCATCACTAATAAACTGATCCGGAGTGTTTTTATCTATAACAAAGTCACCTGTAGCTAAACGAAGATTTCCTCCTGTGTTTTGATAAATCATTCCCCCATTAAACACAAAATTCACTTTGCTGGAATAACCGAACAATCCTACAATATAATAATCACTTCCTACATTATTGAATATCTCACCACCATTCATTATGAAACTTCCGTCATAAATACTAACAACACTGGCCATAGATAAACCACCACAGAAGTAGTTCTTAGTAATTTGTCCGCCGTTCATAATAAATTCTCCTTTAAATATCCAAACAGCAGAAACATCACCAGTTAGACCTGCTCCAGTAAATATAGCCCCTTCATTCATAATTACTGTTCCACCTTGCACATTAACGAGACAAGACATATGATATGGCATAGCAGGACCTGTATTCCCTCCATCAACAATAATTTTCTGAAAAATTAATTGACCGGAATAGATTTTAAACAAAGTAGCCGGATCTGTTGTAATGCCATTTGAAATAGTACCACCTGTCAGAATAACATATTTATTAGTTATTTCAATAGTTTTGGTCAATGTTATATCACCTTTAATTTCTATTACTGTGGGATTATTTGCTGTGCCTGACGCTTTATTAATCGCATCCTGTAGTTCTTCCTGTGTAGTTATTTCCCCCGTTCCCGAAGATGGTTTAGATAATATAACCTGATTGTTTTCCAATTTAAAAACCAAGTCCGGGTGTTGAGTACTTTTATGAATCATCTTTGTAAGATCATTTTCTGTCAAGCGATAATTACCTGATCCGACAGCTACAATGTCGCCTTCGTCCATTATGGTTTCAATTGTAATTTCATATTTTAGAGAAGATGTTAATTTCAGAGGAGAGCTCTGATCTACAAATAGAGTTGCATCTGTTCCATTAAGAGTAACATTTGATGAATTCAGAGAAACAGAACCAGGACTGCCTACATAAACAGAACCGGAAGCTTCATTCTTTACTATTTGTCCACTGTTCAAATTCGCTATGCCAAAATTAGCTATTACATGATTTCCACTACCCGAATTTCCAGTTATTGTTCCTCCATTTAAATTAAAAAGTCCATAATTCAGGAGACATAATGCATGCTCTATTCCTTTATTATTTTTGAAAACTCCATCTTTCTCTAGAGACAATATCCCCTCTTTCTCGATTTGGATCAATGGCATATTTTGAGCATCAATATTTGCTCCATCAATCGTGTTTTCAATCGCAATATTTCCACCGGCTTTTACTGTTAGAAGAATACCGGTATAACCTTCGGCCCGAATTAAGGGACCGCCATGCATTCTAAATGAACCAGCATTCACTAGTACATTTTTATCAACGAGTATTCCATTTGCAGTAATAGGTAAATCTGTTACTGCATCACTTCTTAATCGAGGTGATGATAATACTTTCTGTAATTGTTCCATAGATTTAATCTCTATGGGTTTTGTTATTTGGGCCATCATCGGCAAAAGACCGATTAAACTTAACCACATCATAACAGCTAGTTTACGAGTGTACCTTTTTTTCATATTCCATGTAATTTTAGTAAATTATCTGCCCCATACAATCAGATGCATTTTATGCATAGTTTACAGACAAATGTATTTAATAAAGAGACACTCAAATTTCGGAAATATGCTAACAACGATTATCTAACAGATCACTGTGATAAGCGATACCATTTCATTCATAAATACACTAATTTTAATAAATTCACAGTATATCCAGCACCTCTCTTAGTCTTCTGTAATACCTCTGCGACACAGTCAAATCAATATCGGTAAACGGTGGATATAATCCACACTTCAGTGTTACATTCTCTATCGTACACAAATAATTAAGATTTACGATACAATCCTGATTGATCTGTACGAATGAAGAATTAATACCTAACAGATCTTTTGCAGTAGTACTCATGCGGAGTTTATAAAGTTTACGGTCGGGAACAAGCATCATTTGCCAACATCGTTGTTCTTTCAAGTATAGGAAAAGAAGAATATCTTCACATTTTACCAGAACTAATCCAGAAATTGTCTGGACAGCTAACTTGGTATTACATAATAACATTCTACGCAAAGACTGCTCAATATTCACTTTATCGCTTTGGGCAATATGAAAACGATACCGGGCTATCAAAGCATCCAGTTCATTCAATTTATACGGTTTCAACAAATAATCAAAAGCAGAAGCGCGAATGGCATCCAAAAGATATTTATCATAAGCTGTATAAAAAACAATACGCATATCCGAATGGATATCAGATTGTATCCGGCTTAATAGTTCAAGGCCGGACATTCCAGGCATTTCGACATCAATAAAAAGCAGGTCCGGTTGTAAACGAACTATTTCGCGGGCTGCATTATCAGGAGATGTACATGTTGCTACAACACGTATCTCCGGGAAACGTGATAAATCACTTTCCAAAGATTTAAGACAAGACTGTTCATCGTCAACAATGATAGTAATAATTTCATTCGTATTCATAAAATAAAGTTGTAATTTAGTGGAACAATTAACAAGACACAGGTTCCGTGCCCTTTTTCAGAAACTGAATGCAGATTTCGAATTGAAAATTGCATTTTACGGATATTACGAGTATTCAATAAATCAATCGTACGATACAAGATTTTTAACCCTTGGCCGGTACTTCTCTCATCCCTGGCATGTGCACCGGGATGGTAACCAATGCCGTTGTCTTCTATCGATACATGAAGTTCCTCATTTTCAACAGAGATAGATATCATGATGCACGGATTCAAAGATTCTGTATTAAAAGCATATTTCACTGCATTCTCAACCGGTATCTGGATAGACATTGAAGGGACTAACGTATCCATAGATACGCCGGAGGAGACGCTCCACTCCACCCGGATACGTTCCGGATCCCCCAGCATTTTCAACTTCAGATAGTTCTTTACAAAACTTACTTCTTTTTCTAATGGAACCGCCAGTTGTTCAGAAGAAAGCAAGTCGCCTCTCAATACATCGATCAGCAAATTTACCGGTTCGGAAAGTTCTTCATAACGGCGGAAGATAGGCATAACCGAGTTCAGTACATTAAATATATAATGAGGAGCAATACGATTTCTGACAACCGCCATACGCAATTGGGTGATAGTAGCTATTTGCTGTTTATAACGAAGCTCTTTCTTCCGACGGATATAAAGCAGCGCACATATCATTAATAAAACAACAATAATTAATCCTAGTCCGGCAATCCATGCAAGCCACATCCATTGCTGTGCCTTAGCTTCAGTTTGCGTAATCATGATATCTTTCTTCAAAAGAGTCGTATCCTGCCGATAACGAAATTCGGTCTCACGAATACTATTCTCAATCTTCATATTCCGCAAAGAATCGCCACAAAGGTTCGCCTGATTCCTATAATAATACGCTTGGACAAAATCTTTCTTTTTACGGTATAACTCTTCCAACCGCTTGTTATGATAATATTGGTACTGGAGATCCGTATGAAGCGTATCATAAGGTTGATTCAATCGCCGCGCAGCTTCCTGCAAATCATTTTCCTGCAAAGCTAAAGATGCAAACAATCCATCCATATAAAACTTTATGCCGGATTGCTGCAATGCGGATTCCCCGAAAAAGGCAACAGAACGTTCCAGATAATAGCGGGCGGAATCCGGCTGCTCCTTCAACAAATATATTTCACCGATATTCCCTTCTACTATACCCCGATAAATAGGTTGAGGAAAGTTTGCTACAATCACATTTGCCCGCTGGAACCAAACTAATGCATTATCATATTCTTTGGTTACATAATAATAGTTACCTCTGGAATTAGCAAAATAGTACTTTTCATAATCGCTTCCTTTATCCCAATATTGTTCTGCCTTCCGAAAATAAGAATCAGATAACGAATAGTTCTCCAGTTCCTGATACAATTTTGCCAATCCGGAATAAATAGGATAATTCATCTTATCACCAACACCTAAAGAATCAGAAAGAAACAATGCTTTACGGTAATGATAACCGGCCCAGCCATAATCACCCTGATGCTGATAACAATCAGCCAGATTAATATAGACATTTATCGCAGGTAAACGTTCAAAATCGTTTACCTGCGATAATGCTTCTGAAGCATTATGCAAACACACAATGGCAGAGTCCCATTGATTCATATCCTGAAAGAAAACACCCCGGCTATTATAGGCATCTGCCGATAATTTCAGCAGACGACCATCTTTTTCCGGTTGTTTTTCAACAAAATGTAAGACCCGATCATTCAATAAGAATGCAGAATCAACCTGATTGCTGAAATAATAACAACGGGAGATCGTTTGATTCAGATTATAATAGTTTATGCTATCCGATACATTTTCCTGATCAGTCCTTAATTTAGAAATAACAGCTAACGGCCTTACAGCCAAAGAGTCCCTATAAAAAGAAAGCAAAGAATCGACCCTGCTCGTTTCAGCCTCCTTTACAGATGATTTTTGAAACGAACAACCCAATAATAGACTAAACAGGATAACGAATACCCCATATGGCGTTAACTGTTGTTTTTCCATACTTGCCTTCCCTTTCTAACAAAGAACATAAAATATTATGACATTTACAATCGGTTAATCCCATTTTAACGTATAAACTTTAATTATCATGATTAAACGCTACATTTAAACAGACAAACGCCAAATCCGTAAAGCATATATATACAAAAAGAGGATACTCTTTCGAATATCCTCTCCTATTTATTATATGTATTAAATTTTACTTACACATCTCATTGATAACCGCGATCAGCTCGCCGCCAATCTCTTCGGCTTCTTCCATTGTGTGAGCTTCCGAATAGATACGAATGATCGGTTCGGTATTACTCTTACGAAGGTGAACCCATTTATCCGGGAAGTCGATCTTTACACCGTCGATATCAGTGATATCGTATTGAGCGAATTTTTCCTTTACCTTGGCCAGGATGGCATCCACATCAATCTCCGGAGTAAGCTGTACTTTCTGTTTAGAGATAAAATACGGAGGATAGCTGGCACGCAGTTCACTTGTTTTCATTTTCTTCTTTGCCAGATGAGTAAGGAACAAAGCGATACCCACCAAAGCATCACGACCGTAATGGCTGGCCGGATAAATCACCCCACCGTTGCCTTCGCCGCCAATCACAGCATTTGTTGCTTTCATCTTAGTAACAACATTTACTTCACCTACGGCAGCCGCATTATATTCGCAACCATGAGCACGAGTCACATCACGCAATGCACGGCTTGAACTCAAATTGCTAACTGTATTACCCGGAGTATGACTCAATATATAATCCGCTACGGCAACCAAAGTATATTCTTCACCAAACATTTCACCGTCTTCGCAGATAATAGCCAAACGGTCTACGTCCGGATCCACAACAAAACCGACATCTGCTTTCGCATGTTTCATCAATTCTGAAATCTCCGTCAAGTTCTCAGGGATAGGTTCCGGATTATGAGAGAAGTTTCCGTGAGGAGCACAATGCAACTTAAAAATCTCCTTTACACCCAATGCGTAAAGTAAATCCGGCAATACGATACCACCTACGGAGTTTACTGCATCGATAGCTATCCGGAAATTAGCAGCCTTTATAGCTTCTACGTCCACCAAGTCAAGATTGAGTACACTCTCAATATGTTTCTGTTTATATGTATTGTCGACGATCACTTTCCCCAGATGATCGACATCTGCAAATTCAAAACTTTCGGAAGCAGCAATATCCAACACTTCAGCACCTTCGGCTGCATTCAGAAATTCACCTTTTTCGTTCAATAACTTCAAGGCATTCCATTGTTTCGGATTATGGCTGGCAGTCAAAATGATACCACCGCAAGCACCTTCCATTGCTACGGCTAATTCGGTTGTTGGTGTTGTAGCCAGATCGATATCGACCACATCAAACCCCATACCGGTAAGTGTACCCAGAACTACCTGTTTCACCATCGGCCCGGAAATACGTGCATCACGTCCTACTACGATTTTGTTTGTTGTAACTGTTGTGTTTTTTCTGATGAAGGTAGCATAAGCTGCTACAAACTTCACAATGGCCAACGGATTTAATCCGTCTTCCGGTGCTCCGCCTATTGTACCGCGAATACCGGAAATAGATTTAATTAGAGTCATAAGTATGTTAGATTATTTTTCGAATGTATATTTTACTTTTTTAAAATAAACCGGGAAATATTCACTTTGAAAATCATACCCCATTCGCTTAAACGGCACTATCAATCGAACGATAGCCCCTTCTCCCACATGATATAAAGGCGTAGCTAACCCTTCACCTACAAATTTATCAGGAAAATAGCCTACGTAATCTCCTGAATAAGAATTGGGGCCAAAAATAAATTCAGTTGGATATCCATAGATATATGAAGGCCCGTAAGTCAGGTTATTAGCCATTAAATAGGCGGTATCCGAATCCAATATTCCATACGCTTCGAATCGGCAAAAGACCTTTGTTTGTCCCAATACTGCCCGATTCCCATTACCGGAATCTATCACATTCAGATACACATCATTTTCCAACTTCACAAATTCATTTTCCTTAAAAACACCATCTGACGGATAGTTTTTAAGTACTTTAAATCCTTCACGATCAATCAACCTCTCAATCGCTTTCCTCTCATCCTTCAAGTGCTCGGTGTACGACTTTGTTTTATCGCATGACACCACCATCAAGGCAGCACACAAAATCATCAGGATATAAAAACCTCTCTTCATCTGTAATTCTTTAATGTATAAATGAGCGACAAATGTATATAATATCTGCCATATCTCAGGCAAGTTTCTCTATTTCTTCTGTTTTATTAGGATTAAATTCCTTCAATCCCTTTTCAAACGTAGCTATGGCATCTTCCAAAGAGCCAAAAAACTCTCCGCCGGAAGCATTCTTATGACCGCCTCCATTAAAATACTGGCAAGCAAACAGATTACAAGGAAAATCACCTACCGAACGAAGTGAAACTTTAATGTAATCCCTATCTTCACGGATGAATACACTAAATGTTACACCTTCGATGCTTAACGGCATATTGACAAAACCTTCCGTGTCTCCTGTCACATAATGGAAACGATCCAGCTCTTCCTTCGAAAGAGTTATCAAAGCAGCATGATGCTCCGGATAAATCTTCATCTTTTCGTATAATACATACCCCTGCATCCGTAAACGGGATTCAGAATATACCTGAAAAACCTTGCGATATATCAAGTCCTTATCGATCCCCTTCTTTATCAGTTCACTGATGATCGTATAAATTTCCGGCTTATTGGAATTATAAGTAAAAGAACCGGTATCCGTCATCATGCCAGTATAAATACATGCAGCGGCTTCCTTCGTCATCAGGTCGAACATTCCCATACGGCAGATAAAACGGAAAATCATCTCACTTGTCGATGACATTTCCGGATATGATATCGTTACCCTGCAAAAATCTGCAGGATTCAGGTGATGATCGATCATTACCTTACGTCCTTCCGAAGCAATCACAGCAGGAGCCAGCTTCTCTATACGTTTAGGTTCATTAAAATCCAGACAGAAAATAACATCTGCATCATGAATCAACTGTTCTGCGAAATCAGGATACTTTTCATGTATCACGATATCTTTCGCCCCAGGCATCCATCTATAAAACGACGGGAACTCATTAGGGACAACAACAGTTACATTATCTTTACCATAAGTAGTAAGGAAATGGTACAACCCCAAAGAAGAACCGATAGCATCACCATCAGGAGTGACATGGGTTACAATAACAAAACTTTCGCCTTTTTCGACGTATTTCTTAGCTTTCTGAATTTTCTCTTCGTGAATGATTTTTGTAATCATATATAATCTTATTTACATGGACAAAGGTAGTATTTTTTTGCGTTCTACACAGTAAAAAAACGTTCAATAAGCAAATCAAAGAATATAAATAACAATAGAAGCAAACCAACCAAAAGCATTCCCGGACGCCTGGTTTTGAGATACAACAAAAAACAGAGTATAGAACCATACCCCAGCACAGTAACCAATAAACCGATCCGGGTATAAAAAGCGACTTGTGTCACACGGCTAAAAGAATCTACGATCCAAAACAATGTATGTGTCATCTTTTCCACAAACAACTGTAACAATCCGTATCCGGGAATACCTGCTGGGAGCAATATCCAGATAAGTCCTGCCGGAATAAGAAAGGTCGCCAAAAAGGTCAACGGCAGATTAGTACAGAGAAAAACCAACGAGAATTGTCCGAAATAATACAGACAGAGCAGGGTTGTCCCCGCCTGAGCTGCCAACGTAACAGTAATCCAACCCCATGGCATTGCCACGATCGGGTTTCGCACCATAATGAGATCCTGTAAACGAGGTTGCAGAAACAAGATAGACAAGACAGCCAGATAACTCAATTGAAAACCGACATCAAATAAATATAAAGGATTAAACGCCAGCATACAGAAAGCTGCTGCAGCCAATGTATTATAGCCGTCAGTAGTACGCCTGAACACTCGCCCGGTAAGATAAAGCGTCAGCATCAAACCGGCACGGACAGCCGACGGTGCTAATCCGGTAATAACGACAAAGCACCAGAGAAGGCAAAGGGTCAACAGATATTTCAACCAGCGATAAAAAGGACTCTTCGGTAAAAAAGAAAACAACAAAGAAAGAAATCCGCAAACAACCGCCACATGAAAGCCGCTTACCGCCAACAGATGGGCAACACCTGTTAAGGAAAATCGTTTTCTCACATCACGACTCATATCTTT
Source organism: Parabacteroides sp. AF18-52 (assembly GCF_003479145.1). NCBI lineage: Bacteria > Pseudomonadati > Bacteroidota > Bacteroidia > Bacteroidales > Tannerellaceae > Parabacteroides > Parabacteroides sp. AF18-52. The sequence continues at coordinate 55,453 of NZ_QUGR01000020.1, forward strand.
ACGATACCCAAGCGTAATAGTTGCCAGTACCGACTTTTCTTCTTTAGACAAGTTCAACCGATCGAAAGGTTTCAATAAATATTCCTGCTTTCCTCCGGCAAATTCCATTAAGAACGAAGTGCCTGACTCTCCCCTCCCACCCTGCCAATAGGCAGTCCGCTGAATAGAAAAACTAAGCAATAATGAAAGGAAGACTACACCCCATATCCAGCGTAATTCATAATTACAGCCTGCTACATCTATGCCAGGAGCTAGCCAGGCAAACGCAATAAATACCGTCGGAATAACGATCAATAAGAATGAGATAATACTGCAATTAAATATGGATTGCAGCAAGATTCCGGTTATCCATATAAAAAGCGGCCTGACAAACGGCCGCTTTTGTATTTCTTTTATTATCATACAAAGGTTGGTTTTGGTTGGTTTGTTATGCTACTATCTACATCTCTTTCAATTCTTTTATCGTTTGTATCGGATCTGGGGAACTGAAAACAAAACTACCGGCTACCAGCACATCGGCTCCGGCTTCCAACAATCGCTTTCCGGTTTCCAGATTGACACCGCCATCTACTTCTATCAACGTATCCAACCCTCTCTCACGGATCATTTCTTTCAAACGGGCCGTTTTATTCACCGAATGCTCGATAAAACGTTGTCCGCCGAAACCCGGATTAACGGACATCAGCAAAACCATATCCAAATCCTGAATAATATCTTCCAGCAAACTGATCGGCGAATGCGGATTTAAAGTAACAGCCGCCTTCATACCAGCCTCTTTTATCGCACCGATAGTCCGATGCAGATGCGTACAGGCTTCATAATGCACATTCATCATATAAGCGCCTGCCGCAGCTACTTCCTTGACAAATTTCTGGGGTTCGACAATCATCAGATGTACATCCATCGGTTTCTTCAGGATAGGCTTGACAGCATCCAGCACCGGAAAACCGAAAGATATATTCGGAACGAAAACACCGTCCATAATATCCATGTGCAACCAGTCTGCCTCACTATTATTGATCATTTCCACCTCTTTTTGCAAGTGAAGGAAATCGGCAGCCAGCAAAGAAGGAGCAATCTTATGTTTCATAATTTCATGTCTTTTTGGCAAAGGTACAAAAAAAGAAAGAGAACACTACGTTAGTGTCCTCTTTCCTCCAATTTCTTAGTTCATCACATAACCACAAAACTCCGGTTGCAATGCAGGTTCTACATGGTAGCTCCTTGCAAACTGAGATAGGAAATCAAGCGTTTGTCTGCTTGGTGTACTTTTCTTCTCGTTCCGGTTTCTTTTAGTTTTATCCTTCAATCCATCCATACATTGTGTAGAAAATCTCTTCATAGGCAATCCCCTTTTTAATCGTTTGATAATAAAACGGGATATTTTTCTACTTATTATATGAACCGGAGAATATTTTTGCGGATGATAAAAATCCTAATAGGCTCGCTACGCGAACCGATTAGGCCATAGATAATTCTATACGGTTTTCATCTGCCATACGACGCATGTTCAGGATCGCATAACGCATACGCCCCAAGGCGGTATTGATGCTGACACCTGTAATATCGGCAATTTCTTTAAAGCTCAGATCCTGATAATAACGCATTTCCAGCACCTCACGCTGACTGTCGGGCAAATGTTTCACCAGTTTCTTCACATCCGACAATACCTGATGGCGTACGATATTATCTTCAATCGTTCCGTCGCAAAGTTTGATGTTATTGAATAGATCAACTTCCACTTCATCGTTGGACACAGTATTTTCACTGCGTTCCTGACGGAAGTTGTCAATGATCAGGTTGTGTGCAATACGTGTAATCCATGCCTTAAACTTGCCGTTTTCTGTATAACGACCTTGTTTAATAGTCATAATCACTTTGACAAAAGTCTCTTGAAAGATATCTTCTGTCAACTCTTTATTGCGGACTATAAAGTAAATATAGGAATGGATACTACTTTTATGACGGTTCAACAACACATCAAATGCAGCATTATTACCTTGCGCATAAAGGACAACCAGTTCTTCGTCGGTCATCGATTTTAAAGTCTTCATTACTTCTATGTTTTATAGTTTCTTTGAGTAATGTTTATGCTATAGGCAACGAGGTTTTAAATGTTAGACAATTTTGTTTTCGAAAACAAAAGAACAAAAAGTATTTTAAACAGACAAATATTTCTGTTATTTTTATACAAAAATGTCCCCTACCTGTACATTTTATGTACAAACAGGGGACATTTGCTAACAAACTATATTCATTTACCCATTAGTCACATTTCTTCAGGAGCTATATATAATCGATACCAACCTGTATAATATTTAGGATTAAGAACAGGATAGAAAATCTTATTACCAGCCCAATCTATACTAGATTCCTCCACCATAACAGGATCTCCAAAATTTACTACAACTTCGCCCAATTCATCATTACCCTTTGTTGTAGTAGACTCAAACCCTATAATATGATTTTTTTTAGCACTAGCTCCAAATTTTAAGCCCTTCTTAACTGTTGTACCCCAAGATATATCAAAACCGATATTCCCTGCAAATTCAACAGTTGTTGACTCTGTATTTTTAATAGATTCTGTATCATCGACTTCCTCTATTGCAATTTTTACAGAAGTAGCATAATCTTCCAAATTCCATTCAAAAAGAGGGAGCTTCATATCTTTCTTTTTTAAAAACATTGAATATTTAGCACCACCACGACCGCTACCGTTACTTGCCCCAAATAAATCATTACCATTAGCTCTAAAATAAGTCTTAAGTTCACTACCAACAAGAGATACAGACCCTAAATAAACTTTCACCAAAAACTCAAATTCACCTTCTGTCCAAAGAACCTGTGGGCTTCTATAACCTCTTTTCTTTGGGTCTCCAGCTTGATCTGATATCTTGGCAAGAGCTGTTTCCGGATTTCCCAGCAATTCAAATCCAACTATACACTCCTTAAATTTATAAATAAATGGTCCACTAACACTATCTCTAGAAATACCATCTTCCGGTTTCAAATTATAATAGACATAATCTCTATGCCATCCATCTACATTTTTATAAATACTATACGCATCTTCTACTTTTTTCAAATTATGAGAGACAGGCTCTCCTCTAGGACTCCCTCCCCTATCACCTTTTAAAGCAACTGTATTTATTTTATTATCAAGATTATTAAAGACATCATCTATAAAACTAAACACCACATTCGAATGTGATCGCGTTTTAATAGTTCCACCTTGTGTACTTGATGATTTAGTATGAATATCACCTCCAGCAATTCTCTCATTTTCTTTTACTACAACAATAGGATATGTAGGAATTTCTGCCGCATCAATTACATATTCTCCTTTTTGAATATTATAGGCAGGGATACCTTCCTGATCAAATGTTCTTATTGCAACATCAGGAATATCTATTTTTATATTCCACAACTCGGCTGAAAACGAATCTTCAGGCAACTCTGGAACAAATATTGTCAAGTTAGAAATCTGATTTTCAATTAAATAAAAGAAATCCTTATCTAAATATTTCGACAATAATCCTTCTAAAGTCGTATTATCGCCCAACACTTCATCTTTAACCATAAGATAAAGAACGTCATAGTCATAATCAATTTTCTCCAATGCTTCCTTTTTGATCAATTCTCTAGCCGGAGCACTTTCTGCCAAAACTTTCGATAACGCTTTACCAAACTCCTTTTTTATTTCAGTGTTTGTCATACTAATAACGCAACCAGTAGCTAATTCTGGCTTATCAGACGAAATTTCATCCGTACATGATGATATCAGAAAGTACCACATAGCATAATACTTACTGTAAGAAGTTGTTTAAATGTTTTCATAATGAATTAAATTTAAATAATGTAGATAAATAAATCAAAGATCAAACTCACCTTCTACACTATTATATTTATTAGATACGGATACTACATAATTACCCTTTTGATCAAACAATGGGATAACGAGAGAAGAATCATTTAATGTATTGATCAATTGATCATAAATAATATTACCAGATAAATCTTTCACACAAACAGTGACTTTTCCTAAATTATCTAGAAACTGCAAATGAAGTGTTTTATCACTATCCTCTATATAAGCAATAATAGGATTTTGAGTTGTAACACTTTTAGGTTTCCTAATCCAATAATTTTTAAAACGTATTTGTCTTAAGGCAAACACAGGCATCGTCACCAATAATGCCAATACTGTTATTAACCAAATTTTTAAATTTCTCATATATTATAGTATTAAGGATTTGATGCAAAATTACTAATCACTCATTAGTAATACTATGAAAACGCTCAAAACGCCATACACAACCTCACACTGATAATCAAGATGTTACAGAACAAATAATAGACAATCAAGGTCTCCACTACAGAGATGTATAATATTAAATATCAATCACTTAACACATCATTAATCAAATAATCATAAAGACTCCCTTTATCTAACTGAATATTCAATCGTTGGCGCATTCTGAAATGACGAGTCCATACAGAGGCTGGATTCACACAAAGCAAAATAGCTTCGGACTTAACATCAAAATTGAATAATAAAAAACAACAATACCTCCAATCTGAATCCGATATGCCAGGACATAATTCCAATATCTGAGATTTAAACTTAGGATATACAATCTTCACTTCTTTTTCTATAGCTTTAAACATTTTCTCTGAAATCAAGACTTTTGTATTACCAGGTATATGTTTTTGAGAGAGTAATAACAGCTTTTTACCAATTGCTGAGTTTAACAATTGTTTTTTCTTTATTCTATTCAACTCTTCATTCAAAGATTTTATTTCATCTTCAAGTTTATTTTTTACCAAACATTCCTTTTTCATCGAATCTAACAACCTCTTCTTTTGCTCTAATTCGAAAGACAGATTTAACACATCTATATTAAATTGTAGAATTTCAGCCTTTTGACTATGTATTTTGTCCTTGGCCCTTTTCTTAAATAATACATACACTAAAGATACAACCAATAAAATAAATATGGACAAAATAAACAAAATCACATATATTTGCTGCGAAAGTTTTAATCTTTGGTTTTCTTGTTGAACTTTCAATTTATCGTACTTCTTCTCCATTTCCAATAAATTCGCCTCATTACTGGCTATTACACTAGAATCGAATACATCTTGATATTGTTCCAAATAAAACAAAGCTTCTTTATATTTACCTTGAACTTTATACAATTTATATTGATTATACTTTACCATATCTATATATAGTCCACTCTTATTATTCTCCACTTGGGCCAGATAATCAGATGCTCTATCCCAATCACCTACCTCAATATACAAATCAGATAAAGCTAATAAATTAGGAATTCCACACATAACCGTATCAATTGCGGCCGCACGAAGTAAATACTTTTCAGAGTCTGCATACCGTTTCATAATTCTATATACGTTTCCAAAGCTATTATAAACGGCTATTTTTACTATAGAATCTTGCAATACAAATGCTAATGAATCAGCTCGTTCTAAATATGACAAAGCCAATTCGCATGAGTCCTGAAAAGCTAGCTCCCTGGCGATATCCTTTAAAGCTAACGTATAACTTCTTGTATTTCCTGATTTATAAAAATACTCGGCTGCTAACTCATAATTTCTTTGCGCACTTTCAGGATCATTTTGTATCTCAAACAAATCCGCAATATAACTGGAAACATATGCAGCACTATCATAATCTTGTATTTTTTTAAAAAGGCTAAGTGCATGCAAATAAGCATTCATTGCTTTTTCATATTGCATGTCTTCCAAATACGAGCGACCTAAATAATAATTAATTTGGCCTTGTTCATCAATAGTCCCACAATCAATATACCAACATAGAACCTTTTCATAATCTGTTACACTCAGTAGTCTTTTGTCTGTTTTATCTGCCGCTTTCGAAACCAGAAGACAAGATTTAGCAAAACAAATCTCATTCAAATCGTTCTCATTAATTAAACTATCCAATACAAAATAAACACTGTCAGGATATAAGTCCAACAAAAACTCCATTTTTTCAATTTGTATTTGTTGAGAACTTTTTAAATTACAACTAATACAGACTATAGAAAAAAAGAAATAAAATAAACACCTCACCACTAGTAAAATTTTATACATATAAAGAGTATATTATTGTTATCTTTAATCATAAATACAAACATAAAAATAGGTGATACTTTCAATATTAGAAGTACCACCTATATTATATATAAAATACTCTTTAGAACTTATAACCCAAAGTTAAAGCGACCTGTGTTGTTTTAGTCTTTAATGAGGCGGGATCGGATTTAACGACAACACCCTCATCCAGTAACTTATTAATATCACTTATTCCTGCCTGATATGTACTGGGAAAAGCATACCCGTCTTCTTTATATACACGATAAACGCAAGCCAAATCCATATAGAAATTTGGAGTGAAACGATATCCCAAACCTACCGAATAGGAATTTGTACCTTTATCAACTGTATAGCTAGGAATAGTACCTACGATACCTATAGCATCGACTTCAAATTCCCCCTTCTCATTCTTCGGCGGAATTCCATCTTTTACATGCTGCTTCATCGGAGATGTTTTCCATAAGGTACCGGCACGAACAGAAAACTGGGGAGTAATCTTATATTCAGCGCCGACCTTCAAAGTTCCAGACATTCCAAAATCTTTTTTAATATCTTCAGTAGTGCGTAACTCATAACCATCCACGTCATTCAACACCATCCTCTTGTAATTCGTCAATTCATAATCGGCACTAATCAGGAAATTCTGTCCGACACCGGCAATACTAAAGATCCAACGATCCGGCGTACGAAGACGATAATCACCAGACTGATAATCAGGCGTATTTTGTGTATTCCAGTCTTTATTATTAATGGTTGTCCCAGCTGTTCCGTGAAAATAATCCGTCATTTTATACCATGTCGGAGAATTATATGCCACACCCACACGCAGAAAATCTACCGGACGAACGATTGCCCCAATATTGAATGCATAGCCCGTACCATCAGTAGACAATCCATTATCCAACCGTAACTGGCTATTTTGAGTAAAGTCTTCCGTATATTCCGTACTAAGAGTATAATCCAAATCTGTTATCGCAACCGTTGCTCCCAAGAAAAAGCGATCGGAGATATTGGTTGCAAAAGAAATGTTATATTGCCCTATTGAACCTTTTTCATTCACTAGCAGATTAACGTTCTGAGGACTATAATTAAGCCATTCTCCATCTTTTTCATGCCCGAATGCAGAATGGTATTCCTTATTGTTTCCAGCATAATTATCCACGAAACCGGCGTCAAAACCTAAAATTCCCAGCCATGAGATACTGCTGTCAAAATAAGGATCATAATTTTTATCACCATATCTAAGATCATTTTGATCTGTGCCATACAATAAATCAGCCACATAATCAGCGACTGAATAAGCCTGGGCACCATTCATCCGGTAAGAACGGTTAAAATCCTTTACCCGGTTATAAGAAAGTCCAATATTCCAACCGACAATTCCTTCATCATTTCCTGTCGGAAAGTAGCCAACATAAGCAATATTGTCAAAGTTAAACCTTGTCTTACTTTTATCTACGCTCATGCCGTTCCAATCGGAATTCGTTTTCGCAGATGATAGACTTATCGTAGTAACAACTTCAGAACTACGATATATCCCCAATCCGGCAGGATTGGTAGACATAGACGATATATCCCCACCTAATGCACCAAAAGCACCACTCATTCCCAAGTAACGGGCCGTCCCGTTCAATTCATTTCGTGACATTTTGTACGCATCCATCTCACCTTGTGCATATGCAATACCTCCGGCTAAAAAAAACGCCGATATAAATAAGCACGTTATTCTTTTCATCGTTTCTGTTATTTCTTATACATTAAAATATATAAGGGCAAGTAAATACCAGCCCTTACATTATACCAATTCTCTTTTTCTATTATCTGCGACCACCAGAACGGCCACCGCCTCCTCCGCCACCGCTTGAACGGCTGCTACTGCTACCTCCGCTACTGAATCCGGAACTACGGCTACTGCTGCTGCTGCTTCTGGCAGGAGCAGAATAGGTACTCTGGCTTCTGGAAGGAGAAGTGCTGTAACTTGAGCGGGAAGAACTACTGCTACTTCTGGCAGGAGCTGAGTAAGATCCTGATGAAGAACGAGTGCTTGAACCGCTGTATTCACTTCTGCGGGTAGTTGTACTTGGACGGGTACGTACGGTTGCATCCGACTGTACACGACCGGAAGAAGTACCTCCGCTAGAACGCAAACTACTACTTCTTGTCGTTGATTCCCCTCTTACTGAAGACGAAGAAGAGGAACGCGTTGAATAACGATCAGAACTTCTGGCACTGGACGAACGATTACTTTCGCTTCTCAATGATGTCGCGCGAGTCGACGAATTTCTGTTAGATGAATACCGGTTACTGCTTACCCCATTATTATTATACCTGCTTGAAGAGCTTCTTCCTGAAGTATAACGGCTTGACGTCGAACGTCCGGATGACCTATAACTATAGGGATTATAGTAATTATGATGGTGATGGTGTCCCCAATAGCCGCCACCATAGTAGCCGCCGTAATAACCACCGCCCCAATAACCGCCGTACCAAGGACTACTCCAACCTGCATAGAAGCCACCCCAGCCCCAGCCGAATCCCCAACGAGGGCCATACCAGGATGAGTAAGTCCACCAGGGGCTATAACTATACCACGGATCATACCAGTTATAATACCACGGAGAGTTCCAGCCATACCAGCCTCCCCAGCTATTACCCATGTTGATATTTACATTTACATTCGTATTACCGTCGGAGTAATCCGTATCATAACCATAGCTGTAATAACCGTCGCTCAGATACAGATCCACCTGGTCTGCACCGGCAATCGTGATCTTACTCGGAGAATGATAACGTACGATACGTTCGGTATATTCGGTATCCGAACGACGTTCCGATTTCTTCGTTACCTTCTGATTGTTATCCGGTAACTCTTCGATATAAGTACCGTCCTCCTCATCCAGATCCTCGTTATAAGGTTCCTCAACGTCGACAGATGTATATCGTCTATTGTATTCATCCACATCCCTATCTTTAACGAGCGTCGGTTGTGAATCCGATGCCGAAGCCAATACGATTGCAGATGAAGAATCCTTTGCATCTTCTTTTTTGGATTGTATAACCTTCTCTTCTGTCTTTTCTTTCTTTTTTTCTTTACTTGAAGAGAAATACACATCATCAAAGAACTCCTCCTGGGCCGCGGCACTGAAGCCGACCAGAAGCATCACCACTAAAGATGTTAATTTCATGGGTTTCATATTCGTTTCTCCTCTACATTAATATATTTATTCTACTGTTTAGACTCTGTTTCCATCGCCAGGGTTTAAATGCGCACTCTTAATAACTCTAAAAATCTCGCATTCTATATACAAATATAACGCGTTCCCAATAAGAACCAAGCATTTATATATACTTTAACTTTAATATTTATCCTAACATTGGGTTCTCATTAGGTAAGATGCCGTTTGGTCTACAAACGCTGCATCTTCAGGAAACGTTTACATCACTAACCTCCGCAAATTCATCCGATTCAGTGAAATTGAAAATGAGACCAAACCCTTCTACCTAAACAACTAAGAATAAACACATTAAACGACATCATGAAATTATTTTGTAAGAAGGTTAGAAATTCCCTCTTTAATATAGAAAGAACTATATATAAAGATATATAAGACATCTGATTTTTTTATTTTTTTTATCATCCAACTCCCCCTTTCGTACTTAAAGCTTATGACTTTTGTTTTCAAAAGTCCCTTATTTCATCATCAAAAGTCCCTACTTCTATTTTCAAAACCCATGACCTCTTCTCCCCTTGCCGATACGGAGAGAACAGGCTATTAGCAGGTTGATTGTTTTTAGGCAACTGTTTGATTTTTTTCCAAAGATAAATCGTATATTTGTCCTTTGGTTTAAAACCTTGTAAACTGTATATTAACAAGATTAATTCTATTTGTAAATGGGAAGAGTATTAGTTATTGGTGCAGGGGGCGTAAGTACCGTTGCTGTTAAAAAGATCGCGATGAACGCTGATGTTTTTACCGATATCATGGTAGCCAGCCGCACGAAAAGCAAGTGCGACCAGATTGCTGCCGATATCAAGAACGTGAAGGTGAAGACAGCACAGGTCAATGCGGACAACGTGGACGAGCTCGTTGCATTATTTAATGACTTCAAGCCTGAGTTGGTTGTCAACCTGGCTTTACCTTATCAGGACCTCTCCATCATGGACGCCTGTCTGGCTTACGGTGTCAGCTACCTCGACACCGCCAACTACGAACCGCTGGACGAAGCGAAATATGAATATAGCTGGCAATGGGCCTATAAAGACCGTTTTGAAAAAGCGGGGCTGACAGCGATTCTGGGATGCGGATTTGATCCGGGCGTAACAGGGGTATATACAGCTTATGCAGCGAAACATCATTTCGACGAAATCCAGTATCTGGACATCGTCGACTGCAACGCAGGCGATCATCACAAAGCATTCGCTACGAACTTCAATCCGGAAATAAACATCCGCGAAATTACCCAGCGTGGTAAATATTTCGAAGACGGAGAATGGAAAGATACAGATCCGCTGTCGGTACACAAGCCGCTGAACTATCCGAATGTAGGTCCGCGCGAATCGTACCTGATGTATCACGAAGAACTGGAGAGTCTGACAAAGAACTTCCCGACCATCAAACGCGCCCGTTTCTGGATGACGTTCGGACAGGAATATCTGACTCATTTACGTGTAATACAGAATATCGGCATGTCACGTATCGACCCGATCATGTACAATGGACAGGAGATCGTCCCGATCCAGTTCCTGAAAGCCGTACTGCCTAACCCGGGCGATCTGGGTGAAAACTATACGGGTGAGACTTCGATCGGTTGCCGTATCCGCGGTATCAAGGATGGAAAAGAACAGACCTACTATGTCTACAACAACTGTAGCCACGAAGCAGCCTACAAAGAAACAGGCGCCCAGGGTGTAAGTTATACGACAGGCGTTCCCGCCATGATCGGTGCCAAACTCTTTATGCAGGGAATATGGAAAAAGCCGGGTGTATGGAACGTGGAAGAATTTAACCCCGATCCGTTCATGAAGGAACTGAACGAGCAGGGCTTACCCTGGCACGAAATGTTTAATGTAGATCTGGAATTATAATATGGCATTACAAGTAGGAGACAAAGCCCCCGAAGTACTGGGGATTGATCAGAACGGAAATGAAATAAAACTCAGCGATTTCAAAGGTAAGAAGTTAGCTCTTTACTTTTACCCGAAAGATAACACCAGCGGTTGTACGGCAGAGGCCTGCAGCCTGCGTGACGGTTACCAGGAACTACAGGCAGCCGGTTATGAAGTGGTCGGGGTAAGTAAAGACAGTGCAAAATCCCATCAGGGATTTATTGCGAAACAGAATCTGCCTTTCAACCTGATTGCTGATACGGACACAGCCCTGCAACAAGCCTTTGGCGTATGGGCAGAAAAAAAACTGTACGGACGTTCATACATGGGGACTCTCCGTACCACCTTTATTATCAACGAAGACGGTGTCATCGAAAAGATAATCGGTCCGAAAGAGGTGAAGACGAAAGACCATGCTAATCAAATCCTTAATTCATAAAAGGGATGGCAAAAGAAGACAATTTATTCGAAGAGGGAAAAACCCCGGAAGGTAAACCGGCTGTGAATGCCGACAAGTTAAAAGCATTGCGCGCTGCAATGGACAAGATTGAGAAGAACTACGGAAAAGGTTCTATCATGAAGTTGGGTGACGAAAGTATAGAAGCAATCGAAGTGGTTCCGACCGGTTCCATCGCACTGAACGCCGCTTTAGGCGTCGGCGGTTATCCGAAAGGACGCGTTATCGAAATATACGGACCGGAATCTTCCGGTAAGACAACCCTGGCAATCCACGCAATTGCCGAAGCACAAAAAGCGGGTGGTATCGCAGCATTTATCGATGCAGAGCATGCATTCGACCGTTTCTATGCTGAAAAGCTGGGGGTCGATGTGGAAAACTTATGGATCTCGCAGCCGGACAACGGTGAACAGGCTTTGGAAATTGCCGAACAGCTGATCCGTTCGTCTGCCGTAGATATTATCGTTATCGACTCTGTTGCGGCATTAACACCGAAAGCAGAAATCGAAGGCGATATGGGCGACAGCAAGATGGGATTGCAGGCTCGTTTGATGTCACAGGCACTGCGTAAACTGACCGGTGCAATCAATAAAACAAACACGACTTGTATCTTTATCAACCAGTTGCGTGATAAGATCGGTGTCATGTTCGGTAACCCGGAAACAACGACCGGTGGTAATGCACTGAAGTTCTATGCTTCCGTACGTCTGGATATCCGTAAGATCGGTACATTGAAGGATGGCGACGAAGTGAAAGGTAACCAGGTTCGCGTGAAAGTGGTGAAGAATAAAGTAGCACCTCCTTTCCGTAAAGCTGAATTCGATATCATGTTTGGCGAAGGTATTTCCAAGGCCGGAGAGATCATCGACCTGGGAGCAGATCTGAACATCATCAAGAAAAGTGGTTCGTGGTACAGTTACAACGATACAAAACTGGGACAGGGACGCGATGCTGCAAAACAATGCGTCAATGATAATCCTGAACTGGCTGAAGAGTTATCCGGATTGATATTTGAAGCATTGAAAGGATAAGCTAAGTATAGTAATATATTAATAGAGCTGTGTCAAAATACTAAATAGTACACAGATCAAACAGATGATCACAGATTATATATTGAATATAAACGTTCTGTGGTCATCTGTTCAATCAGTGTTATCTGTGTGCCATATTGTGACTTTTGATACAGTCTCTTCCTAATTAAGTAAAAATATTTTTCTTCCTGCCATGACAAACAAAGACAAATATCGCCTCCTGTGCAGTAATGAAAGCAGCCTGCCGCTTTTTTCACGGGACTGGTGGTTGGATGCAGCTTGTGGCGAAACAAAATGGGATGTCTTGCTGGCAGAAGAGAAAGGGAAGATACGTGCCGCCATGCCTCTTTACATTCCCCATGAGGGAGTCGTATCGATGCCTGTTTATACGCAAACAATGGGTCCCTGGTTTACTCCGGAACCCAAAGATGCCAAATATACCCGGACATTGGGACAACGCCAGGCGATATGCAAAGAATTTATCGACATCCTAAAGGCGTATCCCCATTTCCTGCAAAACTTCAATTACAGAATAACAGATTGGTTGCCTTTTTACTGGGAAGGATATAAACAAACGACACGGTATACTTACCTGTTGAATAATATACAGGATGAAAACCTTCTTTGGGAAAATATGAGTCCCAATATCCGGCGGAACATAACGAAAGCAAAAGAGAAGTTCTTCATCACAACCCGGAAAGGAATATCCGTAGATGATTTTCTAAAGATACAATCATTGACTTTCGAACGCCAGCACCTCTCTCCTCCTAAAAAAAAGGATACCCTGATACGACTCATCTCAGCCTGCCGCCAACGGAACCAGGGTGATTTATGGGGAGCGTATGACGATAAAGGGAATTTGCATGCAGTAGCTTTCATTGCCTGGCAGGAAAGTTCCGCTTATTACCTGGCAGGAGGTGGCGATCCGGCCTTAAGAGCTTCCGGAGCACATAGCCTGCTTCTTTGGGATTGTATCCGTTATACTTCTCGTCACACGGTATTGTTCGACTTCGAAGGTTCGATGATCCCCGGAGTAGAACGCTTCTTTCGTGAATTCGGAGCAATTCAAACCCCTTTCTTTACAATAACCAAAGGAAATCTCAGTTTATTATATAGAGTTTGGCTAAAGATAAAAGAACGGATATGAACAATCATGCTATACATTACATAATACGTTTCCTTCTCGGAGAAGATATTTCCGAAGAAATTGTAGCTGCTATCGGATATACGAATAACAGCAAACATTTTGAACGTTACAGTATCGTAATCATACCGTCCGGCTTTTTCACCAACCATACATACGGGACGACTTCTTCTCTTCCGGAATTGCCGTTACAGGAGATCGAAGGTACTCCTCTCCTATTCGGTTCTCCCCTTGTCGAACAAGTAGGCGGCACACTGGTCATTCATGCAGACATTATTGCCAGCACCTACTTTCTTATAACCCGTTATGAGGAAATTATACAACGCAATATAAGAGATGAACACGGACGTTTTCCAGGAAAGATGTCTCTACCCTACCGGGCAGGATTTCTACACCGCCCGATCGTGGATGAATATCGTCTGCTCTTACGCAAATGGTTGCAGCAATACGGGCTCTGCCTACCGGAAGTAAAGAAAGAGATACAACATATCTGGTTGACACACGACCTGGACGCTCCCACTCTTTACCGCACATGGAAAGGGCTTATCCGTTCGATACGGGATAAAAGAGGGCTTATTTCATCCATACAAGGGAAGTTGGGTCCCGTGGAAAATGATCCGTATTACACATTCCCGTGGATATTCGAGCAAAATAATTTATTACGGGAACAAACAGGCAAAGAGATCTGCCAAGCGATTCTTTTCATCCGCAGCGGGGGCAAATGCAAACAAGATAAACCCCATTATAGCCTGCACAGTAAAGATATATCTCAACTGATAGAGTCCGTCTTGTCCAATGATATGAAAATCGGCCTTCACAGTAGTTATCAAGCCGGTAAATCTCCTTCTCTGATAAAAAAAGAAAAGACAATACTTGAAGAGAATACGGGCAAAAGTATCCGTCTGAACCGCCACCATTTTCTTTCCAGCCGTGAACCGGAAGACATGACACATTTGGAAGCTGCCGGTATAACGGATGATTTTACAATGGGGTATGCAGATGTGGCCGGATTCAGGTTAGGTACCAGTTATCCGGTACGCTGGATAAATCCGGTTACCCGGCGTCTCTCTTCCATTTTACAGCATCCGCTCACTATCATGGATTGTTCTTTAGAAGAAAAAAAATATATGGGATTAAGTTATGAAGAGGCACAGGCATATAGCCTGAATCTTATCGAACAAGTAAAAAACGTAGGCGGAGAACTGACTCTTCTATGGCATAACACCAGTGCCATGGAAAACTCCGGTAGTTATTTACGTAAACTTTATAGCCATTTATTAAACGAACTCGCAAAAAAATGAAAATTGTTACTATTGTCGGAGCTAGGCCTCAGTTTGTCAAAGCAGCCATGGTGAGCCGGGCAATCCTTGAATACAACAATAATAATGATACACGGTATGAAGAACTGCTTCTCCATACGGGGCAGCATTACGATACAAATATGAGCGACATCTTTTTCAAAAGCATGGGAATCCCTCAACCTGTCTGGCAATTGCAATGCGGAAACGGGACACACGGAGAGATGACCGGTCGTATGCTCATTGAAATAGAAAAAATATTACAGGACACGCTACCCGATTATGTATTGGTCTACGGCGATACAAACTCAACACTGGCTGGTGCATTAGCGGCATCCAAACTGCATATACCGGTAGTTCATGTGGAAGCCGGCCTCCGTAGTTTCAATAAACAGATGCCGGAAGAGATCAACCGTATACTGACCGACCATATGGCAACGTTATTGTGCTGTCCGACTTTTGCTGCCGTCGGGCATTTGGCCAACGAAGGAATACAGCAGGGAGTCCACCATGTCGGGGATGTGATGTACGATGCGGCATTAACCTTCGGCAAATTGGCAGACAGTACATCAGACATACTCGACCGCCTGGACCTGACCAGCAAACAGTTCAGGCTTTGTACGGTACACAGGGCTGAAAACACAGACATCCCGGAACGGATATCCGGAATTGTCAATGCGATAAAGGAGATATCTTCTCATTCCTGCCCGACTGTTCTACCTCTCCATCCCCGTACACGAAACTGCCTGGAAAAACTCGAACTGTTCGAATCACTCGAAAGTCAGGAAGGAATACTGATCATTCCTCCGATAAGTTTTCTCGATATGGTCATGCTGGAAAAACATGCTGCCACAATCCTGACAGATTCGGGAGGCGTACAGAAAGAAGCCTACTTCCATCATACCCCTTGCATAACACTACGGGATGAGACAGAATGGGTAGAGACTGTCGAAGCTGGCTGGAATCAGATTGCCGGATATAAAAAAGAGAATATCCTGTATTGCCTCGGCAATCAACCGGAAAGAAAAGAAATTCAGGAATACGGAACCGGAAATGCTTCTAAAAATATCATTGATTTGTTATGAAGAAAATACTGATTATTTGCGACCTTTTCCCACCTGCTTTTGGTCCGCGTATGGGATATTTATGCAAATACCTACGGAATTACGGGTGGGAACCTGTTGTTCTGGCTGAACACGTTGAACAAAACACATTTACATTCCTGGCTAATAAATGCGAGGTCACCCATATCAATTTCTATACGGCCAAAAACAAAATCATCAGAAAACTACAATGGGCCTGTATACTTCTTTTCGATCTTCTTTGGGGATATAAAGATGTACGGATGTACCGGGAAGCTCAAAAATTAATTCGGAAGAATAAATTCGAACTGGTATTATGCAGTAGTTTCAGAAGTTTTCCTTTACCAGCAGCACAACGCATCGCCCATACATATAAATTACCTCTAGTCGTCGATTTAAGGGATATCATCGAACAATTTACCGGAGATGAATTTATGTCACATCGTTTACCGGATATCTTCGGATTAAATAAATTGTACATTTCGATCTTCAAAAAGAAAAGTCTTCACGAACGAAACCGGGCCTTGAAAATGGCTGATTTTGTCACGACAGTCTCGCCCTGGCATGTGGAAACGCTAAAGCAATATAATCCGAATGTCGGACTCATTTATAATGGATTCGATCCTGAATTATTTTATCCGGAACAAAAAAAGACAGACAAATTCATCATTACATATACCGGCAGGTTGATGAGTACAGCCATGCGCGATCCGGGATTATTATTGGAGGCATTAAAAATACTATCGGATAAAAATATCATCAACGACCAGATATGCCGTGTTTACTGGTATGTCGATCCGGCTTCGCAAAAACTAATTACTGCTGAAGCTGATAAAGCCGGTGTATCGTCTTTCATGGATTTTAAGGGATATGTACAAGCTACGGAAATACCATCTGTACTCAATAACAGTTCTGTCTTGCTTTTGCTTGCCAACCGTTCGAAAGAGAAAGGCCCGAAAGGAATTATGACAACAAAATTCTTTGAGTCGCTTGCAGTTGAAAAACCGATTCTTTGTGTCCGCAGTGACGAAAGTTATCTGGAATCAGCTCTCGAAGAGTCAAAAGCCGGTATAGCAGCACGTCATGTAGAAGAAGCCTGTCGCTTTCTGGAAGATTGCTTTACGGAGTGGAAAGAAAAAGGATATACGACTTCGCAGACCGATAAAAAAGTATTGAGAAATTATTCCCGTAAAGAACAGGCTGGACAGTTTTCTGAAATTTTTGAAACCGTAATCATCCGATAAAATGTTATCTATATTAATTCCAACATATAATGCAATATGCACAGAATTGGTCGCTCGAATACATGCGGAAGCAACCAGGTTAGATATTCCTTTCGAAATTTTGGTAGCCGACGATGGTTCCCGATCTGAAATAGATGAAATAAACCGGCATATAGCAACACTGAGTAACTGTTGTTATTTTCCGGCAACAGAAAACATCGGACCGGCACGCCTTCGGAACAGGCTGGCAGACCAAGCTAAATATCAATATATTTTATTTTTAGATACGGATGTTTTGCCTGTTCACCCGACTTTTCTCGCAGATTATTTACAGGAGGCAATACAAGGAGGTGTCGTTTGCGGCGGCTTCTGCTACCAGCGTGGGAAACCGTCAGCACAACATGCCTTACGCTATTATTACGGTATTCATGTCGAAGAAAAAACAGCAGCAGAAAGAAACCGTCATCCTTATGCACAATTTATATCGATGAGTTTCCTGGCCGATCGTAGTGTATTCAAACAGGTCCGCTTTGATGAAGCCATGCATATCGGATATGAAGATACTTACTTCGGCATACTGCTGGAACAAAAACATATACCTCTTCACCACATCGATAATCCGGTATATCACCTCAGTAAAGAGCCTTCCAGGGAATACCTGAGAAAAATACGTAATGCAATCGACATCCTTTCCCGGAATATAGAGAAACAACGAACCCATGTACGCCTTCTTCAATGGTATACCAAACTAGAGCGATGCGGGCTAACCGGATTTGTGGCCCGGATTTTCCAGATCACCCAATCTGCTATCGAGAAAAATCTGACAGGGGAAAAGCCCTCGCTCAAACTGTTCGCCTTTTATAAACTGGGGTATTTATGCCGGATCAGAAGAAACAGCATATCCGAATAAGTCATTTCTAAACTTTCGTTCGGAGGTAATATCATATCATTTAGGGACATATAATTGAATGAAAATCAATCCCCGCTTAAACTCTTTCTGTAATTTCCAATCAGCATGAAGAGTCTTGATAGATTCGTCATTCCAATTATAAATATTTGTATATATTATGTACTGGCTCTTATCCAGGTTCAAAGATGAAAAAGAACGGTTATCCGTATTTGCTTCCGTATCTGAAAAGAAAGAAACCAGAGGGAACGAAGCGGAGACATCATTCACGTCTATCCCCTGTTCTTCTATATATGCAATCATTTCCTGCCGTAACGAATAGTACGGAAGATGACAAAGAACACTATCCCATGCTTTAGACATTCTTTCGGAATAAACCCAAAAGTTTCCACTGACCAGTACCAGTATCATACTGATAAAAATAACCCTAATTTTCTTTGTCTCATAAATTTTCGACAAAAGCTGGCCGGTAATCAACGCTAACAAAATATATAATACGATAAAGTAGCGGTCACCAAAAGGATTCGTCACGGGTATTGTCACCAGAGACATGGTGAACAGCACACTCAGGTAAATAATACTCAAGCGGGAATGAATGACAAATGAGATAAAATTCTTTATACCCATCTTGATTACAGCCACAAACAAAAGTATCCAGACAACGACCCTACCCGAATCGAGCATTCGTATTGCCAAACTCGCTATATTCTTAATTATATGATTCAGGCTTGCCAATTCACGATGCTCCTGATATTCAAAACCCGGCTGATACAGAAAATATCCGGTTTCCAGTTTTCTGTAAAGAAACCATGCACCCAAAGCCAGCAAAACCGGAATAAAAGAAGGGAAAACATAGAAAAACGCATCTTTGAAAGATTTTTTATCGATTACTTTCGAGATGACTAAATAACCCAGTCCTAACCCGGCACAAACAACAAGTCCCCGGATACTAACCATTCCCAGGCAAAAAGCAGACAACGCCAGCCAGCCTCTCTTATTCTCCAGAAGCAGATTGATGCTTAACAATGCAAAAAAACACATAATAACATCAGGCGAAATAAGTATCAGTTGGGTAGAAAGCGTAGGCTCCAATAATACCAGCAAGAAGATATAGGGAGTATATTTCGTATTCAATTTTTCACACAAACGATAAACCTGCCAGATGACACCCAATGAAAATAAGGTTACAGACAAATGGGCAATCAACAGATTTTTGCCAAACAGGGACCATAATGCGGCCAAATACATATGAGCCAAAGGAGGTTCCGATACATAGTCGGGCGGATAAACAAAAGAAAGAAAGCCATATTCCAACAAGTAACTGGCCGGCTTGGAATAACCGGCTATATTATCCCAGAAAAAACAATTATCCAATGTAAAGAACTTCAGTACCAGAAAAACGACAAGTACAATGTATTTAACCATACGATTTATTTATTCAGTTTATCTTTTGATGACCACCGGATTCTATCTCTTGCAGGAAACGAATCCCGGCTTTTACATAATCTCTTTGCAGATCCTCCGGCTTCAGAATAAGATCGTTCCATTGAAGCAAGTCGATATCGATAGGGATAACTCCGGTTGCATTCCCCTCAGGCGTACGTCGTAACTGCCGCTCTATTTGTTTCAAACGATAATTAACCTCATCCGGTCCTTCTTCCGTAAATGCAATTGCAACCTGATTCAGAAAATGACCGGAACAGGATATGTTTATAGGAACTGTGTAAACCGGAACAGAAAAACTGATGGAAACAAAACTACTATCCAGCAGATGGCCCGCATCTGCAATATTCCTTTCCTGGTCCGTATTTGACCCCAAACTTAATATAATTCTATTTGCCATACTAATTTTCATTCCTTACTGAATACAAAACTAAAAAAAATACCAATTAATAGGTATTGGTCATCTAAGTATTTCACTATAACTTTGCACAAGAATTTAAGAAAAATGAGATTATCGGAGCTTCACACTGGCGAGAAGGGTGTTATTGTAAAAGTAATGGGGCGCGGAGCTTTCCGTAAGCGCATTATTGAAATGGGATTCATAAGAGGGAAAGAAGTGGATGTTATACAAAATGCTCCGCTCAAAGACCCTATTCATTATCGTGTAATGGGATATGACGTCTCTTTACGGCGGAACGATGCTGCAATGATCGAAGTGGTCAGTTCTGCAGAGTTTGCCAAGGCTCAGATATCCCAGCAAAATGAAACCCGTTCCGCAGACTCTTATACATTACCCTCTACTGAAGATTTACAGGCAATCGCCATACATCAGGGTAAAACGATCAACGTCGCTTTGGTAGGAAATCCTAATTGTGGCAAAACATCCCTCTTTAACTTCGCTTCCGGAGCACATGAACATGTGGGCAACTACAGCGGAGTAACCGTCGATGCCAAAGAGGGTACTTTTCAGCAAGACGGTTATACATTCCGTATTGTAGATTTACCCGGAACTTATTCTTTATCCGCTTATACGCCGGAAGAGTTGTATGTCCGCAAACATCTCAGTGAAGAGCAACCGGATGTGGTGATCAATGTTATCGACGCATCCAACCTGGAAAGAAATCTGTATCTGACTTGCCAACTCATCGACATGGATATCCGGTCTGTCATCGCATTGAATATGTACGACGAATTGGAGCGATCAGGTAATAAATTCGACCATAACTCTCTGTCCCAGATGATCGGAACTCCTATTGTTCCGACTATCAGTAGAACCGGTTTCGGTATTGAACAACTGTTCAAACGGGTCATAAAAGTATACGAGGAAGAAGATCCTGTAATCCGTCATATCCATATAAATTATGGAGAAGTTCTGGAAAAAGGAATTAAAAATGTCAGAAATGCGATAAAACAAAATGGGAATGTAGCTAAAAGCCTTTCCAAACGTTATTTGTCCATCAAGTTACTGGAGGGAGACCCGGAAATAGAAAAATTCATCCAAACATTACCCGGTTCCGATACAATCCTGGAAGAACGGGACAGGAATGTTGTCCAAATAGAAGAATTATTACTGGAGGATTCCGAAACTGCATTCACAAATGCCCGTTATGGGTTTATCTCCGGTGCATTGAGGGAGACCTACGAACAAAATAAAATAAAAGAAGCGACCAGTACGCAGATCATCGATTTATTCGTCACCCATAAAGTGTTGGGATTTCCAATATTCATCCTTTTTATGTGGATCATGTTCGAAGCGACATTCCGTTTGGGTGCATACCCTATGGAATGGATTGAAGACCTGGTTGGCTGGATCGGAAATTTTGTACGGGGTACTATGAGCGAAGGCCCGCTAAAGGATTTGCTTGTCGATGGTATTATAGGTGGAGTCGGCGGTGTTATTGTCTTCCTTCCTAACATCTTGATATTGTATTTGTTCATTTCATTCATGGAAGACTCCGGATATATGGCACGTGCCGCTTTTATCATGGATAAGATCATGCATAAAATGGGGCTTCATGGTAAATCTTTCATACCTCTGGTTATGGGATTCGGTTGTAATGTTCCAGCTATTATGGCATCCCGTACAATCGAAAGCCGCAATAGCCGGATGATCACTATGCTGATCAATCCGTTAATGAGTTGCAGTGCACGTTTACCGGTTTATGTCCTGCTTGCCGGGGCATTCTTCCCGAATAATGCAAGTTTTATACTCTTGTCATTATATGTTTGCGGAATTTTACTGGCTGTTATTATGGCACGGCTATTCAAGCGTTTTCTATTTAATGAAGAAGATGTTCCTTTTGTAATGGAACTCCCTCCCTACCGTATGCCGACAGGAAAGTCGATCATGATCCATATGTGGGAGAAAGCCAAGCAGTATTTGCACAAAATGGGGGGCGTCATTTTAGTGGCTTCCATCATTATCTGGTTCTTAGGATATTTCCCCCGTCACAGCGAGATGGGAGACGCATTTGACCAGCAAATCGCAGAAGTAGAAAATGCAGAACTGGATTCCAAAGAAAAAACGGAAACAATTGCAGAGTTAGAACGGTTAAAGAATATGGAGCATCAAAGAAACTCATATATCGGTACAATAGGACAGACCATTCAGCCGGTTCTTAGTCCGTTAGGATTCGACTGGAAAATGAGCGTCAGCCTGTTAACTGGCATGGCAGCCAAAGAGGTTGTTGTCAGTACTTTGAGTGTGCTATACACTGGTGAAGAAGAAGACGCCCAAGCCTTATCCGAGCGCATAAAACAGGATCTGGATGAAGAAGGAAATCCGGTCTTTACGCCTCTTATCGCTTTGAGTCTGATGTTATTTGTCCTTATCTATTTCCCATGTATCGCAACGATCTCAGCCATCGTCAATGAGTCAGGATCGTGGAAATGGGGAATATTTGTGATTGTATATACATGTGTTTTAGCATGGATCGTCTCGTTCGTGGTTTATCAGACAGGGAGTTTGTTTATTAATTTATTGAATTAAAAAATCTTTGATTATGTGGCAGGAAATAACAATATGGCTAATTGGCATAGTAGTCCTTTTTTATATTGGAAAAAAATATTATAATATTTTTTTCCAATATAAAAAAGGAAAGGATTGCGGTTGTTCCTGTAAAGGATGTAGTTTAAAAAGCAAAAAAACACATCAAGCCAAATACAACAAATCATCCTTATATCACTAAAAACAATAACTTAATCTACTGTTAACCAACACTATACAACAAAGAAAAACAAAACTATATGTACTCCTGTTGTTAAAATAACATACAATTAAAACTTAATTTTTCTATGAACACTAATGAACAAATTTATTATTACCTTTGTACTATAAGTTTATCACAAAGAGTTATAGGAATTATTTATGAAAAAAAAGAAGATAGGTTTCATATCAGACAATATGCCATGGGATAAAAGAACATGGTCTGGTACAAAATCTAAAATCTATGAACAAATTAGTAAATGTAATGTTGAAGTTATCTGGATTCCAGTTAAATTCAATTTTCACACACATATATATAAAATATGTTTATTTCTAATTACCAGACTTTTAAAAAAAAGATATTCGATAATACACACTACTTTCGTTGCCAAACAACTATCCAGATCCATTGATAAGTCACTTTTGGAATCTGTCGATTTGATATTTGCCGTATCCGGATCTCAATACTTATATAAACTAGAAACAACAAAACCTATTATTTATTTAGCTGATGCGACATTTACATTATTATATAATTACTATGATAGAGTAAGTAATTTTCTTCCATTCAATGTCAAACAGGGAAACCTGATAGAACTAACAGCCTTGAACAAAGCATCAAAAATCATAGCTAGTTCCGATTGGTGTAAGGCTTCTATTGAAAATGATTATGGGATCAATCCAAATAAAGTTTATGTAATTGAATTTGGAGCGAATGTCGATGAAAAAGATATTAAAAACAATATTGTTACCCCTAAAAAAGAATCAAACAGCATGTTAAATATCCTTTTTTTAGCTGTCGAATGGAAACGTAAAGGAGGGGAAATTGCCATAGACTGTGTGAAACGCCTGAATGAGATGAGAATACCCACAAAATTATATATAGTCGGTACAGATGTTCCTATTCACCACAAAAATGAATCATTTATAGAATCAATCGGATTTCTAAATAAAAACAAGGAAAATGAATATTGTCAATTTATTAAAATAATAAAACAATGCGACATATTATTACTTCCCACTAAAGCAGAATGTGCAGGTATTGCTTTTTGCGAAGCATCCGCATACCAACTTCCCATATTCACTTATGATACTGGAGGAATACCCAATTACGTAGAAAACGGAATTAATGGATACAGATTACCTCTATCATGTACTGGTGAGGATTTTGCGCAAAAAATAAAAACGGTAGTAGAACAAAATAAACTCCCCTCACTGAAAGATGGATGTAATCACCTGTACAACAACAAATTAAACTGGGAACACTGGCGTTTAATTTTTGAGAAAACTTTTTTAAACAAAATATAAGTTTTTACTACAACAAAAACATATATATTTCGTTTTATCACTGATAGAACAATAAAATACAGATTATTATGATTGCATTTATAATTCAAGCACGAGTTGGTTCTACTCGATTACCGAATAAAATATTGTTACCATTTTATAAAGAAAAATCTATCTTAGAATTACTGGTAGAGAAATTGTCTTCATTTTCTGGAATACCTATTATTATAGCAGCACCGGCTAATTCAGAAAACGATGTATTAGAAACAGTACTCAAAGATAAAAATACACATATTTTCAGAGGATGCGAAAATGATGTATTAGATAGGTTTGTTCAGGCTGCTCAATATTACGGTGTAGACAAAATTATCAGAATATGCTCTGATAATCCTTTTTTAGAAAAAAACTCCATCAATTTGTTAGTTCAAGAAGCCAAACGAACAAATGCCGATTATATAAGCTTTAATATCAACGGAAAACCTTCTATTAAAACACATTTTGGATTTTGGACAGAGTTTGTCACACTAAAAGCTTTATTACAAATACAAGCAATGACAAATGAGTCATTATATCACGAACATGTTACTAATTACATATATACTCATCCTGAAAATTTTAATATAAAATGGCTACAAGGACCTGATGAATTAAACGGAAGAACAGATATTAGATTGACCATAGATACTGAAAAAGATTTCAGAACTATACAAAAAATTTATACAAGTCTTACAGATCCTGCTAATATTACAATTTCGGAAATAGCATTTTTTTTAGAAAAACATCCGGACTGGCTTCTTTCCATGCAAAATGAAATCATAAAAAATGAAAAATAATGAATACAAAAGAGACATACATAATAGGAGAAATAGGACAGAATCATAATGGTTCTGTTGATATAGCAAAATTGATCATCGAACTAGTTTCCAGACCCGTACATGAAGATGTCTTCAATATTGACCTCAAAACAGTCAATGCCGTGAAACTTACAAAGAGAGATCTTAATGAAGAACTAACCCAATCCCAAATGAACAAGCCATATAATAATCCCAATTCTTTTGGGAAAACATATGGAGAGCATAGGGCATTTCTTGAACTAAGTGATGAAGATCATTTCGAAATCTATAAATATGCAAAAAGTCTTGGACTGGAATTTGTTGAAACATTATGTTCCATAGGATGTTTATCACTCTTAAAACTTTTTACACCAGACATACTTAAAGTTGCCAGTAGGGACTTAACTAATTTACCTTTATTGGAGGTCATGGCTGAAACAAAATTACCAATAATCTTATCTACCGGTATGGCAGGAAAAGAAGAACTAGATATTGCATTAAATGTGATTACAAAATATCATTCGAATATATCTATATTGCATTGCGTCTCACAATATCCAACCCATCCGGATAATCTAAATCTGCGAAGTATTACCTATCTGAAAAAACATTATGGGCAATATAAGATTGGGTTTTCAGATCATACAATTGGCATATCTGCACCTATTGTTGCAATCGGTATGGGAGCAGAAATTATAGAAAAACACATCACTATAGATCGACACATGAAAGGTACAGATCAAATAGGCTCTTTAGGTCCAGATGGCGTAAACCGAATGGTTAGAGACATCCGCATCGCTGAACGATGGTTAGGAACAGAAGACTTATATATTGAACCAAATGTACAAGCTGCAAAAATAAAACTTGAACGTTCCATTGCCACGAAAAAGACATTATACCCAGGAGATATTATAGAGGAAAGAGACATACACTTGCTTAGTCCCGGTGATGGATTCAAATGGTCACAAAAAAATGAAGTCGTAGGAAAAATGGTTCTAAAAGAAATATCAGCAAATGAAATTATTTATCCAAATTATATTAAAAAAATATGATTCTTCCCAAATTAATTTTAACGGATATTGATGGCGTATGGACGGATGGTGGAATGTACTACGATCAGACAGGAAATGAATGGAAAAAATTCCATACATACGATAGCGCAGGTGTTTTATTTTGTCACAAATTAAAAATTCCTGTTGGAATCATTACTGGCGAAAGCACTGAAATAGTTGCTCGAAGAGCTAAAAAACTTAAAATAGATTATCTTTATCAAGGAGTACAAAATAAATTACAGGTCATATCGGATCTATGTAAATCAATAAATATTGATTTAAAAGATATTGCTTATATTGGAGATGACATAAATGATATTCCGACATTAAATGCAGTAGGAATATCTGCAGCACCAGCCAGTGCACCAATTTATATTCAAGAACAGGCACAAATAGTTCTTTCTAAAAAGGGAGGTGAAGGAGTATTTCGTGAATTTGTAGAACACATAATATTAGAGGTTTATGGATTAGAAATATTAAGCAGTCTTCATCAATAAACTACAAAATATTATGAAAATGCATCCATTTATAATATTTCACAAAACATTAAGTCTTCTTTTTTTGCTATCAATACTGGTTGGCTGCCAAAAAGAAGAAGAGGATGAAATAAGCCCCAAAAGTATAATTTATAACGGATGGCATATTGCTTTTACTTCACTTACTACAACTAATAATTCTAAAAGAATACTATTGGCATTTAGACAAGGAACAGATCACGCAAGTTATGATGGAAAAATCATGCAAATGATAAGTGAAGATCGAGGGAAGACTTGGACGGCTCCCCAAACCATTTATCAACCTTCAGAAGGTAAAGATGCTCGTGATCCTCAATATCTTTATCTACCCAATGGAGATTTGATATGTCGTTTTTTTGAAAGAAGATTAGATAATACCAGTTCTGTTTATTTAATCAGATCCAACAATAACGGAGATTCTTATACCCAGATGATTCCAATGACCTATGCCGGAGATACAGAATCATATACAGCAACTCAAGGGAATATGGTCTTAATAAATAATACAATTTACTCTGTCTTATACAATATTAATAACGAGACTTGGTTAATAAAGTCCACAGATATGGGATATACCTGGGATTTCGTTTGCGCATTGAATGAACAAGTGGACAATGATAATATTAAAAACATCCAGATGAATGAAACATCTTTATGCTATCACAAAAATAAAATGTATTTAGTTTGCAGAAGAGATATATTTGAACCTCTTAACTTACTAATAGCAGAAAGTCATGATTTTGGTAAGACATGGAAAAACTGGCAAGAGTTACCTATAAAGGGCCACGCTCCTTCCCTTATAGCACATAATAATTATCTAGTTATGAGTTATCGGGATATTGAAATTAATAAAAATAACAACTATTATTCATTTCGAATAATCCTTTTAAAAGATGGAAAAATAGCAAGTGCTCCCATTATTATAGACAAAAGCGAATGTTTCGATATCGGTTATGGAGATATAGTAAATCTTGATGATCAAAACTTTATTGTTTCTTATTACAAGGAAGGAACCTCCATCAATCTTTACCGACTAAATTATTCTCTTTTCAAAAAATAATCTAAATATAAATCAGAAAGAATGAACATTCAATCATTATTACATAATTCGTCATTAAAAAGAGGAACTTTATTTACGATATTCTCTTTTGCCAATAATGGAATAAGTTTTTTATTACTAATCATCCTTGCAAACTATATCACTCCTAACGAATATGGCCAATTAAATTTATTTAACATATTAATATCATTACTGAGTATTTTTATTTCACTCAGTACAATAGGATATATCCCTGTCTCTTTTTTTAAAAAAACGCAAAAAGAATTTAGACAGGTTATTAATACTGTATTGTTTACCTCAACTTCCACATTAGTCCTTATCAGTTTCATATTACTCATATTTAATCAATCTGTAGAAAAATGGGTTGGAATATCTACCCAATATCAATTTATTGCACTACTTATATGCTATATGCAGTTATATACATCAATTAATCTGGAAATTTGGAGAATTGAAGAAAAAACAATAGCTTATGGTTTTTATAGTCTGTCATCTGTTATTTTAAACTTTGGATTATCTTTATTATTAATAATTATATTTCACCAGGGATGGTTAGGTAGAGTTTATGCACAAATGTTAGTAGTATCTATTTTTTTCATTCTAAGTATTATTATAATGATTAAAAGAGGATATTTGACTATCAAAATACCTGAAAAAAAGATCATTATTGACACTTTAAAATTCGGCATCCCACTCATTCCTCACAATATATCCTTTTGGTTTAGACAGGGATTAGACAGGAACATTATCAATTACTTTTTTACAGCCACAGAAGTTGGGATCTTTAGTTTCGCCATGAACTTTGCCAACATAATAAGTATTGTAGGAAATGCTTTCAATGCAACAAACTCTGTTTTTATATATAAGCAGCTATCAAACAATAATGAAAAAGTTCAAATAACGCTTCGTAAACAAGAACATCTTATGTTTTTATTCTTCCTGGGCCTATCCATTGTTACGTTCATTACTGTAAGCCTTTTCATCCCGATTTTTTTACCTAAATATAAAGATGCAATCTATTTATTACCTCCCCTATGCTTATCTGCTTTTTTTCAATGTATCTATTTATTGTACGTAAATTACTTATTCTTTTATAAGAAGACTCGTTTGTTGATGTACATCACATTTTCTCTGTCTTTTATACAGGGTATATTGTCTTTATGTTTAACAAGGTACGGTATGATATGGACTGCATATATATCTTTATTTATTTCTATTTGTACCACTTTTTTTGTATACATTTGTAGTCGCAAAATAATAAACAAATCTAACTCAGAAATAAAATTATAATATGAAGAATATTATTATTATTGGACATGAGCCTTTGACAAAAAAAAATAAATCTAATTTTTTTATAGACAAGTATCTTGAAAAAGGATTATCAACTTCATACTGGGATGCTTCACAAGTATTTTATCCAGGCATGCATTTAAATGATGAAATACAAGAGATTTATATTAAAAAATTTAACACATTGAAAATGATAGAGAATCAATTGAAAAGTATTGATGTCTCACAATATATATTTATTATTGAAGTCAACGAATATTGGAAAAATAGACAATTTTTCCGGTTATTAAACAGATATAACTGTTACACTATATGTATAGACATGTACGGTAATAGTGTTTTACCTATTCCTTTACAAGAAAAAATACGAAAACTATTCACTAAAAATTTCTTTACATCCATATCTAATTTTACTAACAGGATTCTTTATAGAATATATAAGAAGTATTACAATATACAATCTTTTCAGAGACTTTTCACATCTTCTGAAATCATTTCTCACACAGACAAAATAAATCATCCAGATTATGAAGATTTCAAGAATCTAGAAAAAAACAACACTAATGATATTCAAAAAAAACAATATATAGTATTCGTTGATACATATTTCCCTTATCATCCTGATCTAAAACATGTCTATAAAATAAAAGAAAACGATGGCAAGGAATATCATAAAAGCATAAATAAATTCTTCTCATTCTTGGAAGAAAAATATCAGATTCCTGTTGTAATAGCAGCCCATCCAAAATCCGAATATAAAGGAGATGAATTTAATGGAAGAACAATCATTAAATATAAGACAAATGAACTCATATACTTATCACAAATTGTAATTCTTCATGCCAGCAATGCAATTTCATATGTTGTCTTAGGGGACAAGTCGCCGGTATTTATCACTACTGACGACTATAATTCAGCCCCAATTTTAGCAAAACGGATAAAAGTATTAGCCAATATACTTGGCAAAAAAGTGTATAATATTGATTCCTGCAATTTTCAATCAATCGAAATATCAAAAATAGACAATAACTACAGGAATAAATATATATATAGTTACTTAACATCCAAGGAAACTGAAGAAAAAAGAAATATAGATATTCTATTATCTTTTTATCAATCAATCTCTTAGAATAAAGAATCTTTTAAAATGTTTTCAAATAATTTTTCATACTGATTTGTTATTACAGACCATGAATACTCCTTTATTATTAATTCGCAATTATTTTTTTTCTTCATAGCGATCTCATCATTCATCATATTATCTAAACTATTAATAACATGAGCCACATCACGATCTAAAGAAAAGAAAAAAGCATTATTTTTCAGTACAGCCCGGTTAAAATCATTCGAATGAGCAACAATCAATGCTTGGCTTGCCATAGCCTCTAACAAGGAAGGATTAGTCCCACCTACAGAATGCCCATGAAAATATGCTTTAGAATAATATCGTAAACTATCCAAAATATCTTTATTATAAATCCCCCCAATAAAATGAATATTAAATCCTTGATATTTCTTTTTAAGATAGACACCATATTTTGTTAAATGATTTCCTATGACGACAAAAGGTAAACTTGATTTTGACAATATAAAACCATCCAATATCATTTCAATATTATTTTCCGGTTCCAAACGGGCTATCAGTACATAATAATTCTCTTTTGATAGAGAATAAGACAATAAAATATTTTCGTTAAAAGCATAAACCGGATTCGCTCCATAAGCAATATAATAAGAATTAACACCAAATTCATTCAAATAGTACTGTTGAATACCAGTATTATCAGATATTAAATAATGTGATTTCTTGACCGCTAATTTTTCTAATTTTTTTATTAGCCATCGAGTGATAATATTCCATTTGCTCCTTTTCCATTCTAAACCATCCATATTAGTTATCAAAACAGGTCTTTTTCTTCCCCGCATTAAATAATAAGAAGGAGCATTACTATGATATCCACATTCCAGAATAATATCATAATCTTCTTTTAGAGCATCACGCAGACATAAGAAATCATACACAAAATTTGCAGATGCTCCTATATACTTTTCAGGACTATAGATATATTTAATATGCACACTCTTATATTCTTTTTTCTTATACGGATGAAAATGAGGACTATAGACTGTTACTTTATGATTCTTTTTTACTAATAAAACAGAAAGATATTCCGCGAATTGTTCAAACCCTCCATAATTATTAGGTATTCCTCTTGTCCCTAAAATAGCAATTTTCATGTTAGACTCTTTTAATTTGATTTTCTATTTCATCAATCATATTCCCATAATCAAATAATAAGGATTGGGCTTTTGCGTTTTTAGATAATCTTTCATAATTCCCTGATTCCAAAATATAAATAATTTTCTCTATCAATTCATCCATATTTCTAGAATCGATACAAAAACCATTTTCGTCATTCTTTACAAGTTCAATAGGTCCTCCAACAGGTGGACAAATAACCGGAAGTTGGTAAGCCATTGCTTCTAATAACGTTAAACCGAAAGTTTCAACCCATAATGAAGGATTGGATAAATTTAAAACCAAATCAGCTTCATGCAAAAATTTATATACAGTTGGTTGCGCTGGGTATATTTTCAAATTTGAGGAGATACCAGAAAAAAAAGATGTGATTTCGCTTTGTGAACTATTTAAAACTAAAGAAAAATTATATTGCGGTAACCGCTTGGCTAATTCCACTAAAACATCCACCCCTTTATATATTTTCAATGAAGAAATCATCAGAATATTATAGGGTCTGCTCCTTTTATTTTTTATTTCTATATGACTCAAAAATTCTTCTGACAAAGTGTTATACACAACCACAGACTCCATATTTTTTTTATCGTACTGTTTTTGAAGATATTTAGATACGAAAATTGTTCTCGTTGCACATATCTTCCAAGTCTTTTCATAAAAAAGATGTAAAGCGTTTGGATTAACATACTTTTCATGAACATGGTATAAGACCGGTATATGGTTTAATAGAGCAGAAAATGCCGCTCCTACAGGACATATTGTATTAATATAAAACAATGTATCTTTTTTCTGTTTATATTTCAGCGACGATATAAAAATATACAACTGAGCATAAAACATTCTAAAGAGAGTCATAACCTTACTTTTTGTCCATTTATAACTAAAAGTATGGTAAGTAACGCCGTCTATATCGGTAAGAAAGCCTTCTGTCCTAGAGGTATAAAGTTCTATCTGATATCCTTTCGAAAGTAGTCCACGAATGATCATAGAAAAAACTTTAGGACTACCACTATAGTCATTATATAAATGGAAACATACTATTTTTTTCATTTTCCAACTCAATATTTACGAATTACTCTAGCAGGAACCCCAGCAATGACACAATGATCCGGAAACTCACCTTTTACCACAGCACCAGCTGCTATTACACAAGAATTACCAATTCTAACACCATCCAGTATCGTTACTTTTGCACCTATCCAACAATTATCACCAATTACAATACCTTTACGCGAAACACCTTGATGTTTAATCAACTTATCATGATTTTCAAAGTTATGATTCTCTGGATGACAAGAGAAATAAGCTCCAATAATACAATTATGACCTATTTCCAAACCTCCTGCTCCACCTAAATTAGCAAATTCACCAATCCCCACTTCATTTCCAATTTTGATATGGCCTGTAATATCCTGCAAATTTTTAGACACATGAATGGTTGAATAAGCTGATATTTTAACACTGTCACCAATACAAAGAGAACCAGGATGCATTGCAGATATTATTGAACCTTTTTCTATTAATACCATTTTTCCGATTTTCATATTTCTCAAATAATATAAAGAAACATTTTTTTCCAAAAACAGACTCCATACTATCTTACCTCCTAATAATGAGATAATAGAACCTCTGACTTTGCAGAAAAATAAATGCAAGATAAACAGCATCAACGTATAGTTCGTTATGTTCTTAGATAACGAAAAATGAGGATTTCGTATTCTCATTAATTTCTCAAACCAACTAATAATCTGCATATCAAATAAACCTTTTTACTTTTATTCTTAACAAAAACAGATAATAACTTATATACTTTTCCAAAGCAAAAATACATCTATTCAAGTATTTCTTTTTAGTATGCATATTTACTATTATACAAGTCTCCCTCACTGCTTTTTTACTTAAACTAACCCCTCCTGATTTCATTTTAACTACAACTTCATCTATAAAAAGAGCTTTCAACTGATCTTCTTTTCTCATTAAAAATTCATAATCTGCACATATTTTAAAATCCAGATTAAAAAGTCCTATTTCATCAAATAAAGATCTTTTATGTAAAGAAGCTACATGAGAAACTGTCATGCGGTTCTTAAAAGCATTCCAATTCCATTTTTCTCCTATTATTTTAATAAGCTTGTCATTCTCATCCACATAATAAGCTCGGGCTGATATATATTCACATATAAATACATTTTCATCAAGGAAAGATCTATATCTATCTAACGTAGAAGGCAACAAAAAATCATCTGCACCTAAGAACAAAATCCATTCACCACGTGCTTTACAAATACCTTTATTCCATGCGTGGTAAAGTCCTTTATCAGGTTCACTAATATAAAAATCCACAATATCCTTATTTCGAGATACTATTTCTCCTGTTGAATCGGACGATCCTCCATCTATAATCAACAATTCGATATCATGTTTCTTTTGTACACGTATACCATCAAGACAATCACTCAGGGTCTCTGCTGCATTAAAAGTAGCTATAATTATACTGATTTTTTTCATAGCAACATCTCCTTCTGATTTTCATCTTTTAACAAAGAATAAATAAAGCCACTCAATATCAATAAACAACAAGATTCTCCAGAGAAAAAGCCATTCACTACTAATAATGAAAAATTAAAAGATAATATAGAAGAAACTAAGATATAAAATTGAAATTTCAGATCATCTCTACCTTTTGAATAGATATATCCCTTATAAAATAAAAACGCGCTAAAAAATAATTCTAATGCGAGTCCCAATAGCCCTGTTTTGATAAGTAGATAAGCAAATCCATTATGAAAAATAGGGATTTCACTTATCGTTAATAACGGCATAATCAGTTCAAATTCCAAATAAATGGTTTTACCAAAACCATAACCCAAAAACTTATCCAATAAACCTCCATTCATAAAAGCTTTAATAGCTTCAAACAGTTCATATGCACGCCAATTATGAATCACAGAATCGTAATCATCAAATGACTGGATAAACATTTCTGTCAAAGAATTACGCATTTTTTCAGCCAGGAAATTATCCCCACTCAACAATATTACTATAACTGTGACTATAATCATTATGACCATTCCAAACATATAAACACCAATCTTTTTATATTTTCGGATAAGCCAATTATAAAGTAGCGGGATAAAATATAATAACAATGTCAAATAATAAACACGTGAAGCAAAATAGTAAAAAGCTAATAGATTGACTAAAACAAAAAGAAACCAATACAATGAACTTATCTTAAATTCTTTCAAATACTTTTTACCCAAAACAATAAAAACCAAAGCCAAAATAGGAGCAGGAAGCCCTGTACCGACTGAATATCTAGTATCCTCAGCATCCGCGACAAACAGAGTATCAAAAATAAATGTAATTTGCAAAAAGTAAATCAAGGAATATAATGTTCCAAAAAAAACAATCAATAACATGAATTTACTTAAAGACATATATTTTTGCATGAAATACCCCATAATAAAAGCTGTAATTGGAGATAAAAAATAAGCATAATCACGCAATATATTGATCAGAAAATAACCTTTTCCTATTCGCGTTCCTATTACCAATAGTAAACTAAGAGGAATAAGGACTTTTAAATCCTTCAAAACTAATAAGTTTTTTCCTATAAAGTATGCAGACACTACTAATGGAACTCCGAATGAAATTAATTGATTCCTATATCCTAATACGACTATCAAAAATAACCCCAAAACAAGAATCAAATAATCGATTTTTCCAAGTAAGAAAAGTATTTTCTCATTATTCATCACTCTACTCCTTCTGAAACAATTAAATATCTTTCATAAGACTTTTCATTATCAATATAACAGTCGGAACAAATATTGCCATAATCAAAGCTATCGAGAAAACAAATAATTTATTGGGTTTAAGTGGCTTACTAAGACTATAAGCCGAATCTATAACCTTAGCCTTTTCCATTGAAGTTGCTAATTTCATACCTGCTTCTTCTTTTTGCTGCAACAAATACAAATATAACTCCGACTTAATCATTTGTTGACGTTTTATATCAAGGAATTCTCTTTCTTGGGTAGGCATTTTCTTAATGCGGGAAATAAAATCCTGCTCCTGTTTCGTCAAATCCTGCCGTGCAAAATTAAAACCAGCCTTAATGCTCTTAAATGTTTCCAATACATTATTACGCATAATCTCTATTTGTTCAGTTAACAATTGAACATTGGGATTATCTTCCGTTGTCGTATTCAATAATCTTTTACGAGCTAATAAAAAATCATTATATTGTTGCAATCCTTCCGCAGCAGTCTTTTCGGTAATGCCCAAATTAAATGGAGCCAAAGCAAATTTATTTTCCGGATCCTTCAAAAAGTCCTCTATTAAACTTACTGTTGCATATTGAATTTCCGAATCAATCAATTTTTCTTTAAAATCACCATTTTTTGTCAACATAATTTCAGCTTCTGTTTCCAGATCTGTCAAATTATTATCTTTCTTAAAAGCTTCCAAACGTTTCTCGATTTGTTCTAACTCTCTTTCATTAAGAGCTATACGCTGATCAAAAAAATCAACTGAGCGTAATGCCGATGTATTTTTATCTTGCAAACCCTCTTCATTATACTTTCTGATAATAGTATTTAAAAGAGCTTTTCCTCTATTTATATTTGTTTCTTCTACCGTCAAATTTATACCATTAGCCTTTTTCTCCTTTATAGAAACAACTAAGTTTTTCATAATCGACTCAGTTGTCAAATTATATCCCAGAAAAACTATTTTCATTGATTCCACAGGATTTTTCTCAAAGTAAGGCGTCTTTGTTATAAGGAAATCTCCATAATCTTCAACGGATAAAGTCAAAGGAAAAGTTTTACCTGACACTTCACCGACAGATGACCAACCTTCTTTTGCTTTAACTTTCACTGTTCCATCACGTTCTACATTCAATTTAAAAACTAAAGCGCTGGAGAATGTTTCAGGCAAAAGACTATCCTTTGGCATTATTAAAAACGGAGAATCTCCAAAATAATCTTTTTTTGAGAAAAAACTACCTGAAGTATAAATCGTATTCAAATTTAAATCAGCAACAGATTTACGAATCAAGGTATAAGAATTAATTAGCAATAACTCATCATCAACAGAACCACCTCCCATAGTCAACGAACTACCGAAAGAAAAGCCTTGCAACATTGAAGACATAGCCATTCCAGCGCCTCCCCCTTTATCCGATTCATTTTTTATCAACACATTTGCATCGACTTGATAAACCGGTTGAGTCATATAAACATATAAAACTGACAAAAATAAACAAACTACTACAGATATCAGAAACCATTTCCAATACTGCATAATTTCTTTCAACCCTCTAAACAAACTCAATGGAGCCTCTTTCATTTCTGCTTTTTCCATAGATCGATTCGTTTTTATTTAGTTATTGCAAGGATAATACTAGTTACAGTAGAACAAACACTAACAATAGCGGTCACTACTGAAAGAGTAAATTGTTCTGTTTGGCTATATCGAGAGTTCTTCTTCCTCTTATCATTAGGTTCAACATACACAACATCATTTTGTTGTAAATAGAAATCAGGATCCATCAAAAAATCACTTTCTGTTAAATCAAATACTATAATCTGTTTAACACCATTTATATCCCGAATCACCTTTACATTCTTACGATCACCAAAAATTGTCAAATCACCAGCAAATCCTAATGCATCCAAAATAGATACACGATCAGTTCCAAC
The DNA here is from genome assembly GCF_003479145.1 of Parabacteroides sp. AF18-52. Classification (NCBI taxonomy): domain Bacteria; kingdom Pseudomonadati; phylum Bacteroidota; class Bacteroidia; order Bacteroidales; family Tannerellaceae; genus Parabacteroides; species Parabacteroides sp. AF18-52. The sequence goes on from NZ_QUGR01000020.1 coordinate 92,472, forward strand.
GGAATAACTACCCGGTCTGGTGACCTCTCCTAATACCGTTACCTTATAGTTTATAATATTCAAATTAACAATCGGATCTTTCACATACTTACGTATTCTGTCTTGTATTAACTGAATTACTTCCTGTTTACGCATTTCCGATATTTTTAATTCGCCTAATACCGGAAAATTTATATATCCTAAAGCATTAACTGTATATGTTTGCATTGCTTGCGATGCTCCAATATCCTTTGTTCCTGCAGAATTACTTCCATTAGATGAACTAGATACAATTCCCCCTTCCTTCACAAAAGAAACCAAAGGCAAATTAAAGGGGGCAACAGCTAAAGGATCTGTCGATGACACTGCAATCGTTAAAACATCACCTACTTTAATCATTGGGTCGATATAATTCTTCATACGAGTTATATCGTCCACTGTTATATCATTCCCCTTTTGAAAATAAGTAATATCTTTAGGAACAGAACAAGCTCCCATCAAGATAATAAACAACACTGCCGAAGCTAATTTCAATCTCATAATTTTGTTTTTCTTCAAATAAGTTGCAAATATACGACTTTTAGTTCAACCCCAAACCACATAAATGTGTTCTTCTAGTCCAAGTTACATTTATAACGATGCATTTATTAATATATTGCTGCATGATAAAGTAAAAATATAAGAGATTTTATCCCTCTATCTTGAATTATCATGTACTTTTGTCTCAAAACAAAAATGTTATGTTAGAAGTAGGAAAATACAACACACTTAAAATAGTAAAAGACCTGGATTTCGGGGTTTACCTGGATGGGGGCAATGGGAAAGAGATACTTCTTCCGGCCCGATATGTTCCTAAAAACGTGAAACCGGGAGATGAGGTGGAAGTTTTTATTTATCATGATAATGAAGGCAGGCTCATAGCTACTACAGCTCATCCGTTGGCTATTGTCGGTGAGTTTAAGTTTATGGAAGTCAAATCGGTAAATAACACGGGAGCATTTCTGGAATGGGGATTAATGAAAGATCTGCTGGTTCCTTTCAAGGAACAAAAAATGCCGATGCGCGAAGGTAAGTGGTATCTGGTGTATGTCCATCTCGATCATATCACAGGACGGATCGTTGCTTCTGCGCGTATCGACAAGTACCTGGACAATGTCATGCCCGAATATACACCCAATCAGGAAGTCAATCTGTTAGTGGCCGATGAAACAGAAATCGGTTACAAGGTCATTATAAACAACCTACACTGGGGATTGCTATATTATAATGAAGTCTTCCGCCGTCTGGAAAAAGGCGAAGAAATCAAAGGCTATATCAAAGAAGTCAGGGAAGATGAAAAGATCGATGTAAGCCTCACGCCACAGGGATATCAGAAAATAGAAGGGTTGGCAGGAACCATTCTCGAATCCTTAAAAAGTCAGGGAGGGTTTATCGCTGTCCATGACAAAAGTGATCCGGAAGTCATTCAGTCACTTTTTCAATGTAGTAAAAAGAGTTTTAAACAGGCCGTCGGTGCTCTATACAAACAACATCTTATCACATTGGAAGATGGTGGTATAAGTCTGGTAAAAAATCAGGAGCAGTTACCTGAATAGTACAACATTCTATAAAAAGATATCTCCGCCTAAAGATATTTAGTTTTTTATATGTAGTTTCTTATGTAAAAAGACACTACCTCTTATATCATCAGTCATAATATTTTAAACGTTTGACCTTGGTGAAACTCATATTCGACCAAGGTCAAATACAAGTTCGACCCAGGCCGACTTTATGTTTCACCCAGGTCGAACAGTCAGATTGTACAAACCTTATCATTAATTACATATAATCTGACAAGTTAAAATATGCAGTGTTTCCTCTAAAAGGTAAGAGAGTCATATCATATAAAAAGGTGATGCCGTCCTAAACAGACAACATCACCTTATATTTTTTGATTATTAATCGCTTCGTTTATATAAACCGCTTATGAAGGAATATTTAGTCTAACTTTAATACGGCCAGGAAAGCTTTCTGAGGAACTTCCACTGTTCCGATCTGTTTCATTCGTTTCTTACCTTCCTTCTGTTTTTCCAGCAATTTACGCTTACGTGAAATATCACCACCATAACATTTAGCCGTTACATCCTTACGCACAGCCTTGATTGTTTCACGGGCAATGATCTTCGCACCGATAGCTGCCTGAATAGCAATATCAAACTGCTGACGCGGTATCAGTTCTTTCAGTTTCTCGCACATACGACGGCCGAATGTCACACTGTTATCCACATGTGTCAAAGTCGACAAAGCATCCACAGGCTCACCGTTCAACAGGATATCCAGCTTCACCAGTTTACTCGGACGGAAATCATGGATATGATAATCGAAAGAAGCATATCCTTTAGAGATACTTTTCAATTTATCATAAAAGTCAATCACAATCTCACCTAAAGGCATATCGTAATGGATCTCTACACGATCACCTGAAATATATTCCTGTTTCAGCAAAATACCACGCTTACCCAGACAAAGTGTCATGATCGGACCAATAAAAGTCGTATTGGTTATGACAGATGCACGGATATACGGTTCGTCAATATGATCGATCAAGGTTGGTTCCGGCAAACCGCTCGGATTGTGCACTTCCATGCAATTTCCCTTTTTATCATATACTTTATACGATACGTTAGGCACCGTCGTGATCACATCCATATTGAATTCACGATCCAAACGTTCCTGCACGATCTCCATATGCAACAAACCAAGGAAACCACAACGGAAACCAAATCCCAAAGCGGCCGAACTTTCCGGCTGGAATGTCAGGGAAGCATCGTTCAACTGCAGCTTCTCCAACGAAGCACGCAAATTCTCAAAATCTTCACTGTCTATTGGATAAACACCGGCAAATACCATCGGTTTCACCTCTTCAAAACCAGCGATAGCTTCTTTTGCCGGACGAGCTACATGAGTGATCGTATCCCCTACCCGAACTTCACGGGAAGTCTTGATCCCGGAAATGATATAACCGACATCGCCGGTGCGGATCTCACTACGTGGAGACATATCCAGTTTTAATATACCGACTTCATCTGCATCATATTCTTTTCCTGTCGCAATGAATTTCACATGGTCTCCTTTGCGGATCACACCGTTCACTACTTTAAAATAGGCAATGATACCACGGAACGAATTAAATACAGAGTCAAAGATAAGGCACTGAAGCGGTGCCTCAGGATCTCCCTTCGGAGCAGGGACCTTTTCAATGATTGCATCAAGTATTTCAAAAACTCCTTCACCCGTCTTACCGCTTGCCCGGATAATATCTTCACGAGGGCAGCCCAGCAGTTCGACGATCTGATCTTCCACTTCATCCGGCATGGCGCTGGGAAGGTCGATCTTATTCATTACCGGTATAATCTCCAGGTCGTTCTCGATCGCCATATACAGATTGGATATAGTCTGCGCCTGGATTCCCTGAGCGGCATCGATAATGAGGAGAGCACCTTCACATGCTGCAATAGAGCGGGAAACTTCATATGAAAAGTCTACGTGTCCCGGAGTATCGATCAAATTCAGGATATATTCTTCACCTTTATAATTATATTTCATCTGGATGGCATGACTCTTGATCGTAATGCCTCGTTCACGTTCCAGATCCATATCATCGAGGACCTGCGCTTGTAAGTCTTTGCCTTCGACTGTCTTCGTATATTCAAGCAAACGGTCAGCCAAAGTACTCTTACCATGGTCAATATGAGCAATAATACAGAAATTGCGGATATTCTTCATGTGCTAATTTATTTTAGGTGTGCAAAGATAGGAATTTTAGGTCAAAAACTATACTTTTGGCATACCATTTGTTGTTAATATTATATGACACTACAAGAAATAAATAAAGCATATAACCGCATAATCGGTTCATTGGACAGTAAAGAATTAAAGAATGCCTTTGATTCTATCCAGTCGCTCATATCCGGAAGTCGTGAAATATCGTTTCAGGATAAGTTGAATGAGCTGCAGGACACATATAAATATATGTTACGCTACCGCATCGAAGGGGCAAAAGACCCGATGCAGGAACAGATATACAACAGGATACAGACGTCTTCATACGAACTGGCGGACCGTATCAGAAACAAGGCGTTGGCGATCGAGTCGCCACTGGCTTTCTATAGCCGACGCAGAAGTTTGCAGGTTCAGCCGAATGTGACGTTTGAGAATCTGCACCTTCAGTTAAGCAAGCATTATGCTACAGGCAACAGAGCTGAATACGACGCTATGCTGATCGTCCTGTTCAATAAGATATGGGTGTCCGATCCTTTTACTATTGAAGAGGCTGCAGTAATCAAAAATATACTTTTCGATAACGAACTGCCGTTCACCGCCGGTTGCCAGATTGTTTCAGCACTGATGCTAGGACTACAAGCTGCTTTCGATCCGGAAAAACTAATGCTATTGTTTGATGCAGCCAATCATGAAAATGAAGAGATAAAAGTGCGTGCATTGATTTCAATCCTGCTGACGTTATATGTTTACAGAAAAAGAACAGCTCTTTATCCGCAAATAACGAATAGGCTGGATGCTCTTTCCGAGACTCCGGGCTTCACTAAAGCGATACGGACTATCACATTACGTTTTATCCTGGCTCGTGAAACAGAGAAGATCACCCGGAAACTACAAAATGAGATTATCCCTGAGATGATGAAATTAAGCCCGAAGATCAGCAATAAAATCAATCTGAAGGATATTACTCCGGAACAGTTGGGAGAAGAAATGAATCCGGAATGGGAAAATATATTTGCAGACAGCTCTTTAGGCAAAAAAATGGAAGAATTCAGCGAATTACAACAGGAAGGGGCCGATGTGATGCATTCTACATTCGTTCATTTGAAAAGTTTCCCCTTTTTCCGCGAATTGAGTAACTGGCTATTGCCGTTCACAACCGAACATTCATCATTCGGCGATCGTTTCAATCAGAACAACGGCGAAAAGCTGATGTTGGACTCCATGACGCTTGCTGCATTTATGTGCAATTCCGATAAATATTCGTTATACTTCAGTATGATGCAATTACCAGAAGAGGCCAAGAAAATGATGATGAATCAATTCGATAGCCAGGCTACAGAGATGATCCAACAGAATAAAGAAGAATTGATCAGCAAACGGGGAAAACTGGAAGCTATCACAGGACAATATATACAAGATTTATACCGCTTCTTTAAAATATATCCGGGACATCTGGATTTCAACGACATTTTTACTATGCCGCTTGACTTCCATAATTTGAGCATTCTGCGTCCTTATATTTCTGATGAAGAAAGTCTAAGCAGCATTGCTGAATTTTATCTGCGTAAAAATTACTTCAGTGATGCGCTGACCATATTCAACCAGCTTGCCGAAACAAATCAGGACAGTGATATTCTTTTCCAGAAAATAGGTTACTGTAAACAAATGAATGACGATTTACAGGGAGCTTTGGATGCTTATCTGCGGGCGGATCTTTTAAATCCGGGAAGCAAATGGGTTATCCGCCGCATAGCAGGCTGTTACCGTTCGTTGAAAGAACCGGAAGAAGCATTAAAGTATTATCGCAGATACGAGAAACTGAATCCCGACAATTTGTCAATTACAATTAGTATAGGACATTGTTATCTGGAACTCAGGAACTACAGTGAAGCCTTAAAATGTTTCTATAAAGTCGATTACCTGGATGGTAACAATAAGGCATGGCGCCCAATAGCATGGTGTTCATTCCTGACCGGTAAATATGACCAGGCACGAAACTACTATAAAAAGATACTATCCAATCAACCTAATACACAGGATCTGCTAAACGCAGGCCATACGGAATGGGCATTACAAAACATAAAAGGAGCCATAGAGTTCTATAGGCAAGCTGTAGAGAAAGAAAACAGAGATTTCTATAAATTTCAGGAAGAGTTCAATCAGGATATCCCGGATTTGATCGTGGCCGGAATAGAAGATACTGAAATATCCCTGATGATGGATCAGTTAAGATATGTATTAAGTGATTCTTTATAAAATCAATCATATTTAGAAAAGCCCTATTCAAGCTCTAATGAATAGGGCTTTTCTATTAAATACAGTTTACACGGGTTCAACCGGTATACAAATATCCACAATAAACTTCTTTTCCGGATGCTCATCATGATTGTTTTGATAAATCTCATAATGATATCCATAACCACATTTACAACCATTCTCTTCTAACAGATCGAACATCGCATTCCAGGCAGAGGGAAACTCAGACATCGATAATTCAAAACGTCCAACCGCATATAAACCACCTGATAATCTATAACAGCCGATCATACCTTCCGGTTTCACCTCTTCAGATACAAACATAGCTGCATCAGCCGTTAATTTATCAACCGGAGTTACACGGGGATCATCATGATAGACAGACAATAATCGCATATCCGGTTGAGAGATAAATCCCCTGGGTAAAGCCCATTTCATAAGATTAGCAAAAGCCTCCTGCATCTGGTCCAAAGCACCTTGATGGCGGCAATAAATAATGATTCTCTCTGGCATCTGTTTAATTTCAAAAGTGCAATTCATATTCATACCATTTACTTTAATTGTTTTATCACGACAAAAATACCGTGAATAAAGTGAGGTATGTTGCTCGTTTATGCTTTTGAATTGACATTTCTTGCTATTCTGCTGTCCATTTTTGCGACGGTACTCTTCAGCCGATACACCGAAATGACGCTTGAAGCTACGACAAAAAGAAGATGCGGAAGAAAATCCCCAATCATAAGCTACATCTTTGATAGCTACAGGATCGCTCAGCAATACATTAGCAGCACGCTCCAATCTTCTCCGAAGGATATACTTTCCGACCGGTTCACTCATAGAAGATGTAAATATCCGATGAAAATGGTAAGTAGAAATATCAATAAGAGATGAAAGTTCTTCTATTGAAATCTGTCTGTTCAAATTTGAGTTTATATAATCAATAACCCGATTGATCTGTTTGGTATGGTCCTGTTCTATTGTATTCGCCACGTTTGTCTCCTGTTTAATTAGATTAAATACAAATATAAGAATACGCATTTACATATTAAGGATTCATATAAACAAAAAAGGAACCAATCTTTCGACTGATTCCTTTCTACCTTTCAGCTCTCGCTTACTAAAACGGCGGCTATCTACTCTCCCACTTTT
>NZ_QUGR01000021.1:0-99278 GCF_003479145.1 Parabacteroides sp. AF18-52
TTCGATTCTGACATAAGTTTACCGTGGTGTTTTGTCAACTTATTTCAGGACAGGACAATATTACCTGATAGCTTTGCGATGACGCTCGTTAAGCTTGCTGACGTATATCGTTAAGCTTGTCGACCACCGTCGTTAACCTTAACGGCGGTGGTCGACAAGTGAAAGGATAGTCACTTTGACCTTAGTAGTCAAGTACTTTAATCTTTCTTCTTTACTGGAAAAGCCTTAGTTGAAAAGGAGGTGAAAGGTTGAATCAAACCTATCACCTCCTTTCACCAACTATTCACTCCGTGCATCGAACGTAACTATTCATATAACAATAGGATATGAATAGCAGATGAAAGGTGAATGGTTTATAGGATACATTTACATAGAATATGTTTTTACTTTACTGTTACCTGTAACGGCTGCTTAACTTTCTGAGCAAACTCTTTTACATAGTTGAACCATTCGGTAGAGTTTTGGAATCCCCATTTGCTCCATCCGGCTCCTGTATAGTATGTATATTCACTACCTGGTGCATAAGTTGTGTAAGCCAATACGTGACCGTCTGCTCCGCGTTGTTTCTTTTCTGCTTCAGAGAAGTTTACTGCTTTGGCATCGCTTAACTTTTCCGGGAATACGGCACCGACGAATATCTGTCCGTTTGTCGGATCTTCCGGGTCAGCGTAAGCTATATAACCGCTGGCTGCGTCTGCCTGGTGATCTGTACTCGGTTCGTGCAGAACGATACCGGTTACCAGTGGGGTCGGTTCATTCAGGTTGGCGAACGAAAGTGTTATTTTGTTCAACTGTGAACCGGCATCCAACGACAGCAGGCGGGTTTCAATAATATTCTCATTATCTTTAACTTTCAGCGGGTTGTAAACGAGCTTGACTGTGAAACGCAGCGGACCGTTATCCAGGATTTCATATTCTTTGTAGCAGTACGGATAAACGATGGAGTCGTTGGATAAAAGAGCGGAAGTACCAGCACCCAATGTCGGACCTACTTTGTAGTAATCCAGTCCGTTCCCATGGTCGATATGGTAGGAAATAGAGTTTGCCAGTTCCTGTGCCGCTTTCTTGTCGGTCTTTCTTAATTCTGCTATTTTAGCTCTCGATTCCGGATCGAGTTCTGTCTTGTAACGCATATCGACAACCGGTTGCGATACACATTTTACCCAGATATCATAACCGAAAGCCTGTTCGCCGGTAGCCTGCAAAGCCGGACCATAAGTACGGAAGGCAATGCGGTCGTTTTCCCAGGCGATATCGTCCACACGTTCCGGATAAAATTTACCGCAGGCAACAGTCGCAGGTGTTTCGGGAGTACCAGGTTTGATCTGATAAGTAACGCTGCTGTTTGCGTTCACATCGACAGGGAAAATAATTTTATTGTCGTAAGTGATCTGATAAGGGATTTGTGTCCCGTTGTTGTCGGAGATGATGAAAGACTCGCCATTCAGTTTTGCAACGGCATCCTTCGGGATTTCTGTGATCTCGTTTGAACGGTTAATGGCCGACGGGTTCGTTACCGTTACGTCTATGCTTTGTTCCTGCGTACAGGCAAAAGCTGTAGCCGCTAAAAATAAGCTGATAATCTTTTTCATAAATAATATATTGTTAGTTCATAAATATTCTGCCCTTGTTACTATTTGTTTTAAAACCGGCAGTAAAAGTATGAATATTCGCGAAGTTTACAAAGCTCATCGGTAGTAAACAAATGTTTTTTTCTGTTTGATTGTGGACCTTCTTATGCAGTATATTATTCATATCGTCGTTTCTATAGTATGAAGTTGAAGCTGTGTTTACTTGTTCTGATGTTGACAGGATCACTGCCTGTACATGTATACGGGCAGAATTGGAGTGAAAAAGATTCGGTGTGGTTATCCGGTATTTTATCCGGAACGGATACGGTACGTATTAACCCGGAGTTTCAAAAGGCGATCCGGGAAGGTACATTCATACACCTGGAAGACGAACCCGGGCAGCAGATACTGGAAGCACCTGCCGAGCTGCCTGTCTTGAAAGACTTTTCCGAATATTTGCGGGCAGATACGGATAGCGTACATAAAGATCTGGATTATAAATCGATGCCCCCGAGTGTTTACCGTCTGTATACGATGGAACTGGATACTACTCCAAAGATAAACAAAGAAGCCTATACGCCGCCTCCTACGCGTCTTATCGACAAAAAGGAGATACAAGTAGGAAAGTTGCCGGTAACGGCTGCAGCAGGAGGGAGGAATCTGTACTCTTCGGATGTGGTGAAAGACGGACAGAAACGAGGAACTGTGGGCGGGTCTGTAAAACTTTATTTCTCGCTGAATGATATGCTGGAATGGGTCTTTTCAAAAAAAGAAAGGAATAAACGGAGAAACCGTAAACGGGATAATACCTGGCGTTATTATAATTCGATGCCTTGACAGGGATACATTTTCTCCCGTAATGATTTGTGTATCCAATTTAAAATGCTAATTTTGAGACTGATATTCTTCACTCCGGAATTTATCTCATGCAGACGCAGTAATTCGGGAGGTTTTGCATTTTTATATAAAGAACCTGTACTAAATGATTGTCTGATGAAAAAGTTATGTTGCTTCCTGTCGTTTTTATTTTTGCTGCTGACATTTGTCGGTTGTGAGAATGATGGTTCTCTGAACGGAGAATCCGAAATAATTGTTGTTGGTCTGGGGCATAAAGTATATAATCTCCCTCTGGGAAATGAGATACTTTTCACAGGCAACGATATCAAGTGGTTCGACAAAGATACCAGAGAGATTCGTTTTTATGATCATTCGGCATTTTCAGAAAAACTGGGGCAATATGAAAAGATCCTTGTCATTTTAGCCGGAACGGAGTTATTTACAGCTACTAATGTCTCGAGTTTAATAAGTGCCGCTTATGATGATCTGGTTTTCTATTATGATATTGCAGAAGACAAGTACTATCTGAATGATAGTTATCCGGGGCATCTCCATCCTGAACAGGTGCGCTTGAACAAAGAGATCCGTGAAGAAAACTGGGGATTATTTCTTTATCAGTTGGGCATAGAAGGACGTCTCAAATAAAAAAACTTCCGCCGGTTTGTGAACGAACCTGACGGAAGCCTGTCATTAATTAAGTTATAGCCTGTTTAAATCTATTCTTTTTTATTCAATCTGTAACTAAGTGCGCCCGACGGACATTTATTGATCTGCGCGATCAGTTCTTCCGTAGTTGCATTTTCTATTTTAACCCACGGTCTTTCCTTCGGGTTGTATACCTGTGGTAATGTTTTTACACAAATACCGGCATGCTTGCACAATTCGGGCTGCCAGATAATGGTCAGCTCACCGTTTGAATATTCAATTTTCTTTCCCATACTCTATAATCGCTTTATCCTACATTAATACCTTTCATTACTATACGTCGCCAGTCCGGATGTTTTTGGATGTATCCGGCAACGAAGGGACACAACGGAACCAAACGTAATCCCTGCTTTTCTATATCTTTCAGTACCTTTTCAGCCAGCTGGCTGCCTACACCTTTTCCTTCAAGAGCTACAGGCACTTCAGTATGCGTGAGATATATCTCGCCGTTCTTGGTTTTTATATACTCAATTCTCGGAATGTATTTACCAATATGAAATTCGTATTGGTGGTTCTCCTCGTTATCAATCAATTCATAATCGTCCATATCGCCTAATTGTTTTATTTGATTCTATACTATTCAAACATTTTAAAAGAAGGCTTTGTTTACGGTTTCTTTTAATTAATTCAGCAGAGACCCGGAAAGTAAAAGGATGATGGTTTCAGTCTCTTTCATAGACAAACATTATTGCTTGTAAATTAAAAGTATAAGTTGATGATCGTAAGTTAAAAAGCTATTTTTCTTTCAAATTATATGGAAGTTGTATGATTTTCGTGAAACATTATCGATGTAAGGATTGTTCTATTCATAAAGCAAAGTCATTTTGTTTTGTGCGAGAGTTGAAAAGTGGTATAAATAACTAATATAAGAGCCAAATGGGACAGTCTTATTTGACTTATTATGATTAGTTTTAAGTCAAATATCAAAAAATGGAGTGTTATGAATAAGAATGACGTTGGTTCAAATGCCGGCCAGATTTGGCGTTTGCTTGCAGAGAGAGGTAACATGTCTATCAGAAAGATCGGTGAGATGACTCATTGTAAAGAGTCTGTTATTTTTCTTGCATTGGGGTGGTTAGCCCGGGAAAATAAGGTACGTTTTTGTAGTGATGGTACTGGAATGCTATCCGTAGAAGTAAATATTCCACTGACAGAGACGTATTATTGAAAAGAAGAGGATATTTTTGAAGCGCAACGATAAAGGGATACAAAATAAATTGTAGCCCTTTTTGTTTGCGCTTCAGTGATCTATTGACGGTATTTGCAACAAGCCGGGAGCTTGTTGTAGATGCTGTCGTCAGCTTTGTATTTATCGTTGTCATGTCCGGCTTCGGCTATTGCTTTGGCAATGGCATCGACGGAAGTTTGTGCCGGATTGAACTGTAAATGGACCATTTGGTTTTCTTTATCCCAAGAGGCGGAGGTGACTCCTTTGACACTTTTGGCTGCTTCTTCGATCCGTTGTTTACACATATCGCAGGCTCCTTTTACTCCAAACATAGCATGTTCGCTTTGGGTTGTGCTTTGAGCTGCTGTTTCTCCGTGCATATGATGTCCTGCATGTCCCGTCATCGGATGGGCCGCATTCCCGTCATTGTTCATCATCGACGTTTTTCCTTCCAGCTGTGCACTGGCATCGATAGAGAAAACGCCGTTTGTCACGATCTCTTCTCCGTCCGCAAGTCCTTTCAGTATCACATAGGCATTGCCTAATGACGGGCCTAATTCTACTTCCCGCATCAGGAATGTCGGAGTAGTGGTGTCCGGTTGTTTCACATAAACGATAGATCGTTTGCCGGTCCAGAGAACGGCTGTCTGGGGAACGACGATCTGATCCTTATATCCTTTCAAAGGGGCATCTACAATAGCTGTCGCATACATTTCCGGTTTTAATTCCATACCTGGATTTGCAACTTCGACACGTACACGGGAGGTACGGCTGGTCGGGTTGACGATCGGATCGATAAAAGCGATACGCCCTTTGAATGCTTTGCCGGGAAATGCCTGCATGGTGAATGTGACCAGATCGCCTTTGCTGAGGAACGGCAGGTCGGTTTCGTAAGCATCGAACATTGCCCATACTTTTGACAAGTTGGCTACATCGAATAAAACGGCTCCCTGCGATACGTAATCTCCCTGGCTGACACGTTTCGACATCACGATACCGCTTGTGTTCGATTTGATCTCTACGGTGGGAGAGATTGTTCCCGATTGTTCGATAGCAGTAATCTGCGCATCCGTCATTTTCCAGAGTCGTAGTTTCTCACGGGCTGCTTTGATCAGCGCAGGTTGCTGCATTTTCAGGGCTTCTATCAGTTCCTGCTGTGCCGTGAACAATTCCGGTGAGTATAAGGTTGCAAGAGTTTGTCCGGCGCGGACTGTTTCTCCGGTAAAGTCGACAGCAAGACTTTCAATACGGCCTCCTACGTGGGCAGTTTGTGATTGCAGGCTTCGCTCGTCCGGAGCGATTTTACCATATAAGCGGACTTCCTTCACCGGGTTTTCCTTACTGAGGCGGGAGGTCTGTACATTCGCCAGAGCAATTGCTTCTTCCGACAATTGGATCGCTGAAGGATCTACGTTCTCGTGGTTATTGCCGCTTTTACGTAAGGGAATCAGGTCCATACCGCATATCGGGCATTTACCGGGTTTGTCCTGTTTGATCTGTGGGTGCATAGAGCAAGTCCAGACCCCGTTTTCATCCTGTTGCAGGTCATGGCTGTGTGTATGTCCTTCGATGCTGTCATGACTATGCTGTTCGTCGTTTGCCGGTGACGGGGTGGAAGACGGACTGAAGAACAACCAGCCGAGGAATAAACCTGCCAATGCAAATAATGTATATCGTATTTCTTTGGTCTTAAACCATTCTTTTATCTTTTTCATGTCTTTATTCGTTTATTGAAGTTGCTACTAATTTTTCCAATCCAGCTACCATCGTGTTGTATTCGGCAATGGCTTCACTTTTTTTGAGTCCGTAATCCAATAGCTGGCGCTCTACCTGTATCACGTCAGTCAGGCTTGTCGTGCCGGCAGAAAATTCCCGTACGATCAGTTGCCAGGTGGAGAGCGACAGTTCCTGTTGTTTCTTATAAAGGGCTATTTTACGTGCGGCATCGGCCAGTTGTTGCTTGACTGTCTGGTATTCGGATTGCAGTTCGTTCAACGTGTTTTCATATTTCAGTTCGCTTGCCCGGCGGTAATGCTGGCTCTCTTTCTGTTGTGCCTGATATTTTTTACGGAAAATAGGGATGCTGATCTTGAACATCGGCATAAACATATCCATCCCGTTCATATCGTCCATGACCATCTTATTGTTTGATTTCCCGACAAGCGAATATTGCAGGCCGATACCGAACATCGGATAACTCATCTTTTTATCCATGACGGCTTTGGCACGATAAGCATTCGCTTCCGCTTCAAGCATGGAAAGCATAGGATTGGCAGTAATGATACTGTCGGTCATTGTCTGGTCATCGATCAGGAAATGCAGTTGTTCCAGTGAATCGGGAACGGCTATCCGCATATCTTGTTTACGGTTCAACAAGGCATTGAAACGTGCTTCGGCTGCTATTCTGTTAGAAGCGAGGATTTCCAGATTATTCTGAAGTTCTGCTTTTTCTATCTGTATGCGCAATACATCCGACATGCTACCGGAGGAATTACTTGTTCCCATCGAACCGGCTCCCATACTTTGCATGGAAGAGTTTCCTGCCGGTATTCCCTGTGTTGCTGTTTGGGAAGAGTTACCCATTCCTCCCATATTGTCCATACTGTTGCCTGTAGCAACGGGAGGTGCTGCGACAACGGTGGCAACGGGTGCAGTTGTCGGGGTTGGAGCATTGGCGGAAGGAGCTGAGTAGCGGTTGAGTGCCAGCTTTTCCAGTTGTTCAAGTAACAGAAGGTTTGCCTGTGTATTCTTGTATTGCTCGTTGAGGTTGCATAACTGATACCACTGGCTTTTCACTTCATAGAACAGATTGTTCCTGGCTTCGCGAAATTGTTCGTAAGCCATGCGCGACATCTCGGTTGCTTCGTTGCGGGCGGCTTTACGTGTTCCGAACCAGGGAAACATCTGCATAAGCGTAAAGTCGGCAATTTGCTTGCCACTCAAAGTCTCCATCGGTTTGACGAAAAGACCGATATCAAGTTCTGGATCGGCATATGCTCCGGCTTGCGGAATCTTTTCCAATGATGCTTTATATAAAGCAAAATTGGAGTTTATCAGCGGATTGTTGCGTGCTGCCGTTTCCAGATACCACGACAGACTGTCCGCCTGTTGTGGGAAAGCAGGAAAAAGGCCGAACAGCAAGGTTATTCCTGTTATATATATTTGTATTTTGATTTTATTTCTCATCGTTTCTATTGTTTTGAAGATTCTGTTTCTTTTGTTCTTTCTTTATAGCGCCTTCACGCCACCAACATTGCAGGACGGGGACGACGAACATGGTCATGGACTGGATCAGCATACCACCGAAAGTTGGTATTGCCATCGGAACCATGATATCTGCTCCTTTTCCTGTAGAAGTCAATACCGGTAACAAGGCGATCAGCGTTGTAGCAGTGGTCATAGCAGCGGGGCGTACGCGTTTGAGACCGGCTGTAACGACTGCTTCACGGATCGCTTCTTTTGTGGTGGGATTCTGTTGCAGGAATGTCTGATGGATATAAGTTCCCATCAACACTCCGTCATCTGTCGCCACTCCGAACAGGGCGATAAATCCTACCCAGACTGCCACACTCAGGTTGATAGTATGCATCTGGAAAAGATCCCTCATATTTTCTCCTCCGACGGAAAAGTTCATGAACCAATCTTGTCCGTACAGCCAAAGCAGGATAAAACCACCCGCAAAGGCAACGAATACACCGGAGAAATGGATCAGGGAAGCGGTTACTGTCTTGAACTGGAAATACAGGACGAGCAGGACGATAAGCAGTGCCAGGGGAACAACGATTGCCAACCGTTGGGTGGCGCGTTCCTGCTGTTCGTAGTTACCGGCAAACTTATAGGATACACCTTTCGCCAGGGTCAGTTCTCCGTCTTTTATCTTTTGATCCAGTATGCGTGTCGCTTCTTTTACAACATCCACTTCCGCCTTGCCGGATAGCTTATCGAATATCACATAACCGACCAGGAAGGTGTTTTCGCTTTGGATCATCTGTGCTCCCCGGGTGTAATCGATATCGGCTAGTTCCTTCAAAGGAATCTGTGCACCGGTTGCGGTAGGAACCAACAACATGGATAAAGCTTCCGGGTTATCCCGAAGTTCGCGTGCATAGCGGAGACGGACGGGGAAGCGCTCCCTGCCTTCTACTGTTGTCGTTAGAACCATACCGCCGACAGCTGCACTTAATATTTCCTGCAGGTCTTCTACATTCACTCCATAACGGGCCATATTATCCCTGTTCAGTTTGATCTCCAGGTATGGAGCACCGACCGCCCTGTCATAAAAGACGGAAGAAGGGATTACGGAAGGTACCTCTTTCAATGCCTGCTCGATGGCTTTTCCGCTTTGTTCGATCGTTTCCAGGTCCGGTCCGTATATCTTTAATCCCATAGGTGCACGCATTCCGGTCGAAAGCATCACGAGACGGGCCTCTATCGGCTGTAGTTTGGGAGCAGAGGTCAGACCCGGCAAATGAGTGACATTCACGATCTGTTGCCAGATATCGTTTGTGTTTTTAATCTCCGGACGCCATTGACGGAAGTAATCTCCTTTCCGGTCGGGAATCAGGCTATCTTTTGGAATCAGCCGGAAACCATCGGCCGGATTGTAGGTACTGCTGTCTTTTAAAAGATATTCTCCCTGCCTGTTCACTTTAAACCGTTCCCGTCCGCCGTCTTCATTCAATATATATTCCGGACGGTAATTGATCGTATTCTCAAACATCTGTGCCGGTGCCGGGTCGAGAGCCGAGTTCACACGTCCCCATTTCCCGATCGCGGTCTCTACTTCCGGAATGGCTGCCAGGCGTTTATCCAGTGCTTCAATATAATCCAGGTTTTGGGCAACTCCGGTATGAGGCATACTGGTAGGCATCAGCAGGAAAGATCCTTCATTCAGGCTGGGCATAAATTCTTCACCGATACCGGGAAATTCGGCCGAAGCCTTTTCCCAGAAAGCTGTTTGCCGGAAGTCTTTCCATCCCAGTGTCTCGAATCCGGAAGCGACCAGCCCGAATGTTCGGTTGAATCCCATCCAGATCATGAAGCCAAATACAATCGTTGCAGCCGGAACGATCATGAACTGCCAGCGATGGTTAAGGCACCATCTCAATATCCGTTCGTAATAGATAACCAGTATCCAGAGAAGGGACAGAATGATGATGATACACGCCGCAACAAATAAGATATTGGCGGATAGCCCGGCTTGCGGTCCCATCGGCAGCCATTCTTCCGACAAATAGTAAACGGCAACCAGTAATGTAATACCAATATTGATGTAAGTAGCCATCTTCGGATTTTTCCAGTAGGATGCAAACAGGTTGTTTAGTCCTACGGCCGTTAGTCCGAGTGCCGGAACACTTCCGTAAATGATCATAAGCACAATGCCTGCCGCGACCAACAGATAATTGGCGATTTTGCGTATTATTTTCGAATTTATTCGGACAGAGAATAACAAATAAGAAAGAGTAGGCAATAAGATCAACCCCAGGATAAAGGAAGAAGCCAATGCATACGTCTTCGTGTAGGCGAGGGGAGAGAACATTTTCCCTTCCTGTGCCTCCATGGCAAAAACGGGCAGGAAGCTGACAATCGTTGTAATCATTGCCGTAGTGATGGCTCCCGATACTTCGCTTACCGCTTTGTAAATAAGGTTTACGAACGCTTTACCACTTCGAATGCCTTTGTTCTCGGGCATCTCCATATACCGTATAATACTCTCTACGAAAACGACACCGACATCCACCATAACACCGATCGCAATAGCGATGCCGGACAATGCGACAATATTCGCCTCTATCCCGGTATATTTCATAATAATGAATGTTGCCAGTACAGCTATCGGCAACATGCTTGCAATAATGACCGAAGCACGCAGATTCAGCACCAGTACGATAATCACGATGATACAGATCAGTATTTCATGGGAGAGTGAAGTTTCGAGTGTCCCGATTGTCTCTTTTATCAGTCCGGTGCGATCATAGAACGGCACGACACTGACCTTTGAGACTGTCCCGTCTTCCAATGTTTTCTGCGGAAGTCCGGCTTCTATTTCTTTGATTTTTGTTTTTACATTGTCGATCACTTCCAGCGGATTGGCTCCGTAACGGGCGATGACGACACCACCGACAGCTTCTATTCCTTCCTTGTCCAATCCTCCCCGCCGTGTCCCCGGGCCGATATTTACGAAAGCAACATCCGATATACGTACCGGGACACCGTCGCGAACAGTGATAACGGCTTTCTCCAGATCGGATACATCTTTAATATATCCTAATCCCCGGATCAGGTATTCTACTTTATTGATCTCCATTGTTTCCGCACCGATATCAAGATTGCTCTTTTTTACGGCATTCATAATATCCATGACCGATATATTGAATGCCCGCATGGCATCCGGATTGAGCTCGATCTGATATTCTTTTACGAAGCCTCCGGCAGAAGCAACTTCCGATACGCCTTCGGCTGCCGAAAGACTATATTTAACATAGAAGTCCTGGATCGTACGCAGTTCTTCGGCATTCCATCCTCCGGTAGGTTTGCCTGTTTCCGGATTCCTGCCCTCCAGTGTGTACCAATATATTTGCCCTAAAGCCGTTGCATCAGGTCCCAGAGCTGGTTGTACGCCTTCCGGCAATGTTCCGGGTGGCAACGAATTTAATTTTTCCAGGATACGTGAACGGCTCCAGTAAAATTCGATATCATCATCGAAAATAATATAAATGAATGACATACCGAACATGGAGGAACTCCGGATACTTTTCACACCCGGAATGCCCAGTAGCGAGGTTGTCAGCGGATAAGTGATCTGGTCCTGTATGTCTTTAGGTGACCGTCCCATCCATTCGGTAGCGACAATTTGTTGGTTGTCACCGATATCCGGGATCGCATCCACCGGGATGGGATTACGTGGGATAATGCCCCCGTGCCAGTTGAAAGGAGAGGTCGATATTCCCCACACAACAACCAGTATTAATAATAGCATGGTTACTACCCTGTTCTCAAGGAAATAACGGATTATTTTATTTAGCATAGAGTACTGTTTTTATTCTGATGGATTAATTGATGCATACAATCTGAGTCTACAGCAGACTTTGTTTTACAAAGAATGGCTGTACACCTTCTATTTTCTCTTGTGTTACACAAAAGGAACAGATTATAATAATTTTTTGTTTATGGATTCTAAACAAAAGATATGGTTGGCCCTAAAGCCAATATCAACTAAATCAGAAAAGAACAGTTAAGAATGCATCGTTCTGTACCGCTGCATTCGTCAGGTGGGGTATTATAATAAGGATTAGGTATGCCTGATTCACTTGCTTCGGAGAGAATCTGCAAAGCATTCATATTAAAAAGCAAGGACAGGGCGACCGGTGTATAGTCGATAGCCGGTACCTGATGGATATCCTGATCGACCGTCATTTTAACCAGTTGTGTCTCCGTAGAGCAGCAATGGCCTGCTTGTTTCTTTTCCTTGCATGAAGGACAGGTATCGTTTTGCCATAACTCAACTTCCACTATCTTACCCATGCAATGATGGATATTCAGGATAATTCCGCAGGAAACCCCGATATAGAGGATGGTTAATATGACTAGAAGATACTTTTTCATATTTGCAAAGATAGGTTTATTTCTCCGTATATAATTATAAAATGTATGGAGCGCTTATTAAAGAATGTTTCATCTTGTTTTCGATAACATTTTCTTTCAATAAAAGGGAAAGTTTAGCATAAAATGTAAAGGCTTGTTTTTTAACTTGCTACAGCTTGCTTTTTAGCGTTTTTTTATGCTATGAAAAGAAAAATAGTATATGAGCTGTCGTTACTTTATTGTATCTTCACCGCGTGAACTAAAAGTATATTTTGTACATTCAAAATAGTAAGTAGCAGAAGTTTTATGATAATAGCTTATTTGAGAGTAACTATTGACAAGCAACATCTTGAAACGCAAAAAGATGAAATTACTCGTTATGCGTCAGCAAATGGTTTGGAGATCAGTAAATGGATAACTGATATAGTAGACGGAAAGAGGAAAGAAGGTGAACCTTCCTTGTATCGGTTGATAGACAGAATGAAAAAGGATGACAAGGTGATTATCACGGATATTGCCCGGTTTGGTCGTACCCTTTCCGAAGTGATGACGCTTTTGGGAAAATGTATGGCCCGGGGTATTCATGTATATAGTATCAACGACCGGTATCTGCTAGACAACAGCCTGAATACGGAAGTCGTCTCGGATACCTGTAACCTGGTTTCGGATATCGAGCATCATCTGATGTCTGTCCGGACGAAAGAGGCTTTGAATCATAAGAAAGATAAGGAGGGACTGCAACTGGGACGGCCGAAAGGGACCGATGCGAAGCAGTCTTTGCTGGATGCCAACAAAGAAGAAGTGATGAATATGCTTGAGAGGGGAGATACTGTTGTCATGATCTGCAAGCATTTCAATGTATCCAGAAATACCTATTATCAGTTTAAAAGGAATTACGGACTCTAAAACCAATCTTTCTTTCTCATATATATCCAGGTCAGTATACCGGTAAGGAACATCACTCCCCAGGCAATACCATAGCCGTATTCCCAGTCCAGCTCGGGCATAAGTTTGAAGTTCATTCCCCATACGCCTACCAGGAATGTCAATGGAATGAACAGGGTAGATACGACTGTCAGCCGTTTCATGATCGCGTTCATGCGCAGGTCATTGTTGGAGATATAAAGATCCACCAAAGAAGATATGATTTCCCGGCAACTTTCGGTTGTCTGTATAACGAATTGCAACTGGTCTGACAAATCTGTGTAGACCGGAAGCATGTCGGGACTGATTATCCCGTTTTCGGTACGCAGTAATTTGGGAAATTGTTCTTTCAGGGGTTGGCTGTTTTTACGGATAAGCATATATTCGTGACGGCGTTGCTGGATCATCGAACCCATATTCCCTTGGTCGCTTTTGATATCGAGCAATGTTTCCTCTATATCTTCCAACATTTCCTCCACCTTCGAAGCCGTCTCGACCAGGTTGGCGATGATCGTATTCAGCAGGAAAGCAAGTAAGAGTCCGCTACCTTTTTTCCGCAGGCTCAACATATCTGATTCCAGTGCTTTCATTGTGTTGGCGAAGACTGGGTTGTTGCTTTCCGTAAAAGTAATAACGACATTACCGGTGACCAGGATACTGATGTGTTCGGAGTGTATCTCCATATTGGCATCATAATAACTGGAATTCAGGATAATAAGCATGTGATTCGCATACTCTTCAATCTTTACCACATGTTGAGGTGTCAGGATATCTTTGGCATCCAGATTATGGAGTCCAAAATCGTTTACGATACGTGTGATCGTTTCCGAATCGGTAAGTCCGCTTACTTGAAACCAGTTTACTTTGTTTGGGTCGACCAGTTTATTAAACGAAGTAGTTCCTTTTTTTACTTCAGTCGTGTGGATTCCATCTGAATTGTATTGTGTGAGACGAATGTCGGTTACAGTTTCATGTTCACCGGCATAATAATATTTATCCGACAAATGCCGGTTTGAAATATGTCTGCGCCTATGCAAATGTGTTCCCTCTTTTCGTCTCATAGCTACAATTGTTTTAATCCAGTTCTACAACAGTGATACCTGCACCACCAAACTGGACATGCTCATCGTGGTAATGCTCGACACCCGGAACCGAATGCAGATAGTCGCGTATCAGTTGCCGTAGGATACCCGTACCTGTTCCATGCAGAATACGGACTCGCCCAGCTCCGACCTGGATGGCATCGTCAATGAAATAGGTGACAGCTTGCAGTGCTTCATCGCCCCTCATACCTCTAACATCTATCTCTTGCTTAAAGTTCAGTTTTTTCTCGTGCATATGATCGGTCGTACCCACACTGACAAAGGTGCTTTTCTGAATTTCTTTCTTGATCTGGCCTTTGCTTACTTTTTCCAGTTGTTCGAGTTTTACAGTACTTTTTATCATACCGAATGCTACAACGGCTTGTTTTCCTTGAAGTTCCATAACTGTCCCGGCAGAAACTTGTCCTTTTAAACGCACATTGTCGCCGACTTCGATCACGTCACGGTTGAACGCTTGTTTGGTGGGCGGGGAATTCTGCTTTTGCTTTTTACGCTCTTTCCGTTCCTGCAGTTTCGCCATTTTGCGAGCTATCTTGTCATCTTCCTCGCCGGTTGATTCGATAGATGTTTTGAACTCTTCCAAGGCTTTACGGGCAAGTTTGGTTTGTTCTTTTTCTGCCTGCGCCTCTTTGATCTCGCGAACTGTATTTTCGATCTTTGCATTTGCTTCGGCCAGTATTCGCTGTGCTTCAGCCTTTGCTTCGCGCATGATCTCTTTACGTTGCTTATTTACCTCCTCCAGATCCTTTTCGTAGCGGGATGTGATATCTTCCAGTTTCTTTTCACGCTGGCGGATATTCTGGCGTTTGCTTTCCCAGTAACGCTTGTCGCGGACGATATCCTGCAGGTATTTGTCCATATCGATATAATCGGAACCGACTTTCGCAGAAGCATCCGCGATCACATCTTCCGGTAACCCGATCTTCCGTGCGATTTCGACGGCAAACGAACTACCCGGGTTTCCGATCGACAGTTTGAACAGCGGTTGCATCAGGTGGCGGTCATATAACATGGCACCGTTTACAATGCCTTCCGTATCTTCTGCAAAATGCTTCAGGTTCTGATAGTGGGTCGTGATCACACCGAAACTACGGTTCCGGTTGAACCGGTCGAGTAGCGCTTCGGCTATCGCACCGCCGATCTGGGGTTCCGTACCGCTACCGAACTCATCGATCAGGATGATTGTCTTTTCATCGCAGTTCCTGACGAAGTACTTCATATTAGTCAGGTGGGAACTATATGTACTCAGGTCATTCTCGATACTCTGTTCATCGCCGATATCGATAAAGATACGGGAGAATATCCCGGTACGCGAACTTTCGTGCAACGGGATCAGCAGACCGCACTGCATCATATATTGCAGCAAACCTACCGTCTTCAGACAAACGGATTTACCACCCGCATTCGGACCGGAAATGATCAGTATGCGCTTCTCCTCACTCAATGTGATATCGAGCGGGATAACCTGCTTGTCCTGTTTTTGCAAAGAGAGGTAAAGTAGCGGATGAACGGCACGTGCCCAGTCTACCTGTTGTATATTCTCGACAACCGGTTTGATCCCTTTCACCTGTTCTGCAAAAAGAGCCTTGGCACGGATAAAATCTATATCTGCCATAAACTCATACGACTGCAGGATATCCGGAACCATCGGGCGTACTATATTGGTAAACTCTGTCAGGATCTTCATGATTTCCCGGCGTTCGTCACCTTCCAGTTCCCGTACCCGGTTATTGGCTTCTACGACGACTTCCGGTTCGATGAAAACTGTTTTACCGCTTGCCGATTCGTCATGCACGATCCCTTTGATCTTCCTTTTGAAAGCCGGAGCGACAGGTATCATCAGACGTCCGTCACGCATGGTCGGAGTCACGTCTTTATCGACCACACCTTCCGATTGGGCGCTTCGCAGAATGGATTGCAGGCTGCGGGAAATACCGCTCATCGTTGCTGTAATCTCTTTTCTGATCTGTGCCAGGGTGGGCGAGGCATTGTCTTTAACTTTCCCGAACTTGTCGAGAATGGAGTCGATCTTTCCGATCAGTTGGGGAAATACCAGTATGTCACCCGCCAATGCAGTAAGAGCCGGATAAGCGATCTCTTCCTCTTCAGTCGGACGGAAGAAACAGACGATATCGTTGATTGTCTGTAGGGAACGTTTCAGGTCAAACAGTTCCTTTTCATCCAGCCAGGTTCCTTCCGGACGTATCCTTTTCAGTGAATAACGTACATCGAAAAAGAAACTGGCAGGAAATTCTACCTCTCCATGCAGGATACGGACAAACTCATCTGTTTGTTCCAGACGTTCAATAACGGTTGTATAATCGGCAGAGAATTCCATCTCTGCTACCCGCTCTTGTCCCAGCAGGCTTAAACATTTATCGGAAATTAAACGGCGTACTTTATCGAACCCCGTTTTTTGTTCAAAGTTTTGTGGGTATATCACGTTTATTTATATGCTTATTTTATCTCCACCGTAATCTCCCTGCGGATAGTAGGGCGGACGATGATTTCCATTTTGTTCTTGCCCCGTTTGATATCGAACGTACAGGCATTGTTACCTGCCGGATTGACATAAGGAGCATAATAATATAAGTAGGAGAAAGCTCCTACATTGCCGGAACTTTGTAAAGCATCGGCAACCTTAGGGTAGTTGAATGTATCCCAGTACATACAGCGTTTGAAACCATTGGCATCCGTAAACTGTGTTTTAGGATCGCGATATTTCATCGTTTTGGAAATGAAGTTCTTATAGCCTGCTGTAAATTCTTCTGCGGAATAATTCATCTTGTTATTATTGATCTTTTCGATCACATCGCGCGGACGAAGTCCGGATGCGTAAGCGGGCGAATTGCGGTCGACATCCGTAATCAGTTCCAGACGGTCGATGTCATAGCTGATACCCGTATAATTATAGGTTCTCTGATTTACTTTATATAATACATTCCGGCCATATTTTACGTACGGATATTGCATCAGCATCAGCGGCACATGTATACGGGCATATTCTTCCAGTTTGTAGGAATCTTCCAGCAACTCGTTTGCTTCACATTCCCAGAGGATACGGCCCGGAACAAATGCCTGGTCGATCATACGGAAACCGAACTGCAACAGGTATTCTGCTTCCGCCTCTGCCGCCGAATTACCCAGGAACGGGAAAGTGTCCATTTTGCTCACTGTAAAATTATAACGGTAAGTCGGTTCCTTATCTATCATAACTTTGTTCGCTCCTTTAAAGTTCGGATTCTTATCGAAGAAGTAAAATGTCTGTATCAGGATATCCGGCTGGACGATATCTACGGTCAAACCTTTTTTAGTCATTTCTTTTTCGATACATTCGTTAATGGCAGTTTCCAGTTTACGGTTGTTTTCATCGATTGTTGCGAATGCAAATGTCTTGAATTTGCCGAAGTTGACAGAATCCGGTGTTACCACGGTTTTGAAAGGACAGGTAAAGTTCCGTTCGCTGGTCGTTTCCAGGCTGTACATTGAAAAAGCCGATGCCAGTTGGTCTTCCGTGATCGAGTTGACCTTTTTGCAATCTTTTTTTACCATCACCTGCTTAGTCGGTACGGCAAGATTGGAGATAGTGAGTATCACTTCATTTTTACCGGCAGGGTTCAATAGCTCTGCAATCTCCTGTGGTGAAACTTCCGTCGATTGCACTCCGTCTATCGCTTCCAGGATATCGCCCTGTTTCACTCCTGCAAGTTCTGCCGAAGAATAAGGAATGACTCCTGTAACAACGGGTTTATATTTTCCCCAGTTATTACTTTGACTGATATCGTAAGTGAATCCTAATCTACAGATCGACGCGTTCCGGTTCTGTGCATAGCCGGTTAAGAATGCAAATAACAGTAATATGGATAAAACAACTCTTTTCATAATGCCAGTAATTCTATTATAGTATTAATAATACCTGTTTATACCTAAATATACAGGCAAAGGTAAAGATATTTTTGTTGAGTATGAATAGTTGGCAGCATATTTGATATTATTCCGGTGAATGATCGCAGGGATAACTTTTTCTATATGTGGAATGTTAGTAGAGGAAGGTTGTCGTATTATGCTGACAATTAGGTAATAATAAAAAAATTAAGATAGTTATGAGCAAGATGAATTTTAACGGAAAGAAAGAAACGGCTGGAAAGAATGAATGTCAGAACAACGAGGAAGCGACAAATTTGCAGCAGGAACAGGAAAATGCGGCAGAAGAATGTGCGCAGACTGACATTGTGACCGAAGAATTGGAAGAGTTGAAAAAGAAGTATGACGAATTGAACGACTCTCATCTTCGTTTGATGGCAGAATTCGATAATTACCGTAAACGTACTTTGCGTGAAAAGGCAGACCTGATCAAGAATGGTGGTGAAGCCGCCCTGAAAAACTTGCTTCCGGTTGTAGATGATTTTGAGCGTGCATTGCAGAACATCCGCAAATCGGACGACGTGGAAGCTGTGAAAGAAGGTGTAGAGCTTATCTATTCCAAATTTATGGCTTATCTGGCCCAGCAGGGAGTGAAAGTTATTGAAGCGGTAGGTCAACCATTCGACACCGAAATGTTTGAAGCTGTAGCTACGATTCCTGCTCCGGAACCTGGCATGAAGGGAAAAATCCTGGATTGCGTACAGACCGGTTATACTTTAAATGATAGAGTGCTTCGTCACGCTAAAGTAGTGGTAGGAGAATAAGCAATATGCTAGAGGGCAAATAACAACAATACAAAGATGGCTAAAAGAGATTATTACGAAGTGCTGGAGGTGGAAAGAACCGCCACAGTGGAAGAAATTAAGAAAGCATATCGGAAAAAAGCGATCCAGTTCCACCCGGACAAGAATCCTGGTGATGCGGAAGCAGAAGAGAAATTCAAAGAAGCTGCCGAAGCGTATGACATATTGAGTGATGCTCAGAAACGTCAGCGTTATGACCAGTTCGGACACGCCGGAGTAGGAGGCGCCTCTCAGGGAGGTGGCTTTGGTGGGGCCGGAATGTCAATGGAAGATATTTTCTCTCAGTTTGGAGACATCTTTGGCGGGCACTTTGGCGGATTTGGTGGTTTCGGTGGTTTTGGCGGAGGCTCACGTGGCGGCCGTCGTGTGAACCGTGGTTCGGATTTGCGTGTGAAGGTAAAGCTGAACCTGAAAGAGATCGCTAACGGAGTAGAAAAGAAGATAAAAGTCAAAAAGTACGTTCCCTGCAGCAAGTGTCACGGTAGTGGTGCGGAAGACGATCACAGCTCTAAAACTTGTGAAACCTGTCATGGAAGTGGTGTGGTGACCCGCATTGCCAATACGATCCTGGGGCAGATGCAGACACAGTCGACCTGTCCTACCTGCGGTGGTGAAGGCAAGATCATCACTAAAAAATGTACGCAGTGTACCGGTGAAGGTGTTATGCGTGACGAAGAAGTTATTACGATCAATATCCCGGCAGGTGTGGCAGAAGGCATGCAGTTGTCCATGAGCGGCAAGGGTAATGCTGCCCGTCATGGCGGTGTGAATGGTGACCTTTTGATCCTGATCGAAGAGGAATCGCATCCGGAACTGATCCGCGATGAGAATGACTTGTTATATAACTTGTTGTTAAGCGTTCCCCAGGCCGCTTTGGGAGGAACTGTCGAAGTACCGACCATCGACGGGAAAGCGAAGGTGAAGATCGAACCGGGTACACAGCCGGGTAAGGTATTACGTCTCAGAAACAAGGGACTTCCTTCCGTGAACAGTTACGGAACGGGTGACCTCCTTGTCAATGTAAGCGTATATATTCCTGAGACGTTGTCTGCTTCAGAAAAAGAAACATTGACCGGCCTGGAAAACTCGCCGAATTTCCAGCCGAACCGTACGATGAAAGAAAAGATCTTCAGCAAATTCAGACATATGTTTGATTAAATATCTGTTTCTGTCATTCATTTGACAGGAGAGGGGTGCCATAGAAGTTTTATAATGAGACTTTTGCGGTACCCTTTTCTGTTTTTTGTCATAAATGAGAGGTGTTTTATTTTATGTAAGCCTTGTTTTTTCACTTGATGAAGAATATTTTCGTCAGTATAAAAATATTATATTAAAAAAGTAAATATATTTGCTACGCCTCGTTTTAATAACGAGGTAAGAAATTTATGTGTGCAGAAAAAAATGAGGGATTTGAAAAATGCATGCGCTTTCAATCTGAAACCGGTTTCAGATTGATCATCCTTGACAAGGATGATCATATCGCTGCTAATAATATTGAGTTTTGTAATTTAGTGTTTGTGCTGGAGGGCGAAATCGAGTTTTCATCGAGCGATTTCTTGCGGCAGAGGTTCAAACAGGATGATTTTTTCTTCCTGCCTCATGCGACAGGTATATATGGAACTGCTGTGGTTGATTCGCGTGTCCTATTACTTTCGTTTGGTAACAGGGTGGAGCTTCCGTGTGACAATTGTACCCTTTATAGTTATGTGAAGAGTTATAATTATGTAAAGGAGGAGAAAGATGTCTCCAATCTTTTTCGGCCATTACAGGTGACTCCCCAAGTGAAGCTTTTTGAAGATCAGATGGTGAGCTATTTGTTGGCTGCTAAGAAGATACCATGTGATTATCTGTACGATTTGAAGCAAAAGGAACTGTTCATCATTCTTACCTATAATTATACCCGAAAGGAACTGGCCGAGTTTTTCTATCCTGTATTAGGATATGGGACCAGCTTCAAACAACGTTTCCAGGCGATCTATAGAAATGGTCTCTCCATTAGTGAGATCGCTTCGAAGATGAATATGTCGCTTCGTACTTTTTCCCGCAAATTTTATGTTGAGTTCGGTGAACCGGCGCGTTACTGGCTACTTAAGCAGAAGGCAAAGAATATCAGGCTGAAATTATCCATACCGGGAATAACTATTTCCGATATTATTATGGAGTTTGATTTTACCGATATGTCTCATTTTACCAAGTTTTGTAAACATTTTTATGACTGTACGCCTGCAGAGCTGATGCGGCAGATAAAGTAGAAAACAGTTTACTTCCCACCTTTCATTTATGACATTGTATCCTGATATAAATAAACAACAGTCTAAGTTAATTTATGTTAGGATACGATGTGTTTTACATATTTCAATATACTTTTCATTACTCTGTTTTATAAATTGATTATAAGGGAATGACGATTTTTTATTCGTGACGTTTGGATACAAAACAATGTCTTTTAAATACATATTCATTGGTTTTATTTTTGATAATTTCGCTATTAGAAAAGTTTGTAAAAAGCAAATGTTTGATCGTCTGAAATAAAAACGTCTAAAGTACAATCCCTTTGCTCGTTTTCCGTCTCGACAATCAGAATTTTACTATTCTGATCTATATAAATGAATATTTATAAGTACGGATTAATTAACCTATATAATATTGTATAATATGAAAAAAGTATTTATTATGGCGATAGCCGCCATATCCCTCATTGGGTGTAATAAAGATGAGGGGGTGATTAACAATGACGATGCAGTGGTAAATCTGAGGATACACGTCGATAAAACTGTAACGAAAGCGATTGAAACCGGTCATCCTTCTAAACAAACGTATGCTCCCAAAATTTATTCCGCTTTGGTTATTCCTTATAATAGTTATGGAGTATCATTGGGTGAAATAAAATTGACCGATGATCAGCTGGGTAAGGCATTGTATGGAAATTATATTTTAGCAGGAACTACTGTTGATTCAAATACTCAACCTGAAGGTGTTACAATAGGTATGCCTGCCGGAACGACTCATGTAGACGTATTATTAAATCGTCCTTCTACGGATGACGGTACTACAAATATTAATTATTTTAATTATAGAGATAATAAAGGGAAAGGAGATAATCCTTATAAAGAAGGTACTGATAATTTTGAACGGGTAACCCTTGTTACGAAAGATTATGGACGTGGTGCTGCTTTGGAAGGCCACCTTGATAGTAATACGACCGGAAAGGATGGAAAGCCTGTCTATAAAATGACTTATGAGGTTTCACCCAGTTTGGCTCGTTTGGAAGTATATGGAGGTATTCAGGTCGCTGAAGAAGAAGAATGGAAAGATTATTTTGGTCGTAAATGGAAAACAATGCCTAAAACTGACATGGAAACTAAATTTGATGAAGCGGCCAGAACAAAATATGGTATTGTTGTAGGGACTGGTACAAGTGGTAATGGTTTTCCTGATGACAAAGCTTATATTCCGGATCATTATTGGCATGTCCAAGCAGGAAAAACGTTGTCTCAACCGGAAAAAAATACTGAATATATTATGGGGGGAAGTAAAGGAACTGTTGCTACAGAAGCGGAGATAGACGACGATACTAATAATATTGATTTCGGATGGGTCCTTGTGCCTGATTTTGGGACTTTACCCAATGCAGAGTCTGTTAAATGGTTTCCCAATTACTACTATGCAGTTGATGTAGAGGAAATTTATGTAAATAATATAAAGGTACGTGATGCTTCCCGTGATCCTTTTATGCTTCCGTGGCCCGGGAGTGAGGCTGCAGCCGGATGGCCGGATTGGTACAAAGCTTATCATGAAAAAGGATGGCATACAGCCGGTACTTCTGAAAATAATACTTTCTTATGCATGGGGAATATGTGGGATCGTATAGTGGGAAGTAATGCCAATGTTATAAAGGTACAATACCCGAGTGTTACTAGTTTAGGAACAAAAGATGAAATGGAGATCTATGTAGGTAAAACAACTCCAGTGACGGATAAAGGCCAGTATTGGAATACGACGATAGGTGGAGGTGCATCTGCTAATCGTAATATAGGCATAGTAAAAGATAAAACATCTGCTTTTCAGATTTATGCTCAGTCATCGAACCGTACAACGAAAGAGGCATTGGCAAATGAGTTACCTCATGTTATTTTGAAAGTGAAAGCTTATGAGAGCAAAACCGCTTATGAAAGCACTGAAAAAGAGAAGTATGCTTCAGGAAAAGAATTTATTACAATGAAAGTCTTTACAGTGAATGGTTCTGTCAACAATGATTTTCTTACCTCATTTCAGGCCGGATATATTTACAGGATCGATTTGAATAGCCTGATCTCTGCTTTTGTCGGTAAAATACCTGTTCCCGGAGGAGTTGCAACAGTAGATCCGAAAGATCCGATTGATCCGGATCCGGAGATGCCGGGTGTAAATGTGGTGGTTAGTGTGAAAGTTAATCCGTGGAAAGTGACGGATATCACTCCTTCTATTTAATAAACAGTCTGATTGAACAAAGGCTTTTATCAGAGAAGGCCTTGAAAAAGGAATTCTCTGATAAAGTTTTTTAATCTAAAGAAACAATGACGTTTGAAAAAGAAATAGCTCTGCTTTTTTCCGTAGTCTTGCTACCGCTATATGGTTGTATCTATGAGGATTTGCCGGAATGCCCTCCCCAGAATGGAGTGGTACTTAGTTATGACTTCTTATGTAATATGGAGTATAAAGATGAGTTAGGAGAAGCTGTGCAAGATCTGAAAACGTTTGTATTTGATAGTAATGGAATTTTATGTGATACTTTACGCCCTCCGGTAGGTTCAGGAGAATTATGTTTAGGATGGCAGCGTAAGATCGATCTGGCCCCTGGTGTGTATACGATCGTTACATGGGCCGGGAGTGAAGAGTTTGATCGGGATTTTCAGATATTACAGTCAACCTGCGCGACGGATGAAAGTGTTTGTAGCCCGGTTATAGGGAAAACAAATCTGAAAGATTTTCGTGTTTTTTTGAATTACAATATTAATCTGGCAGATAATGACAGGGCAATTCCTCAGACCCGGCAATTCAAGGATCTATTTCATGGACTGGTGGAAAATGTAGTAGTGGAGAAAGATAAGGAAACTCTTGTCCATACATCGTTGATAAAAAACACAAATGTAGTGCGTGTCGGCATTGGTGGGTGGCCGAAGACTGGAATAAACTCTGAAAATATTCAGGAAAACTGGGATATACATATTTCCGGAAGAAATGGCCATTATAAATATGATAATACGATTAAAGAATATGCGCCTTTATTGACATATACCACTTACGATATGAATCTTAGTTCCGACACAGTCTATGCCTATATAAAAGTCATGAGGTTGATGGGAGAGGAGGAGGAAGACCCTTTCTCCAATGCACCTCTTTATCTGGATGTAGTGTATAAACCGACCAATCTGGTTGTATGCCGGAATCTTGATATCATAAAGGTGATATTGGATAGTCGTATTCCTCTTCGTGATGAGAAGGGGAATATAGAAACCGACAGTAACGGTGATCCCATAATGGTCCTGCCTGGTGTAGAATATCTGGATAGACAGGATTTTTATACGATTGATTTTGAAGAAACGGAAAGTGAAGGTAATATTCGTTTCACTATTTATGTAAATGGATGGAAAGTCCAGGATATTTATCCTGTATTTCCCTAAAATGGACAAATGGAGATGAAAGGATTGTTTCAAAAATATAGGCTGAACCTCTTAACCGGTTGTTTGTTGCTGGTTTTCGGTATATGTGGTTGTGAACAGGAAGTTCTTATCGACCAGAAAACAGAGACAACCGATCATACAGATGCTATCTGTATTGTAACCCGTGTTTCGTCGGATATTGGAGCTGGTGAGGCAAAAGCTTCGGATAAAGAAAATGCGATTCGTTCTTTACGGTTGTTTGTTTTTTCATCCGATGGCAAAACGATGCTTCTCAACAAATATTTCCTGACATCGGATGCCGCAGGAGAAATCCCTTCTAATACATTTACTTATTTTGTCAAGACGGCTGATGATGAATTTAAAATTTCGGAACTTTTAAAGAAACAAAACATCATTATTTGTCTGGTAGCAAATGAATTGAAATCGATGGACGGTACGCTTACCTACGAACAGGTAAGAGATGCGCGTCTTGATTTCTCGTCCATTTATGATTCAAATGGAATGTTGGACATTTCTCTTGCTGGTCAGGGGAATGCTTCGAATAAAGGATATATTCCGATGTATGCTGAAACCAAATCGCTTAGTACTGATGAATGGAATGCCGGTCAGGGGAAAATAATCAATATGTCGCTGATCCGGTCGGTGGCTAAAGTTGTATTGCAAATAACGAAGGGGACTTTGTCGGGTAATGATTGGGATAATAATGTAGAAGTGACATTTAAGGAAGCCTCAGTGGTTCGTATACCGCAATATGGTTTTATGGGGTTGGGAGCACTCCCTTATGAGGGTTCACAAATATCGACGACGACAAGTCCATTCGATTCGTATGTGGTTAGTAAATCTTCATCATTACCTTCTTCCAAACAACTCGTTTTTTATGTGCCGGAGTTTATTATGAGCCAATCTAATAATCAGCAATATTCTTATCTGCAAATTACGGCAGATTATCATACGGATACAGAGGATCTGAAAACTACATACAAAATTCCATTGGGAAACGGAGTTCAGCAATTATATAATAATTCAGGGAAGCAGATTAATGATTTATCTCAGTCGGAATTAAGTCTTACCCGGAATACGCAGTATAATGTAAATGCAACGGTTTCTTCCATAGGCACATTGGCCATTTTCCAAATAGAACTAAATGTAACCGGTTGGACTAAAACAGAAGAAATTAGCGGATCGGTAAATACGCCTGTCTTAAATGTAACGAGTAAAGATATCCCGATGTCTGTAGAAACGGTACGGGTCTTTTTCTGGACAAATCAGGAGGAAGTATTTATAGAAGAGGAAGGTATTGCCTATGATGGCAGTAAATTCAACGTAAATAATCTCTTTGATAATCTGGCAGGCCAGGGAGTGTCTAATTTTCATCTTTTTAAAAGTCAGGAGAGTTCATATTATCCATATAACGGATATATGGATATTAAGTTTGTATCCTCTGATACATATAACAATAACAACAAATATACATTGATACTGAATGCCGGCGGATTGAAAAGAACTGTAGTGATCGAATCCAATCCGGTTGTTGCACAAATTATATTCAATGCTAATGGAGGAAGTGGCTCTACCAATCCTTGTGAGGTAAGATATAGTCAGCTGGAAGGGATGGCCATCCTTGGAAAAGAAATAACAGTTCATAGTGTAGATATCCCGGTTTTTATTTCTCCTTCCGGCATGGTATTTTCAGGTAAATGGACATATACATCATCCGGGGCGGAAGTTCCGGACGATGGAAATGGTAATCTCACGGTAACGTTACATGGGAGTACTACGTATTTGAGTGCTTTGTGGATCGATAAGTAATTTAGAGAATGAAAGGAAAGGATATGAAACATTTGTTTTTGGGGCTGGTGTGGTTTATCTATCTGTTTTTTCTCAGTTCATGTGTGGATGAGCAGTTGGTAAAACCAGGCGTAAAAGATGTGCAGTTACGTTTTACGATTGTTATGGCTGATGAAGAAGTAATGGATACACGTGCCGGAGAAAATAGATCCGGAGGGATAAATAGTGTCTATGTTGTGGTTGTTAAAGATGAAGCAGATCCTGGTGATGCAAGGATTCTGGCATCGTCAGAAGCTAACTCGGTAGGAGATAATACGTACAGAGCGGATTTAAAAGATGAAAATCTGAAAGGAAAGATGTATGTTTTTGCCAATATAGCTTCTTATCTGTCAGGGCAGCAACTGGGTGGAATTACAACATTAGGAGAGCTACAGGAGGCATTGAAGATAAAGTTATCGACGGCGAAAGTTGAAGGAAAGGATTACATAATAGCAGACCCTTCTTTTCCTCCAATGGTTTCAGAACCTGAGTCGTATGATAGTTCTGATCCAACAACCCTTTCTTTTGAATTAAGTCCTTCCACAGCAAAAGTTACAGTAATAAATAACTCTGGAAATGATCATTATACATTATTGGGAGCTAATATGGGAAATGCTCCACTTGAAGGATATGTCTTTCCCAATAACCAACAGATAGAAAACATAGGCCGAGCTTCGTACGCAGGTGTTGTTTCCGGTAATACATATTCTCCGGAATATATGATGCGCGGTGTGCCTAAAGACTCAAAAGAAACCGAACCGTTATATCTTTTCGAGGCACCGGTAAAAAAAGATGATGAAGGTGTATTTGTTATTATCAAAGGGGAATATGATGGTGTTCCCGGATATCATCGGTTAAATATATGGAAGAAAGAAGCAGGGAGTAGTAATCAACAATATTTGCCGATAGAACGCAATACCTACTATAAAATAAATATTCAAAAGATATCTTCAGCCGGTTATGCTACCGCTGCAGATGCAATGAAAAATCCGGCATCAAACCGGGATATTCAGTTTAATATTGATGTTACTGATTTGAATTCGCATGATATAGTTTCTAACGGGGAACAGTATCTGGGTGTTTCAAATAGTACTTTGATTTTATACGATAATATAAAAAGTGGAATACGTAGGGATGTGGAAGCAGTAAATGTTAGTTATACCGTTCCGACTGATGGGGTAACCGCCTGGGGGGAAGGCTCTGTGACAACTTCTGGTAATGGATTGACTTTTAGCGATGGCAAAACGACTCAATCATTGGCTCTTACGGAGACAAAAGATAAGCCGATAAAGATAAACTGTTCGCCGGACTTGACGGAAGGCTCCCTTATTTTCCGGATAGGCAATTTAAGTAAAGTGGTAAAAGTTATTCGTCGCAGCACTTTGCCTGCCGTACCGGAAGAAATGTCGTTTGAAAATGTAACGATTGGCAACAGGGCCATGGAAATGAAAGATAAGGTGCTTTTCGGAGATGATTCCGGAAAATATGGAACAGACAACGGAAATGAATCTTATGAGAGTCGTACAGGTAAGCTATATGCCCTTGTTTCAGCCAATGTAGGATATAATAATAGTGTATCTGAGCGTGACGGAGAGTTTTATGTCGCAAGTTCTAAGGATGATGGCCGGACTAAAGTGATGTTTCATCAGGAAAAACTGGATGTTTATACCGGATTAGCCCAAATACGGCCTTATACTTTTGTCGGAACTTTCCATCGTTGGAATCAAAAGGCTGAACGTATTATTCGTATCCGTTCTTTTGAAAAAGACCGGACAAAAAAATGGACTGCAGTTGTTATTGTAGGGCAGGATTTTATAGAGTTAGATACAGATAAGAGTAATGATAGCAAAATATCCCTAAACCCGTATGGTTGGGATGACCCGGATAATCCTACAAGCTATGATCCGGAAGAACCTCTGTATTCTACAGATGAAGCAATTGAGGCTAATTGTTGTTTCACAGAGAATCAGAAAGGTAAATCATTGGTCACAGGAACAGCTGACAATATCTATTTTCGTGTGGGTTTGAAAAGTACATTGAGTAGTCAGGAAACAGCTCCCCGTTATGGATTGATAGCTTTCATTCATTCGGGAGGAACTCACCTGATCTATGTACGGCAGGGGGAAGAACCTGATTATCTGATGCGTCCGTATGATCCTGTAACGGATGAAAATAGCGGAACTGTCGTGTTATCAAGACGTCCTAAAGCTGTAAAGATACAGCCTTATAATATTACAGTGAAGGGAGGTGCAAAAAAAGTAGAGGTTGTACAAAATGGAGGAATTTATACTTCATACCCTTCTATGGGTGGTTATTTTTTTCAAGGTAATTCGAATGTGGCATATTATCCTGTCGGCACTGCCAGTGAGGTAGGATGGAGTAATTATTCTTCAACCGGAGATTATAGTGATGCAAGGAATGTTTGTCCATCCGGTTATCGCCGGCCGGCCGATGGAGTGAATGGTAATGCCGGTTATATAGAGGGATCGGAGATGCGTCAGTCTTTTTGGTTATATCCCCAAAATGGCGTAGCGACTTCTGATTATGGTAATATGCTTCGTGGATATATTGCAGATGGTTATTTTGACAGAAAACCTATACGTATCCCAAATACGCAAGGGAGATCCAACGAGGGTTTTAATATTTATATGTCGGAAACAGTAAATGGAACAACTTACCGTATTCCAACTATGGTGGGAGATGAAACAAATATTGGTTATGCGGGTATGCTTGTTTACAATCCTTATAACTATGCCTCTATTTTCATTCCTTCATCCGGATCTCGTAGTGGACAAACGCGGAGAGGGGAGCTTATCGGTACAGGCGGAGAATTTAATCTATGGTCAAGTACGATGAATAGCAATCAGATGTGGTATTTGGCAACTGGCTATTATTCTAGTAAGTTTGTTTTTGATACTTATTTGTCGATTGCTTCTATGGAAGGGTTTTCTGTTCGGTGTGTGAAAGAGTGATGTAGGTATGTAATTATCCAAAAAAGAAGAATGCCTCTTTACCTTCCGGTATTGTAGGCATTCTCTTTTTGAACAGAATTTATCAAGGGGGTACTTATACTATCTTGTTTCCTTCAAAGCATCTTCCAGGCTGATGCCCAGTGCATCAGCAACACCTTTGCCATAGGCAGGATCGGCTTTGTAACAGTTGCGTACGTGACGTTGCTGGATGAACAATTCGGCTCCACCGATCTGACGGGCAGTATTTTCGAACAGAACCTGTTGTTCGTCGGCTGGCATCAGGCGGAACAGAGCACCCGGCTGGCTGTAATAATCGTCATCGTATTCACGTTCGTTATAATTGTAGATATCGCCGTTGGCTTTCAAAGGCGGTTCTTTCTTTTCGGGAGAATCCTGCCATTCGCCGTAACTGTTCGGTTCATATCCTTTTGCCGAACCGTAATTACCGTCTACGCGCATAGCTCCGTCGCGATGGTAAGCATGGAAAGGGCAACGAGGTTTGTTTACCGGTATTTGTTCAGAGTTCACACCCAGGCGATAACGTTGTGCATCTCCGTAAGAGAACAGACGTCCCTGAAGCATTTTGTCCGGAGAGAAACCGATACCTTCTATCGTGTTGATCGGGTTAAAGGCTGCTTGTTCCACATCTGCGAAATAATTTTCCGGGTTACGGTTCAGTTCGAGGATACCAACGTCGTGCAGCGGGAAATCGCCGTGCGGCCATACCTTTGTCAGGTCGAACGGATTGATACGGTAGTTTTCTGCCTGTTCTTCCGTCATTAGCTGGATCTGGAATTTCCATTTAGGGAAATCACCTTTTTCAATGCTTTCAAACAGGTCACGCTGATGCGATTCGCGATCTTTTGCGATGATCGCTTCTGCTTCCTGGTCAGTCAGGTTCTTGATCCCCTGCAATGTCCTCAGGTGGAACTTTACCCAGATACGTTCGTTCTTTGCATTGATAAAGCTATAAGTATGGCTACCGAAACCGTGCATGTGGCGATAAGAATAGGGGATACCGCGAGAACTCATGGTAATGGTAACCTGATGTAATGCTTCCGGAAGCAATGTCCAGAAATCCCAGTTATTGTTTGCGCTGCGCAGGTTTGTTTTCGGATCTCTTTTGACGGCGTGGTTAAGGTCGGGGAATTTTAACGGATCGCGCAGGAAAAATACCGGTGTATTGTTTCCGACTAAATCCCAGTTACCTTCTTCTGTATAAAACTTCATGGCAAAACCACGAATATCGCGTTCAGCATCTGCAGCTCCGCGTTCACCGGCAACGGTAGAGAAGCGGACGAAACAGTCTGTCTTTTTACCGACTTCACTAAAGATCACAGCCTTTGTGTATTTAGTAATGTCGTGTGTCACAGTAAAAGTACCAAATGCTCCGGATCCTTTGGCATGCATACGTCTTTCGGGAATGACTTCGCGGTCGAAATGGGCCAATTTCTCTAAAAACCAGGGATCTTGTAATAACATTTGTCCACGCGGACCTACTGTCTGTGAATTCTGATTGTCTGCAACGGGGCGACCGTTGGCAGCTGTTAGCTTTTTGTTCTCCATAAATAAATTTTTTATTTGTATAAAGTCGACAACATCTTACCTTGAATATTAATGTAACCAACCTTATACGCGATTTGTTTTCTATTACTGAACAAAAGTAAAATGTTATTAAACAGAAATCAAATAGGTAATATTGATAGGTATATAGGAGCTATTTATTAATAGTTTGTATTAGGGGACGCAGATGACGCAGAAAACGCAGAGTAAACGCAGATAAATTATTGTTTAAAAGAAAAATAAAAAGTCTGCGAGCGTCTGCGCTTTCTGCGTCATCTGCGTCCCCTAATACGATCTGAAAGGTTCACTTCTTTCCCCCGGAGCTGTCGGGTGACGATTTATCCAGCCACTTTTCCTGAATGGTTTGCATCCATTCGTAAAAGCTCGGGATGAAAGCGGTGGCGAAGATCGTATTGATCGCCATACCGAATACAACGGCTGCACCCAATGAGACACGGCTGGCGGCTCCGGCTCCGGTAGCGAACAGCAACGGCATAACGCCCAACACGAAAGCGAACGAAGTCATCAGGATCGGGCGCAGGCGGACGTGTCCGGCTTCAAGAGCTGATTCGCGGATGGAATTACCTGCGGCACGGTAGTCGCGGGCAAACTCGACGATCAGGATACCGTTCTTTGCGGAGAGGGCTATCAGCAGGATAATACCGATCTGGGTGTAGACGCTGACAGGCACGCCCATGATGAAGCAACCCAGAATAGCACCCAGCAACGCGATCGGCAATCCCAGGATGGCAGCCAGCGGGCTTGTCCAGCTTTCGTATTGTGCCGAAAGTACGAGGAAGGCAACCAGTAATGCCATACCGAAGATCAGGATCGTAGTCGATCCGGCTTTTGTTTCCTGATAGGCGACGGAGGTCCATTCGTAACCAAAATTATCACCCAGTTGTTCCTGTATAAGTTCTTCCATGGCCTGTATGGCTTCTCCGGAACTGTATTTCGGATTAGCGATACAGGTGATGGAGGCGGAAGAATACATATTATACAGGTTGATCTGGTCCAGTCCCAATTGTTGTACGGCTTCTGTAAAGGCGGAGAAAGGAACCATTTTACCTGCGCTGTTCTCCAGGCTTAACCGCATGACATCGTCGATCACTTTCTGAGCCTGTCCGCTGGCTTCGATCTTCACCTGGTAGATGCGTCCGAACTCGACAAAGTCATTTACATAGGCAGCTCCCATGTAATAACTTAATGTCGAGAAGACATCGCTCAATTGTAATCCCAGCAGCTGTACTTTATCGCGGTCTATGTTCAGTCGGTATTGTGGCACATTAGCCTGATACATACTGGATAAACTCAGGAGCTGAGGCTTGGTATGATAGGTTTCCAGCAATGTCTCGATGGCATGCTGCATTTCGGTCGGTCCCAGGTTCTTGCGGTCTTCCAGTTGCAGTTGCAGGCCGCCGGAAGCACCCAGGCCAGGGATGGCAGGGGGGACCAGGGCAAATATCTGCGCTTCCTGGATACCGTAGGCTTCCCGGTTAAAGCGGGTGACGACATCTTGTGCCGTATGACCTTTCCCTTTCCGTTCATTCCAGTTTTTCAGTACGACAAAATAGGTTCCGGCATTCGATAATTCGCCGCCTCCCATTACGGAGAAACCGCTGATACCCATATAGGTTTTGACCTCCGGATAACTGTCGAGTATCTTGTTGATTTTCCGGCTTACTTCCTGTGTACGGGGCAGACTGGCTGCCGGAGGCAACTGGGTTGAAACCAGGAAGTATCCGTCATCTTCTTCCGGAATGAAAGTAGACGGCCAGCGCATGAACAGAATAGCTGCTGCAGCTGAGACGATCAGGAAGATGACCAGTGTGACGATCTGATGTTTCAGCATGCGGTCGACCACATCGTCGTAAACCTTTTGCGTTTTGTCATATACTTTATTGAATGCTTTGAATACGAAAAAGGTCGGATCTTTGGTGACTTGCAGGAACAAGGCACAGAGAGCCGGTGTCAACGTCAACGAGTTGATACCGCTCAATACGGTTGCGGCTGCGATGGTCAGGGCGAATTGTTTGTAAAGTTGCCCGGAGATACCGCCAATAAAGGTCGTCGGGATGAATACCGCCAACAGGACCAGCACGACGCCGACGATCGGTCCGACAATCTCGCCCATCGCTTTGGTCACCGCTTCGCGTGCC
The DNA here is from genome assembly GCF_003479145.1 of Parabacteroides sp. AF18-52. NCBI lineage: Bacteria > Pseudomonadati > Bacteroidota > Bacteroidia > Bacteroidales > Tannerellaceae > Parabacteroides > Parabacteroides sp. AF18-52. The sequence goes on from NZ_QUGR01000021.1 coordinate 32,804, forward strand.
GTATATTTCCCGGTATCCATATATCGCGACGAGTTCTCGACGACCACGATCGCATCATCCACCACAATGGCAATAGCCAGTATTAACCCGAACAATGTCAAGGTGTTGACCGAGAATCCCAGCGCCCCCATTACAGCCAGTGTTCCTATCAATGAAACAGGGATGGTGAGGCAAGGAATGATTACTGCCCGGAAGTTTTGGAGGAACAGGAAGATAACCAGGACGACCAATGCAGTTGTCTCCAGGAAGGTTACTAATACTTCGTCGATGGAGGCGTTTATGACTTCCGTCGTGTCGAGTGTTACATTATACTCAACACCTTGCGGCAGGGTAGCGGCTATTTCTTCCATTTTCGCCCGTACGGCTTTGGATACTTCCAACGAGTTGGAACCCGGTAACTGGTAGATGGCAATCGCTGCCGCCTGTTGTCCTTTTAGCTGGGAGGTCACATTGTAAGAGGAACTGCCCAGCTCAGTACGGGCGATATCTTTCAGGCGGAGTATTTTGCCGCCTTGTTCAGTCCGTATGATGATATTTCCGAACTCTTCCGGAGTGGTCAATCGGCCTTTTACCGTCAGGGTATATTGATAAGGATTGTTTGCCTGCGCGATCGGTTGCCCGACATAACCGGCGGATACCTGCCTGTTCTGCGTAGAGATAGCCTGAAAAACCATGTCGGGCGTCAGGTTACGGATACGCATGACTTCGGGATCGAGCCAGATACGCATACTGTAACTACCGGCTCCCATGACATTCACTGAACCGACTCCCGGCAGGCGGGCCAGCTGGTCGGTCAGATTCAGGCTGGCATAATTGCTCAGATAAAGCCCGTCATAGAGGGGATCTTTAGAGGTCAGTGAAAGCATCATCACAATGTTTGACGATTGTTTGCGAGTCGTGATACCTTGTACGATCACGGCTTCCGGAAGGCTGCTTTGCGCGATGCTGACACGGTTCTGTACCATGACGGTCGCCATGTCGATATCCGTACCGACCGCGAATGTGATGGTCAGTGAATAGGCACCGGAGCTGGAGGAATTGGAACTCATATAGAGCATTCCGTCCACACCGTTCACCTGTTGTTCGATCGGTAATCCGACGGTCTGTGAGACCGTTTGTGCATCCGCCCCCGGATAAACGGCCGAGACCTGTACGGTAGGCGGCGTGATATCCGGATATTGGGCGATGGGTAATACGTTGAGTGTGACCAGTCCTGCTACCACAATGATCAGGGCAAGAACGGTGGCAAAGATCGGTCTGTTTATAAAGAATTTTACCATGACGTTCTTATTTTATGGGGGTGATACTCATTCCGTCCCTTACTTTCAGTAAAGCGGTGGTGACGTAACGTTCGTTCGGTTCGATCCCGCTGATGACCTGCCGCAGCGTGTCGTCCACCAGTTGTCCCGGTTCTATATGGCGGTATCGTACGATATTGGAATCATTGACGATATAAAGGTATTTTCCCAGCTGGTCGGTACCGATGGAGGCATCGCGCACCAGGACGGCGTTTTTCTTTTCGCTGTAAGGGAGGGTGATGGTGACGTATAATCCGCTTTTCAGTTCCCCGTCCTTGTTATCGAGATTGGCGCGGACATTCAGTGTCCCGGTCGAGAGGTCTACATTGGGAGAAAGGTAATCCAGCCGGCCTGTGTAGTTCTGACGTCCGTTTTCTCCCAGATGTACGGAGATTGTTTCGGGCAGCCGGACGGTGGAGTCGTTCCGGGCGGCCGTGATCATCATCTTCATAAACTGGTTGTCCTCGATATTGAAGTTTACATACATCAGGTCGTCTTTATATAAAGTAGCCAGCGTGACGGGCTGAACCGAACCATTGATGTAGTTGCCTATATCGTAGTTAGCGCGTGTGATCCGTCCGTCGAACGGAGCGCGGATATAGCAATAGCTCAGATTGGTCCGGGCGGTGTTCAACCCGGCTTCCGCATTGCGTACGGAGGCTTCCATTTCGGCTACGGTCGATTGAGCCTGCAAGACCTGGATCTGGCTGACAGCTCCGCTTTTAGCCGCTTCTTTCATCCGCTCATAATTGCTTCGGGCATAATCGAGTTGCGCTTTGGAGGTTTTGAGTGCCGCTTCTGCCTGTACTACATTATCTTTATAGGTATCGGGTTCGATCACGAAGATCAGATCGCCTTTCCGGACTTTGCTGCCTGCTACCAGGTGCGAGGTCTGAAGATATCCGTTTACCCGGGCAACCAGGTTTACCATTAACTCGGAGCTCAGATAACCGGGATAATCTTTTGTCAGCGTAATATCCTTGACTTCCGGTGTTGTTACACTGATGGAAGGAGCCGGGGCCTCCGTCGGTTGCTTTTTCCCTTTGCACGATGCCATCAGGAGGGATGACAGGGCGATCAGGGTGATTTTAATTGTCGTATTCATATTTGCGTTTTTTAGTTTTATTGGTCGTCTCTTTCTCTCGACTTCGTGAGATAAAGAAGTTATTCCTGGTTCCAGCCGCCGCCCAGTGCCTGATAGAGCTGGATCAGATGAAGAAGTGAACTGCCTTTAGCCTGTGTCAGCTGATTTTCGTAGGTGAGTAACGAGCGTTGGGCATCCAGCACGTTCTGGAATGGGGTCAGTCCCTGTTTGTACAGGTCGAGCGACAGATCGAGTGTCTGCTTACCCTGATTGACCACCTCGCGGAGAGCGACGATCTGTTTGATCGAATTTTTATACGAACTCATCGCATTATCGACTTCCTGTACGGAAGAGAGGACGGTTTCATTGAACTGCTTGATCGTCTCGTCCAGTTGGGCTTTTGCCAGGCGCGTTGCCTGTGCCAATTTACCTCCCTGAAAGAAATTCCATGAGATAGCCGGTGCGATTTCATACGTCAGACTGTTATGATTGGCTATTTTATCGATGTCGTGCGAAGCGAATCCGATGGAACCTTTGACGAATACCTGTGGCCACCAATCGGATTTCGACGCTCCCAGTGTGGCAGCCTGTGCATTCACCTGGCGCTGGGCGGAGCGGATATCCGGACGGCGAAGCAGGAGATTTGCCGGAAAGCCTATTCCGACTGTTTCGATGTAGTTAGGCAGCGGGCGCGGGGTGTCGATCAATCCTTTGACGTCCTGCGGATAAAGTCCCATCAATACCGCCAATGCGTTTGTATACTGGATGATGCCTGCTTCCAACATGGGCAGTGAGGCTTTGGTACTGTAATAGACAGACTGGGCTTGTGCTACATCCAGTTTTGAAACCAACCCTGTCTCATATCTTTTTTGGGTAATCTCGACGACTGCCTGTTGGGAGAGGCAGTTTTGTGTGACTACGTCGACTTCCTGTTGCAGTTCACGCAAATTAATATAAGCAGATGCGACCTGGGCGCAAAGAGACACCATTACTGCATTATATTCCTCTTTGGAGGCTGCAAAGTTTTCTTTCTGGGCCTTTACACGATTGCGGATACTGCCGAATACGTCTATTTCCCAGCTCATCGAAAGCGAAGCATCGGCGTATTGGGTAATTGTCTGCGGCAGGCTACTGGTGTTGCCACTGCTCTGCTGCCTGGTCCATCCGGCCGAAAGTCCCAGTGTAGGTGAGTAACTGCCCTGCTGTATGCGTAGGTTGGCTTTTGCCATGGCGATACGGTCGGCGGCCATCTGCACAGAATAGTTCTGCTTCACGGCTACATCGATCAGGGAATCCAATACCGGATCATCAAAATTCTTCCACCAGTTGTCTTCTACGGGTAAGGTCTGTTGGAAACTACTGTCATTCTCCTGCCACGCCTCCGGTAATGCGTGATCGAGGTACTTATGCTTTGTCTGTGCCATTAGCGTTATCGGCAGAAAAAGACAAAGCACAGTATAACACCATGTACTTATGTGCATAACTTTTTTGTTTAGATTCTACACATAAACATAAAAAAGTCATGCTTGGTTTAATAAAGGACTAATTTTCACGAGATAATAAGGAGGGGTGGGGAGTACCTTGCTTTAAATAGAGCAATCGAACCAAAATAAATTATTCCGGTTCTTATCAGATAATCGATAACCTCACAAAAGTAAGTACAATTGAAAAGTGACTACCGGATAGGAGCAGATAGGGATGGTTAGTGCTGAATAAAGACAGTTATTCTTTATTGGAAAAAGAGCTGACAACCGCTGTCGAAACATAGGTGTTTTAACGACAAAACATATATGATTTGCAAACGAAACATATATGTTTTGGAAAATGATTTACTTTGTAATAGAGCGTTAGAGAACGGTTTGACTTCTACTGAAAAAATACCCTATTATAAATTCTATATTAAAGATACTTCTATCTATATTTAAAGAGAGACCGGTCCATGTGTATAAGGTATGTTTTATAACTTGTTTCGGTCTATTGAAATTCAACAGATATGGCGTATAAGGTATGTATAACTCAGCGTATAACTTAATTTCTTTAATTGTACGATATAGAATTAGTATCAAAACTCTTGGTCCTACAATCTGATTATGCCTGGTTGGAGTTCTGAAAATTTTGATTCAGAAATTATCAAAATTGAATGTAGTGTCGTTGGTAGGGGCGGGGTCTGCCCGCCCTTCTCCATCGGTTGTTATATTATTGTCGCAAAGGGCGGGTAACCCCCGCCCCTACAAAACCTGTCATTTGGGTTCAATATTTTCTATTATTGCAACATTGGCTCAAATCTTTCTAATTTAGAGCGATTGCCTTGTTATGCAAAATGAAGTTTAGGCTCGTTTTAAAGAATGACTTATCTTTGTCGTTAAAAAGGAAAAAATGGCAAAGAACAGGAAAGAAGAATATAAAGAACAGAATCTGCTGTTTCTGGAAGAAATTGCTTTGCAGGAAGGTGTAAAGAAACTGGCAGGGGGGATATTATATAAAGTAACGGAGCCGGGCAGCGGGACTATTTCTCCCCGTCCGGATGACGTTGTTTCCGTGCATTACCGGGGAACTCTGATCGATGGGCGTGAATTTGATAATTCATACGAACGTAACTGTCCGGAGGCTTTCCGGCTGAATCAGGTAATAGAAGGATGGCAGATAGCACTTCAACAGATGCATGTAGGGGATAAATGGGTCGTTTATATACCATATACCTCCGGCTATGGAAACCGGGCTTCCGGTCCGATACCGGCATTTTCTACCTTGATCTTTGAAGTGGAGTTGCTGGGAATTGCTTAGTCTGCCTGAAAAACAACCTCGAGTCCATCGTAGGCGGCACGTAAAGGTGCAGGAAGGTGAGCATCCAATTCGGCTTGTGTTCCATGTAAGGTACGTGCAAGATGAGTGAGGTAGACAGGTTGTCCAATGGACGGTGTGTAACGTTTTGTGGCCGTTAAGACACGTACGATCTGTTCGATCTGTACCACACTGGTGTGCGTAAAAAGGCGGTAGTCACTGTCATGTCCCATTCCTATTGTCGCTTCCATGATCAAGGCGGTGATAGGAGTTCCCTTCTGATGTGCGTCGATCCCGATCAAACGGGTTGCCGTCGCTGTGAGCCCGGATGTGTCTGTAGCGTAAAGTATACGCGTTCTTTGTTTTTCAATCAGATAAATGAGAGCCTGTTCAAAGAGATGGTCCGTTGCGTGATTGCCCGGAAGCGGAGTAAAAGTCAAATCGCCTATCGTGATTTGCTGTCCGATGTAAATAGGAGTGATCACAGGAAGATCCAGATTCAGCTCTTTAGCGGCTTTTTCAAATTCATCTTTTGCTATGTCGTACCAGGTCTGACTTAAGTAGACTTGTTTGATACCAAGTTTAAGAGCCGCAGAAGGGTTGTAGTGGTCGCCGTGCGAATGTGTGTAGAAGATGATTTTCGGATGGCAATCGGCAGGTAGCATATCTTTGTCGGTCGGCGTGAAATCAATGAGAATATGTCCGTCCACAAGGATACTCGTTAAGCGGCGTAGTTCCCCGCGTTCGTCCCGTCCGTCCCAGTCGGCAGCACCTGTCCCTAAAAAGCGGACAGTGATACGCTCGTCCGTTTTTGCATTAAAAAGGTTTGCTTTGATATTGTCGGGAGTTCCTGCCAGTAGAGTCGATGCTGTCAATCCTACAAATGTTCTTCTATCCATGGCTTTTTATGTATAGGAAGTGTATCTAAAGTTCTTTTACGGAACTTCGGATACACTCCTTTGTTTGAGGTTATTTTTCTGATATCGGATTTTATTCTCCCTTTTCGATCTGTTCCTGTACGATGGCGTCTACGACAGCAACTGTTGTCAGGTTGACGATGTCGCGGGTAGAGCTTTCTACGTCGGTGAAGTGGATCGGTTTGTTCAATCCCATCTGGATCGGGCCGATCGTTTCGGTGATACCCAGTGCATCCAGTAACTTATAGGCACTGTTGGCAGAACTTAAATTAGGAAATACTAAAACGTTGACATCTTTTCCTTTCAGCTTGTTGAACGGATACATCTCGTCGCGTAGTTTCTTGTCGAGAGCGAAGTTTACCTGCATTTCTCCGTCGATCATGATCTCCGGATGGTTCTTGTGCAGATAATCGATGGCATCATGTACTTTCTGCGGGCTGCCTTGCTTGTCGGAACCGAAGTTTGAATAAGACAACATAGCCATTACCGGATCGTGTGCAAAGAATTTCACGGCGTCGTGTGTAAGACGGGCGATGTCGATCAGCACTTCTGTGGAAGGATGGCGGTTGATCAATGTATCGGAGATGAAGAAAGTACCTTTCTTGCAAGTCATAATGTTCATGGCTCCGAAATGTTTGTATGAAGGACGGATGCCGATAATTTCTTCAGCCAGTTTCGTTACTTCCGAATAGCGGCTGTAAACACCGGTAACGAATGCATCTGCGTCGCCTGTCGCTACCATCATCATACCGAATGCGTTACGGCCGACCATCTTTTCGCGTGCTTCAGAGAAAGTAACGCCTTCGCGTGCTCTCTTTTCAGACAGGATACGGGCATAACGGTCGCGGCGTTCTTCTTCACGGTCGTGACGCAGGTTGACGATCTCGATACCTTCCAGGCTCAGGTTTTCTTCTTCTGCAATCTTAGCCAGACGTTCTTCGTTGCCCAGCAGGATCGGGTAACAGATTCCTTCTGCTTTTGCTTCTACAGCAGCTTTCAGCATGTTGACGTGGTTTGCTTCGGCAAATACCACTCGTTTCGGATTGGCTTTTGCCATGTCGGTGAAGGAACGAAGCATCTTGTTATCGTAGCCCATCATTTCACGCAGGTGGTTGGCATAACCTTCCCAATCGGTGATGGTCTTTCGTGAAACGCCCGATTCGATAGCCGCTTTGGCTACAGCAACGGATACACGTGTCAGCAGGCGGGGGTCGAGTGCTTTCGGCAGGATATAATCACGTCCGAAAGTCGTACGTTTTAGTTTGTAAGCTGCATTGACAACATCCGGAACCGGTTCTTTTGCCAGTTCGGCGATCGCATGAACGGCTGCCAGTTTCATCTCTTCGTTGATCGCTTTGGCGTGTGTATCCAGTGCACCGCGGAAGATATAGGGGAATCCCAGTACATTATTGATCTGGTTCGGATAGTCCGAACGTCCGGTTGCAAAGATGATGTCTTCACGTGAAGCCATTGCATCTGCATAAGAGATTTCCGGATTCGGGTTTGCCAGTGCAAATACGATCGGGTTCTCGTTCATGCTGCGAACCATGTCTTGTGTCAGAACATTGGCAACGGATAATCCCAGGAATACGTCTGTGCCGACAACGGCCTCTTCCAATGTTTTGATATCTCTTGTCGTAGCGAACTCTTTTTTCGATTCGTTCAGGTCTGTACGGTGAGTGGAGATAACTCCTTTACTATCGCACATGATGATGTTTTCCTTGCGGGCTCCCAGCATCACATATAGTTTTGTACAGGAGATAGAAGCTGCACCGGCGCCATTGACAACGATCTTTACGTCTTCGATTTTCTTGCCGGTTATTTCCAGTGCATTGATCAGGCCGGCACCGGAGATGATCGCCGTACCATGCTGGTCGTCGTGCATAACCGGAATATCCAGTTCCGCCTTCAGGCGTTGTTCGATCTTGAAGCATTCGGGAGCTTTGATATCTTCCAGGTTGATGCCACCGAAAGTAGGGGCGATCGCTTTTACGGTTTCGATGAATTTATCAGGGTCTTTTTCGTCCACTTCAATGTCGAACACATCGATACCGGCGAATATCTTGAACAGAAGCCCTTTTCCTTCCATGACCGGCTTACCGGCAAGTGCACCTATGTTACCCAATCCCAGAACGGCTGTTCCGTTCGAGATGACAGCTACCAGGTTTCCCTTAGATGTATATTTATAAGCATCGAGCGGATTTTTCTCTATTTCCAGGCATGGTTCTGCCACTCCGGGCGAATATGCCAGCGACAGATCGGTCTGTGTACTATAGGGTTTTGTTGGAATGACTTCGATCTTTCCGGGTTTGCCTTCGGAATGATACCGAAGTGCTTCCTCTTTTGTTACTTTTGCCATAGACTTATGATATTAGTAGATTCAGTACATGTTTTGAAATCGCCCACAAAAGTAACAAATTATTAGATATATAGTACTGAACGCTTACAATTAGTTGGGAATAATTTCATATTTGAAAGGATGGTTAGTTTGATGTATTTGATGAACAAGGATATAAAAAGAAAGGAACTCCGACGAAGCTCCTTTCTTTCCATATAATAATGATCTTTATATTAACTCAAACCTTCGACCAGTCCGTTGACGATATCGATCCGTTTTGCCTGCGGGTCTTTCGGAAGTCCCGGCATACGCATGATCTCACCCATAACGACCACGATCATTTCGGCACCATTGTTGATGATGATATCACGAACCTTCAGTTCGAAGTTTTTCGCAACGCCGTATGCTTTCGGGTCGGAAGAGAATGAATATTGCGTCTTGGCGATACAGATCGGATAATGAGAGATACCCAGGCTTTCGATCTGCTTGATCTTTTTATCAGCCAGTGTCGTATAGGTGACAGAAGCGGCTCCGTAAATCTCTTCGGATACTTTTTTGATCTTATCGCGTACAGTGTCTGTATCTTCGTAGACGAGTTTCAGAGGACCCGACGGCTTGTTTTCAATTATGTCTACTACCAGTTTAGCCAGTTCCACGCCACCGTCTCCGCCTTCTGCGAATACGCTGTTCATAGCGAAACCGACACCCAGTTCTTTACAATGCTCGGCAACCAGAGCGATTTCTTCGTCCGTATCGGTTGCGTAACGGTTGAAAGTAACGATCACTTCCTGGCCGAAACGTTTCATATTGGCTACGTGTTTGTCGAGGTTGGCAAAACCGTTGCGCAGACCTTCGATGTTTTGTTCCTTAATCTGTGCTTCAGGAACACCACCGTGCAGTTTCAAACTCTGTGCGGTAGCCACGATAACGGTCAGTTTCGGTTTCAATCCGGCTTTGCGGCATTTGATATCGAAGAATTTTTCCGCTCCCAGGTCGGCACCGAATCCGGCTTCTGTGATGACATAGTCGCCGTATGTAAGTGCCATCTTCGTGGCGATGATCGAGTTGCAACCGTGAGCGATGTTGGCGAACGGGCCGCCGTGTACGAATGCCGGTGTGTTTTCGGTTGTCTGTACCAGATTGGGTAGGAGAGCGTCTTTCAGCAATACAGTGATCGCTCCGGCAACACCCAGGTCGTTGACCGTGAACGGCTGGTCGTCGTTCGTATATCCCAGCAGGATATTACCGATGCGGCGTTTCAGGTCTTCCAGGTCGGTTGCCAGGCAAAGGATAGCCATCATCTCGGAAGCCGGTGTGATGTCGAATCCGGTTTCGGTCGGGACACCGTTGGCCGAACCACCCAGGCCGGATACGATATTACGCAGGCTGCGGTCGTTCACGTCGAGTACACGTTTCCATTTGATTTCTTTCAAACCTTCGCAGGAATGGCGTGTCTGGTAGATATAATTGTCCAGCAGGGCTGTAATCATATTGTGAGCGGATGTAACGGCGTGGAAGTCGCCTGTGAAATGCAAGTTGATATTTTCCATCGGCAATACCTGCGCGTATCCGCCTCCGGCTGCTCCACCTTTCATACCGAAACATGGCCCCAGCGAGGGTTCACGTAAAGCGGCAACTGCTTTCTTACCGATCTTGTTCAGTCCCAGAGCCAGGCCGATAGATACGGTTGTTTTACCGATACCTGCTTTGGTTGGCGTAATAGCTGTTACCAGGATCAGGTTATGTTCTTTGATTTTCTCTTCATCGATCAGGTGAAGGGGCACTTTGGCGATATACCGACCATAGTTTTGTACTTCTTCGCGCGGAATACCCAAACCTGTGGCTACTTCCTTTATTTTACGAAGGGAGACTTCTCTTGCAATTTCTATATCCGATTTCATGTGCTTATGTAAGTTTAAGAGGCAACAAAAGTATATTATTTTTAATTAAATAACAAAATGATAGTATGAAAGGTTTTAAAGCCGGATAACTCCATGTTATTGGTGTTATATTGATAAAAGTTACTAAAAGAAGGATGGGGATGACTGTTTGGTAAGTAAAGTGGGCGTTTTTCGATTTATTTGTAATCTTCAGTTGGCAATATCAATGCATTTGGATAGGTTTTGTCTTAAAGTATTTTAAAATATGGATAAAGGGTTGTGGTGTATGATAATTTGCCTAATTTTGCGCTGTCACAATATCAAAATGAAACTAACAGCAAGTTTATAGTGATAAAAAGAAAGTATATAACAGTTTTAAAAACTTCGGTTTATGTAATTAAGGAGATTTGATTATGGTAACAATGAGATTTAGTTTGGCGGGTGTAGCCTCAAGAGAAGCAGAAACAGGATCATGGATAAGAACAATTGTTGATTGTCTGGGAATCCGTATGTTTTCAAAGATGAATCCTTCGGTAAGTACGAGTAGTGTCGGTTGGGATACGACCAAGCAAAAGGAAATCCAGGATCTTCATCACTATGCCGTCCGCAACTTGATCCCCAAGGCCGGAGTCTATCAGATGGAATTACTGGAATCGCTGGCACAGTCTGCTTCTATTTATTCGCCGGAAGAGGTGGAATCTCTTTATAATGAGACGAGTAAGAAGATAGAAGAGATCAGCAGCCATATTTCGGGTGTATTGGTAAGTGCACGTGAGTTATGCAAGTCAGGGCATCAGAACTGGGAGTCTGTTCAGTCACTTCGTTATCATGTAAACCGCCTGCGTGGCATCGTAGAATCTGCATAGTTTTTGCAAAACAATAATCGGAGCAGATAGTATCTGTACATATCCCTTTCATTTCCGGAAGCGTTCTACCTCCGGAATATGAAGGGGATTATTGTATGATCATCAGTGAGAAATAGGGGTATATCTTGTCTGCTATGATCTTTTTATCGGATGTATAATATTCTTTTTCTGTCCCCACGTTTTCAAAGTAATGGAATTGTGTTTGCGGATGCTTGCGGATACATTCGTGTACGGCTTCCACGCATTGTGAAAGTTTCATGATAACGATTACATATCCTGCGTTTATCTTTTCACTCAATTCGTCGGCGGAAGGCGTACCGGGGATGACGACGATCTGTTCTTCCTGCTTAACGATATGTAAGCCTGCCAGCGCTCCGGCAGCAATGAAGGCCGGTATTCCGGCAATGCGCTGAACAGCGATTCCCGCAGCTGTAAATTTGTCGTATATATATTGTATGGAGGAATAAAAACCGGCGTCGCCTTCGGCTACGATAACGATCTGTTTTCCTTCTGCGTAATTACTTTCAGCTTCGTTGTACAGGGCATCGTAGGCTTTCCAGGCCTCCGTGCGGTCTTTACTCATCGGAAGCATGAAACACCGGATGGCTGTTTCGCTTATCTCCAGGGCGCGTACGATATCGGCGGCTCGCGAGATGCTTTCGCCTTGCCTGTTGCGGGTGGCGGGACAGTAGATGATATCTGCTGTCTGGAGTTGGCGGAGACCTTTCACCGTGATAAGTTCCGGTTCGCCGGGACCTAATGATACAAAACTGATCGGATAAGTCATTTTATTCTTGTTCTTTTATTTGGGATGCAAATGTGCTGAAAATAGTGTAAAGTTGCAAACTTCTTATTACTTTTGCGCTCGAAGTCGGTTCTGTAAAACTCCTGTTCATGGAGACAGATTAAAAGGGAACCGGGTGAGAATCCCGGACAGTCCACGCTGCTGTGAAGCTTTATAAACATCCTGATAATACCTTTTGCCACTGGTCTTTGCGATCGGGAAGGCATTCGGGATGGAAGTAAGTCAGAAGACCTGCCATTTTTTGCATAACGATTGTCCTCGTGGGTTTGGACGGTTTGTGTCGGATAAAAACAAATAGAATATGAATAAGTATTTAGTCGGTGGCTGCCTGTTAGCGTTAATGGCTACATCATGCGCATCGAAAGGAAATCAGCAGGAAAAAGAGAATGCATCGTCGCAACAAACGATTACGACGGATAGGATGGTTCAGATCACACCTAAATATGCCGAAGGTTTTCAGTTGACCTATGCCGATGGTTATGTCCTGATGGATATACATGACCCTCAGAATGAAGAAAGCACGCATTTCCTGTATGCGCTGGTTCCCCGTGGGACAAAGCCGGAAGGTATTCCTGCCGATTATACGGTGATCGAAACACCTGTGCGTAGTGCCATTTGTATGACCTCCCTGCAACTCTCCAATTTCATTAAGTTGGGAGCGGAGGATAAGGTGGTAGGTATCACGAGTACGCGCCATCTGTTTAATAAGACTATCAATAATCAGCTGAAGGAAGGAAAGACGGCGAAGATCGGGATCGAAGGTAATTTCGATAATGAGGTAATTATGAGTATCAATCCCGACCTGATCCTGATCTCTCCTTTTAAGCGTGGCGGATACGAGACGATGAAAGATATCGGTATCCCTCTGATTCCTCATCTGGGATATAAAGAAATGACGCCGCTGGGACAGGCTGAATGGATTAAGTTTGTCGGCCTGTTACTCGGGATAGAGCAGGAAGCCAATGAGAAATTCTCTGCTATAGAGAACCGTTACAACGAACTGAAAGAACTGACTGCCGAAGGTAAAGTGCAGAAACGTCCTATCGTGTTCAGTGGCGAAATACATGGTGGCAACTGGTATGCAGTAGGAGGAAAGAGCTTCCTTGCACAACTTTTCAAAGATGCCGGTGCTGATTACTTTTTGAAAGACGACGATCGTTCCGGCGGTGTGACGCTCGACTTCGAGACGGTTTATAACCAGGCGGATGAAGCCGATTACTGGCGTATCGTAAACAGCTATCCGGGAATATATACTTATAAATCACTGAAAGATCAGGATCCCCGTTATGCAGACTTCCGTGCTTTCAAAGAAAAAGGAGTGATCTACTGTAATATGCGGGAGAAACCTTTTTACGAAAGCATGCCGACCGAGCCGGAAGTTGTATTGGGCGATTTATTGCATATCTTCCACCCGAATCTACTGCCGGACCATACGCCTGTCTATTATGATTTACTTAAATAAATAGGGACGATGAAGTATTCTAACACTATCCTGATGCTTTTGATCCTTGCCTCGATCGTCGTGTTGCTGTTTTTGAATTTGGTGTTGGGCTCTGTTTCGATTCCTTTCCATTCGGTTTGGAATATCATCTGCGGCAATGGAGATGAACCGGTCACCTGGCAGAATATTATCTGGAAGTCACGCTTTCCGCAGGCCTTGACGGCATTAGTAGCCGGAGCCGGATTAGCGATCAGCGGACTTCAGATGCAAACCGTATTCCGTAACCCATTGGCTGGACCTTCTGTGTTGGGTATCAGCTCCGGTGCAAGTATGGGAGTCGCTTTCGTTGTCTTACTGAGCGGAAGCCTGGGTGGTGTGGCGTTGAGTAAGCTAGGCTTTATGGGGGAGATTGCTTTATCCATTGCGGCCATAGTCGGTTCCTTATCTGTCATGGCACTGATTGTTTATGTCTCGCAGAAGGTAAAAGGGAATGTGACGCTCTTGATTATCGGAGTGATGATCGGCTATGTGGCAAATGCCGTGATCGGTGTATTGAAATTCTTTAGTGTGGAAGAAGATATCCGTGCTTATGTAATCTGGGGGCTGGGAAGTTTCTCACGTGTCTCCGGTAATCAGATGATGCTTTTCGTGGCGATTATGGCTATCCTGATCCCTCTTTCGTTTCTATTGATAAAGACATTGAACCTGATGCTTCTCGGCGACGGGTATGCCCGTAACCTGGGACTGAATATCAAACGGGCACGCTTGCTCGTTATCACCTCTGCCGGTGTATTGACTGCTATCGTGACCGCTTATTGTGGTCCGATCGTCTTCCTGGGACTTGCTGTTCCTCATCTTTGCCGTGCCATTTTCCAGACATCCGATCATCGCATACTGATGCCCGGTGTCTTATTTGTGGGGGCAGCCCTGGCATTGGCTTGTAACCTGATTGCACGTATGCCGGGATTCGAGGGAGCTTTGCCGGTCAACTCGGTAACCGCATTGGTCGGTGCCCCGGTCGTTGCTTCCGTATTATTCCGCAGACGTAAAAACGAACTGAACGAATGAGTATGAAAGAGGCAACTATTCAGATAAACGATCTCTCTATCGGCTATCATTCCAAGAATGATACAAAGCTGGTAGCTAGCCATATAACGACAACAATATATAGTGGTGAATTAACCTGCCTATTGGGAGCCAACGGCGTCGGGAAGTCTACTTTATTACGTACCTTGTCCGCTTTCCAGCCTCGTATATCCGGCGAAATAGCACTACTGTCCCGCGATATACAGGACTATAGTGACAAGGAGCTTAGCACAATAGTGGGAGTGGTGCTGACAGATAAGTGTGAGATACGTAACATGACTGTCCGGGAACTGATCGGGATGGGGCGCAGTCCGTACACCGGTTTTTGGGGACGGCTGGGGAAAGAAGACAAGCAGATCGTAGAAGAATCTATCTCCTTGGTCCGTATCGAAAACCTTGCTTCACGCATGGTGCACACCCTTTCCGATGGCGAGCGGCAGAAGGTCATGATCGCCAAAGCGCTGGCGCAGGAAACACCTGTTATCTTTCTCGATGAACCGACGGCTTTTCTCGATTTTCCCAGCAAAGTCGAGATCATGCAACTGTTGCATAGTCTTACCCGTTCCACCAATAAAACGATTTTCCTTTCCACTCACGATCTCGAACTGGCCCTTCAGATAGCCGATAAAATTTGGCTGATGGATAGGGAGAAAGGGATCAGTACCGGTACGCCTGAAGACCTGGCATTGAGCGGTTATCTGAGCGGTTTCTTTGCTCGTAAAGGGATTATCTTCGATATGGAGACCGGACTGTTCCGCATCGACAATCAATATGATAAGAAGATCCGCCTTGTCGGTGGCGGCCAGAAATATGCGATGGTACGTAAGGCTCTTTTACGGAACGGCATCTATGCCGACTCTGAAATAGAATCGGAAAATTGGATCGATACCGGTGATACTGCGACATCTACCATCACTCTTTGTTTTTCAGGCAGACAAAGGAAAGAGGTTGCTTCCATCGAGGAGTTATTGTTATCTCTGTAATTTGTCAACTGTCACTTGTCAACTGTCAACTGAAATATGTTAACAGGATAAACTTTTTTCATTTCGTTTGTTATATAGAGGTAATTTAAAACATTAAACGTCATGAAAAAGTATTTCTTGTTTGCCTTTCTGGCCTCTGCATGGGCATTTACTTCCTGCGATAACGATGACGCTCCCGATATCGATGCGGATGTTCCCTTCTATCAGAATCTGGGTGTCGCTTACGACGTCACTAATAATACGACGCGTGTCGGAGCCAATTTCAATAAGTTGGATAGTGCCGGGATCAATATCAGGCTGAATGGTCCGGCTTCCATTACAATCAATGGTGAGACACCTGACTTCGATAATGTGGGTACTTATTTTTATACTGATTCATTCTCCGGATTGGATGATATGACTTTTGTCTTTACACGTGCGAAAGATAGTGTCTATACGAATGTGGCTTCCATAAACGATGTGAAACCGATCGCTATTCCCGAATCTTTTACTTCTGCCAAAACATCAGGTACGACTACGCTTACCTGGGAAGGTGATCCGGTAGGGGAGAATGAACTGGTAGAGGTACATGTAACTTACAGTGGAGGATCATACAGCGTATTTAACCGTACCGAAGGCAGTAAATCCATCAATATTAGTTTCAGTAATTCTTCTTTGCCCGCTAAAGGAACCTTGTCGCTCAGCCGTGCAAAAACTCATCCTTTGCAGGAGAGTAACGGAAATGCCGGAGGTCAGCTGAATGTTTCCTATATTCAGAGCAAGGAGATCTCGTTGGAATAAGGAAATGTATCCTATTTCCAAATCTCTCCTTCTTCTGTGATCAGGAGTATCAGTAACTTCCCTTGAGGGAGAAGTGGGGTGCAATGATCGTAACATTTTTTTAATAAAAGAGAGAAGAAGCGTGTTTGTTCTTCCGGAGGGAATAACTGCCAGAGTTCACGTGCCAGCGTGATCGTTTCGATCTGTTGGATGGAGGTGTCCGGGCAACCGGCCTCGCTGGCAGTTTCTTTCAGGAAGGTTTTGTTCATAACAACCTTCTTGCTGTGCGTGTCGAGGAATCCTTCAGCAAGTTTGACTGCTTTTCCGATCATGATTCCCATGACTACCTGAGGAAAGTTTAGTGTGGAGGCGATCTTTAAGGTCTCACCGATGAAATTTCCGTAATGGACAAATGCCTGCGGGGGAAGTTCGGGATATCGCGTTTTCAGGTAGCGTTCGCTTTTGGCACCTGAGTTTATGACTAATGTGGTACAACCGATTGCTTTGGCGACCTCTGACTCTTTACGGATAGATGCGATAAAGGCATCGGTAGAGAACGGACGTACAATGCCGGATGTTCCGATAATGGAGATACCGCCGACAATTCCCAGCTTCGGGTTAAATGTCTTGGCTGCTAACTCTTCACCTCCGGGGACGGAGATAGTGACCGTCAGTGCGCATGTTCCTGTTTCTGCCGGATTGTTATGATTGGAAATGGATTCCTTGTGCTCTTTCAGGACAGCAGTCAACTCTTCCGTTATCATCTTCCGGGGTGTCGCGTTGATTGCCGGGCCACCGATTTCAAGGCCTAATCCGGGCAATGTAACTGTCCCGACTCCCGGACCCGCGATAAAACGGATAGGAACAACAGACGGTTCTTCCGAAAAAGCAACTCTTGCAACGATCTTAGAGCCATTCGTTACATCCGGATCGTCTCCTGCATCTTTAATGACCGAACAAGTGGCACTGTCACCGTCCCATACGGTATCTGCAACAGGTAAAGTAATCATCTCGCCCGAAGGTAAAGTGATGGAGGATTGGGTTTGTTTCTCCTTATTGAGCAGTGCAATCAGTGCTGCTTTGGCAGCGGCTGTGGCACAGGCTCCGGTCGTGTAGCCATGATGTAAAGGAAAAAATTCCGGTAATAACCGTTCTATTTGTTTGCGTAATCCGTCCTCTCCGTAAACGATATAAAATGTTTCGGGAAGTACCGGACGTTTGACGACAAATACAGGGATGGAACGTTTACGGGCGGCAGCTACTTTTTCTATGAAATAACCGGTTTGCCCGCTTTCTTTTGTAATGATAGCGTCCGGCTGCAACCGGTCCATCATCTCGCCGGCATCGTCTTCATTCTGATAGAAAAGTAAATGGTCTATAGGAAATCCCTGTCCGGTGGCAATTGTGAGCGATTCTTCCCGTTTCAGGATACGGAACCAGGCAGGGTACTTTTCCCACCAAGGCCGGAGAGGAGCGATTGTGTTGACTCCGGTCAATGCCAGTAAGCGATGTATACCCTGTTCTTCCAATTTACGGATCGCATCAGTGTAATCGTC
This sequence comes from Parabacteroides sp. AF18-52, assembly GCF_003479145.1. Taxonomy (NCBI): domain Bacteria; kingdom Pseudomonadati; phylum Bacteroidota; class Bacteroidia; order Bacteroidales; family Tannerellaceae; genus Parabacteroides; species Parabacteroides sp. AF18-52. The sequence goes on from NZ_QUGR01000021.1 coordinate 50,598, forward strand.
ACACCAGATCAGATCTGTGTCACGTGGCGGATAACGCCGTTCGTAGCGGATAACCGGTATTTGGAGGGAAGAAGATACCTTTGCCACAGTCTGGTGTAGTGCCGTGGCAAAAGGATGGGCGGCATCGATCAGCAACCGGATGCCGTTTTCGCGGCAGAATGTTTCCATACTTGCCGTATCCATGCCTCCGGTCAGTCGGATGCCGTGCGCACATTCTATTTCCTGAAGCGATCCTTTGGTGGAATAGTAATAAGGTCCGCTTCCTTCATCAGCTATGCGCACACTGGCACGGCCTTCTGTTGTTCCTCCTAATATCAGTATCATCGTTCTTGCTGAAATGAATTATTTGCGAAACAAATGTTTGAACTCATCGGCATACAGCCGTGATAAACCTTCCCGATTATCGATCGCATCACCAACAACTAATAAGGTTGTTAATGTCAGATGATTATCTTTGACGATCTTAGCCAGGTCTTTCAATTCGCCCCGGTAAATACGTTCGTCTTTCCAGGTCAGTTTGTAGCAGGCGGCAACCGGTGTGGTAGGAGCGTAATGTTGGAGAAGTTCTTCCTGAACCTTGTCTGCAATCCCTGCGCTCAGGTAAATACACATCGTACTCTGGCTGGCAGCCAGTTTGTGTAACTGTTCTTTTTCGGGCATCGGCGTACGGCCTTCACCACGGGTAAGAATAATGGTCTGTACTTTTTCCGGAATGGTGAACTGCGACTGTAAAGCGGCAGCAGCTGCCTGGAAGGAAGATATTCCCGGGGTGATATGATAACTCATATTATATTGATCGAAGAAAGCCATCTGTTCCTGTATAGCTCCGTAGATACAAGGATCGCCGGTATGCAGGCGGACGATGAATTTGCCTTTGTCGTAGAACTCTTTCATCAGAAGGAATTGTTCTTCCAGATTCATATCTGCCGAACTGCGTACGGTAGCTCCCGGTTTGGCACAAAAAGTGAGTTCTTTCGGGACCAGACTGCCTGCATATAAGATCAGGTCCGCTTTCTCAAGCATCCGGCGGCCACGGATAGAGATCAGTTCCGGATCACCGGGACCGGCACCGACTATCTCGATATGGCCCTGCCGCTGAACGGATTTATCCATTGCCACGGCAAATGTATAATCGTTGTGTTCTCCCAGTCGTCCTTTCTGTTTTTCCAGCAACAAAAGGCCGCCTCCGGCACTTTGTATAGCGGCAGCTTCTGCAACACTCGACGATTGGGTCACCTCTTTCACTTTGGCAGATGGGTTGGGTACAGATAATTTGTCCAATGTATCTGCCGGATATGTTTTGAAAGGACGATTCATAATGCCGTATGACAATAGAGCAAGTATCACTTCGTCCTTTTTCAAGTCGATGGAAGAGATATCGGCAAGCGACTCAGGGCAGAGATTGTTATCGATCAGTGTCGAGATAATATGCTGGTGCATTTCCTTCGGATCGCCATTAAGCCCCTTCCGGCAACCGATACCTAGATGTAGCACTTTCGGGAAATAAGAGATCATCTTGATCTCGGCTTCATATATGAACGGCCCGACTGTGATCACCAACTCGAACTGGTCGAGCGGAATGTCGGAGAATTTATTGAATATTTGGACATGTTCGGGACGGCTTTGTTCGAGATACTCTGTGCCTTTATCGCGGATGTTCAGTAAGAGGGCGGTCGGCCTTTTATTGACGAATGCGGCAATACATGCGTTCATCGCATTCTCATTGTCTGTCAGATCATCGGCCACAACCGACCAATCGAATTTCTCCGCCAGCGTATCGAGTGCCCATAGTCCGGTATTATCGCTTTGGGTGGTAACAATGGCATTTCCTCCCAGTATTTGTGCCAGTTCTATGCTCAGTTCGTTTGCTCCGCCGATATGGCCGGATAAAACCGGAATAATGTATTTACCGGTGCTATCGATGCAAATCACAGCGGGATCGGTGTGTTTATCCATCACGTAAGGTGCGATACAACGTACACAGATGCCCATTGCCCCGATAAAGATAATAGCGTCCGATTGGAGGAACAGATCTCCAACAATGGAATCGATGGATTTCATCACCACTGTCTCTTCCTGCGATTCTTTGCTATATATCACCGCATTAGGATATTGCTTTTTTATTTGTCGTGCCAAAGGCAGGCTACTGACCGATACTACGACAATTGCTATAGATTTCTTATTCATCGTTTTCTTATTTTGCTTCTTTGAATGCCTTTAATATGGTGATCGGATTATAATCGCTCACACGTATATCCAACGGATCGTCCAATTTCAGTCCGGCTTCGTGGACTGCCTCTATAAACATTTTTTCGCTATCTTCGGATACAGAGTTGAAGACCAGTAAGCCGTCGGGTGCCAGATAACGGGCTACTTTGTGCACGATCTCTTTCAGTTTGCCGCCATGTCCTCCAATAAATACTGCATCGGGTGCGGGCAGGTCGGAGACATCTTCTTCCATAAAGTCACAGATATGTACATCGATACCCGGGGCTCCCAGCTTGGAACTGTTTTCCTCGATCAGTCTCCAGCATTCTTTGCGTATTTCAAATGCGTGGATATGCAGATGAGGATACTGGCGTTTGGCTTCGATGGATACGGAACCCGTACAGAAGCCGATATCCCAGAAATGATTACACATGGGGAGCATCAACATACTCATATCCAGTATTCGGATAGGCGCTTTTGTAATCATCCGTTCCCTTCCGTCGAGCAATTCGAACATTTTGTCGGGAATGCCCAGCGGGCGATAGGTGATATCGTTGTACATACGCTGGAGGATCACGCAGTTCGGACTATCGAAAGGATGTTCCTCTGCTTCAGACAAGATAAGCGAACGTGAGATACGTTGCTTTTCCGGGTTACCCAAATGTTCGCCGATATACATTTTATATTGTGTGAAGCCGTATTTCAGTAAACGTTTGGCAATCGCAGCCGGGGTATGTACATGATCGGTCAGGATGCCTATCTTGGCTCTGTTCTCTATCAATGCACGGTCCAGTTCATGCCAGGGGCGTCCGGTGAGGGAAACCATGATCATGTCGTCGTAAGATATTTTTAGCTCGTGTGAAAGCATCTGCAGTGAATTGAACGAGGGCAGGAGTGTTATCTCTGCGTCCGGCATCCGTTTGAGGATCGTCGAAGCGAATCCATAGAATAAAGGATCGCCCGAAGCAAATACAACGATCTTCTGGTGATATTCGTATTCGTCGAAAACTTTGTTGAGCGGTACTTTTATATCGATCCATACAGCTCCCTCAGGCAGGAAAGGCATAAGGATTTCGTGATGCCGCTTACCTCCCGAAAAGTAGGTATTACCGTTGATGATATCTACTATCTTTTTGTTCTTGCTGATATAACTGGGGTCATCGGGGATGCCGATAACGATAAATTGAGTTCTCATACGTCTCTTCCTGGTTTTAAATTAATAGCATCATTGTAACAAAGTATAGAATTTACCAATGTTGCGGCCAGGTTACTTCCGCCTTTCCGTCCTTCCACGATCAGTTTGGGAATAGAGGTAAACGGTTTTACCATATGTTTGGATTCCTGTACATGGACAAAGCCGACAGGTGCTGCGATAATTCCGGCAGGGGTTGCTTTTCCTTTGCGTATCAGATCGCATAGCTCCATCAAAGCAGTTGGTGCGTTACCGAAGACGAATAATGCATCCGGATGTTCGCCGACAGCTATCCTGATTCCGGCTTGTGTACGGGTAATTCCTTTCTCAGTAGCGAGAGCAACGGTCTTTTCGTCCTGCAGATAACATTTCACTTCGAGTCCCATGCGTTGCAAGGCTCCTTTGCGGATGCCGGATGCTGCCATTGTTACATCGGTGATAATGGTGCGGACTGCACCGCTGTTCAGCCTGTCGTATAGCGAAGCTACCGCATTATCGTCGATCCGCAATATGTTCTCCATATCGAAATCGGCTGTTGTATGGATGGCATGCAGTAACGCCCATTTCTTATCTAACGGAATATCTTTATTCTTCAGATCTTTCTCGATGGTACGGAAGCTGCGGATCATGATATCCTGTCCGATCCCGGTTTCAGCTTTACCCATTTTGATTTCGCCGTAATAACCACGCGGAGTGATCATCTTGTTGTCAAACCGATAAGTTTGTGAATTACCGATAAGGATAACAGTGAACATATCCACCTGTTCAGGATCGAAATCAGCCAAAGTCGTGATCGTAACTTCCTGTTCTTCGCGTCCTGCCTGGCGAACGAAGCCGACGGGTGTCTGTGGGTCGCGTTCCTGCAGGAAAAGTTCGATCAGGCGGTAAAGTTGCCAGTAGCGTCCTTCGCTTTTGGGATTGTAGATAGCTGTGATAAAGTCGGCCATTGAAGCCGCTTTGATCCGTTTCTCTATCAGTTCCCAGGGGGTCATCAGGTCGGAGAGAGAGAGCACACAGAAATCGTGTCCTACCGGAGCACCAAGCAGAGAGGCTGCTTTCTGGAATGCGCTGATACCAGGAAGAACCTCGATAGAGATGTTGCTCCCTTTTTCCCGTTGCATCTCGTAAATGAGCGGTGCCATTCCGTAAATACCGGCATCACCGGAACTGATAACCGTTACAACTTTGCCTTCGGCTGCATAATTATATGCTTCCTCAGCACGCGTTTTTTCCCGTTTCATCCCTGAGTCGATGCAGATTGCTCCGGGATGGATTATTTTCTCGATGAAGCGGAAATAATACTTATATCCTACGATTACATCTGATTGTCGGATAGCAGACAGTACTGCAGGTGTTATATCTGATTCACTGCCAGGGCCTATCCCGGCTACGATTATTTTACCTGTACCCATTTTAGCTTTGAGTTGTTGATTCTGATACTTTATATGATTAATCATACAGACACAAAGATAATCTATTTATTCTTATTTTCGGGCAGATTTGGTATTTCTATTATTACAACCGGAAGTTCAGCTCTCCATACTCTGTTCTTTTTGTGTTCAGAAAAGCGTTTTAAAGCCTTGCGTTTGAGGTGGAGATATTGTAGCCAGGAAATTACCCGTATCAATACAACAAGTAAAATCACCCCCGACAAAATATAACTGACTAAAGGAGTTGACATCTTCTCCTCAATAAGACAATTATCCCAACCCTTAATCTGGGATAATAACACATACATTTTGGTCATCATAATTTAAAGAATCTGTATTTAGATATACAAAGGTAAAGTGTGTAAAAGGAGAGAGGTGTATACAATGTCACATATAAAATATATAATCTGATATAAAAGTGGAAATACTGATCGAAAAGGAATAATAATCTCTTATCGATTTAATTTTTTTCTTAATTCTTCGGGAGTAACTCCGAATTGCGTCTTACAGAATTTGTAGAAATGTGAGTGCGAACTGAAGTCGAACTCATCTATTATGCTCTTGAAATCCTCCTCTTTTGTTGTCAGGCATTTTAAGATACGTTTTGCTTTTTCATTCAGTAGCCATTGATATGCGGGAATACCGAATGTCTCTTTGAATTTGATCCGGAAAGTATTCACTCCGTATCCCATCAAGTTGGCTAATTCTTTTACATTCTTTACTTTCATATAATTTGCTGCAACATGTCTCTCGAAGTCTGTGGTATGGTTGACCAGCAAATAGAAAAAATTACCTAGTTCTTCTTTTGTGTATATTCTTTTAAGAAGATAGAACATTTCATCTCTTTTGGAGGCGTACAGTTTATAGTCCAGGTAATTATTCTCTTGATACTGAATGAGGAGTTTCAAGAAACTGTATAAAGGTTCGATTATCTTCAATTCGATCCATTCGAATGTCGATTCAGGCAGCAGGTCATATTTGGCCTGGAAACTCAAAAGCTCGTCGATAGTCAGGCTATCGAAGGTAAAAAGCAGGACTTTTGAGCATGGGGCAATCTCATAGGTACAATTATCGAACATTTTAAGAAATAACATATAAGGTTCTTCAATAAACTTCATTTTGATATGTGGAGAGTTTATTTTCAGAGACCCGCCCAGAATGAAAATAATCATATTATTGTATATGCAAGATTTTGTTAGTTTTGTTCCTTCAGGTTTATTAAAGAGATCAAAACCGGCATGCAGTATTTGGTTATTTGATACTTCGGAAGAAGTATTGTTGATCGTACTTTTCATCTTTTGGCCTAGATTTAGTTATTATTTCTATCGCTTATGAATGTAGATGCAAAAAAAGTACAATGTTACAGTTCCGCATATATACAAAATGTCATTTTATGTGCATAAATTAATATAAATAAAAATACAAGTGAATGAGATAAATAATTAGTTGATAACAGATAAAATATCTATTGTTATTGCTCCATTAATATTATAGTATAAGGATATTAGTATTCTGAAATAGAAGCTTTGAGTTAATCACACTTGGACTTTGAACTGCAAAGATATATAAAGTATTGATTATTTGAATAAAAAACGGTCGTTTCCCTATATTAAGAGAAGCGACCGTTCTTATATAATACTGTGCTGTATGCAAGCACAGGGTAACGGGATCTTATCTGAAATTGTAAGAGATAGTAGCCATAAAATTGCAAGGTTTACCTAAAACGGTACTCTTTACAAAGTATTCTTTATTAAAGAGATTGTTTACGTTTACAGCCAGGTTGATTGACTTTTTAATGGTATAGTAAATACCTGCATCAACGATGTAGCAGGATGGAATATATGAGTTATCGGCAATATTCTGGTAGATACGGTCTGTAAATGTTCCGCTCAGGTGGAATGACAGATCTTTCAACGCACCTTTAGGGATTGTGTAGTCTGCATAAGTATAGAAGGTAACGCGCGGAACTCCTGTGCTGCGTTGTCCGGTTGTTTCACTGAAATTAAACCAATCCGCATTCGTGTCTATATTTTTGAGAAAACTACTCATCAGACGATAGTCAGACCATCCGCATCCGCCTACGATTTGCAGGTTAGCGACAGGACGTAATGTAAGATCGATGTCAAAACCCTTGGTGTCTGCACGACCGATTTGTGCCTGAACATTTTTATCTACAGCAGCTTCATTTTCTTCAGTAGACATTTTACCGATTGTCTTGACGACATTATGTTTACGAATGTAATAAATACTGGCATTCACTTCCAATAACTGGTTCAATTCATAACGGGCTCCCACTTCATACTGATTACCTCTTTCCGGTTTGAAGACTTCTCCTCCGGTTTCATCAGGATTGAAGAGTTTTCCATCGGCTCCCATATATAGTATATTTTTATCATAAAATGTTTTATTCGGTTTGAAATAGGAAGCTGCGGAAGCATAGATAGAAACTGCCGGAATCGGCAGATAGACGATGCCGCCACGATAGGTAAAAGCAGCAGTACTAACTTTATTCCAGTCTGTACGATTCTCTTTTTCGTAATGTTGACGTCCGTCATCGATCAATGCTGAGGCGCTCTTATATTTGTAAATGTCAAGACGTCCGCCCAACATCCCTTTCCAGTGATCGTTGATCTCGAAGACATCATGCAGATAGATACCATTGGTGATATATTTGGCAATACTAGCTTTAGAGACTTTACTATCCCACCAGTCACGTACAATATGAGGGTTATCAACCGGAAGTATCTGATTTTTGCCTGGTCCCCAAACATCATCGCTGTTATATCCTGTATAATTGGTATAATCGAAATAGGTATAGTTCCATCCCAATGTATAATTGTTGGTGATGAAGCCTGTTTCGATTTTTCCTGTTAGTTCGGTGGTATTTGTGATGGAATAATTATCCGGATTAAAACATAACGGGTCTCCTGATCGTAGCGAATCGAGATTTACATATGTTTTTTTCCCTTTTCTATCGAAATAATACAAATCATAAATAGGGTCTGAACTGCTGACATATGACATTCCTTCTACACAACAGTAATCCAAATTGCTGTGTCCGTAGGATAGAGTTTCACGGAATTTCATCCAGTCAGTTAACGGTTGGGTATATTGCATACGTACATCCATGTTACGGCGGTGCATCTTATTGTTTGCAAAGTCGTTGTACACGGTATGGGGATCGGCTGTGGGGTGCAGTGCTCCGCTAGGTAGATAAAGTTTGTCATCGGATGCATAAAATATATCTCCCGGCATTGTCGGCGCCGCACCTATCTCCGTGGTATAATGGTCGTCATTGAAACTGATATTTCCTTCGAAATAGCCTTTTCCTATTTCTGCTCCCAGGGCGAAGAGGCCGGAGAAACGATCAGCATTCACATCGCGGTAACCATCGCCTGTACCATAATGAATATTTGCACGGTAATTGACCGGACCGATCAGTTTGCCACCGAAACCGACTGTTGCTTCTTTCTGGTTCCAGCTACCGTAGCTGATACTGGCATTTGCCGAGAAATCGGCAGATGCCTTTTTCGTTATGATATTGATAACGCCACCCATGACCGAGTGTCCGCTCAGGATAGAAGCCGGACCTTTGATTACTTCTATCGATTCGACAAAAGAAAGATCGCCGAACGGCATTGTGTTTAACAGTGTACGCTCGTCACGGATTCCGTCGATAGCGAATACGGCGTCCGACGTACCACGAATGCTGTACCGCTGGAAAGCACCCAGCTGGTTGCTGCTCAATGTAACCCCCGGCAGGAAACGTACGGCATCTTCCATATTCAGGATATGCTTTCTTTCCAGCGTCTTGCTGTCCAGGCGGGTAACAGTGATAGGAAGGAACTTCAGTGGAACATCCATGTTCAGCAATTGGACCGGTTGTTCCCGTAATGGCGTTGCCTGTTTCTTTTTAGCTGTAATTTCAACATTGCCGACGGTAAAGATCGAGTCGGTGATACTTCTCTGTCCGAACATGAATGACGGACAAGCGATAACCATTGATAAGAGTAAAATTTGCTTTCTCATACTTTTTGTTTAAAAAATCTATTTGCCTTTCTGATAATCCATTTGATCGATAATACGACCCCGGTCAATGACAGGAATGTCCCGCCGAGTAGTAAAGTGTACATAACGATATTCCAGAGTACCGGACGGTCGGTAAGGAATTTGATGTTGAGACTGTGAAGACCGCTGTAAAGTAAACGGCGTAACCGGCCGTCATCGTCTACCCGTCGCTGCATCAGCGTTTCCGGCTGATAGTAATGGCGTGTATGCATTTCATCGTCGACGATGATACGGTAGACCGGCAACTGCGTACGATCTTTTTTGCGTCCGTAATAATCCTGGTCGTATTCTGTAAGTAAATCTAATTTATAGGGGATGCTGTCTCCATACATTTTAACCGCCTCTTTCCGTACCATATCTTCGGTCAGGAGGAAAACCCGGATTGCTGTTGTATCGGTCGCATCGATATTGATTGTTTGCGAATCGGTGGTAAGCCTGTAGTAAGGATACTTTTGCCAGGTTGCCCATTCGATGCTTTTTACACTGTCGACCGCCTCCAGTACTTTCCGGTAATCCAGATGATAGGCAGAGGCGACAAAACGTCCTTCCGATCCGCCCCACGGGATGCGGCGTGACATATCCTGCTTTTCTTTCGGAGCTTTTTTCATCCAGTCGGGAATATCCATTAACGACATCATTCCGCTGAAAGCGAATGTAATGGTGAAAATGCCGAAGATCAATCCACTGACATAATGCCATTTGAACCATCTTTTCCTGTAAGGGGAAAATAACTTCTTATGGCGGTTGCGCCAGGCCAGTTGTATGGAAAGGATCAATCCTGCCAGGCACATGATACAACCGATGCCGGAACTCCATTTCACGAAGTTGATCCAGGCAACCTGATTCTGGCGGAGCGATGTGAAGTAAACCCAGTGGGGAATGGCTCCGAGCCACGCCCATAAGCGCTGGTCTTTGTCGGTGAATTGCAGGACGCGCCCTGTTTTTGAAGAAATATAGAGTTCATGGCGGCCATCATCCGCAAATGTATATTTATAGATGGGGAACTCTTCGCGCAACCGTCCGAAAGGAATCCATTGATCCAGCTTATACATCGAATCCACACGCAGGATCGGAGATGAGCACCATTGTGCTGCAGTCCGCTCGATAGTTTCGTCATTTATTGCTTCGACTGGTTGCAGAGAGTCTGCATAGAGTGTTTCGGGCGTATTCTTTCCCCGAAAATGAACCACAGGCCGGTCAAAATACATTTCCATGGAGAGTGAACGGACCTGTGCTGAATCGGGAAGAACGGACAGAAGAGTTTCCATATCCGGCAAATTTCCGTCGATAACCTGTTGCCTTTCTAATTTATCCTGTTGTGATGCTCTGGGAAATGAATGATAGATCATTACTATACCTGAAAGAAACCACATCAGAAATAAGATACTCAGAAGTAATCCGAGTATCTTATGTGTAAGTTTTAGTATTTTTCTGAACATTTAGTTTTGTGCTTGAACTTAGTCCTTTTCAGCAGCGTATTGTTTTTTCTTTTCAGTGATATTGACCATTTTATGTTTGGCCGCAAACCTGGCATGATCGATGAATAGTTTCTGGATATCCGGATTTTGTCCTAATCCTTGCATAAAGACAGACACCTGGTAACCTTTGCTTTCCAGTTCCTGCTTCATATCGCCTGCTATATCGTTGTTGGCATGGTCGCCTGCTACAAACATAAAAGGCATCAGCAGTACTTTCTTTACACCGCTGGCATCCAGTTTGGCTACCATATCATCGAAAGAAGGATAGCCTTCTACGGTGGTTACATGGTAATCGGTATATCCTTTGGATTGCAGCATATAATCCATCATGGCGTACTGTGCCGTGGCTGGTGTATACGTTCCGTGTCCGACAAGAACCGTCGCGCCTTCTTTGGCTCCGTTCTTTGCTACGGCTGCTATCACATCTTCAAAGTCATGCGGTGTATAAAGCAGCGGGTTGCCGATACGTACCTCTTTGAAATTCTTTTCCAGCGGTGCAATGTCTTTGCGAAGCGATTCCATTTCCACCCCTTCGATAATGTTGGTAGACTGGATGAGGATATGAGTATATCCGTCTGCTTTCAGTTTTTCCAGCGCTTCGACCGGATTCAGTTTTTCGATACCGCGGGCTTTCAGGCGGCGTGCTACGATGCGGGAAGTGTAGGCTTCGCGTACTTCCATGTCTTTGAAGGCTTCTTGCGCTTTCCGGTTGATCGCGTCGATGGTGAGAGCACGGGTGTCGTCATACGTGGTACCGAAATGTACCATTAATAAGGCGGCTTTGTCACCCGGTTGCATGGAGGCCAGCATGTCGGATGCCTTGAAGTTCTCGCCGTCATGTGCCCAGCACATAGGTGCGAGCATACAAGCAATAAGTAATAGTAAATGTTTCATATAATGTAAATTAAAAGGTAACGAACGAATACGACAAGCCACAATACCGGCTGTCGGTAAACATTTTCTTTTATCAAAAAGAGATTGTCCGTATGTTTTATCATTCTCCTGACCCCGGGGGAATACGATATAAATAAACCTTGGCAGGTTTCCTGACTTGCCCGGAAAGCGACCTTCCCATCCTTGTATCGGACAGTGGTGTAAGAATGCTTTCCTTATTATCGGGCTTCACAGTAGCGGGCACTGTTCCGGATTCAAACCGGATTCCCTTTTATACGATTAACGGAATGTTATCGTATCACCAAAGCGGGGACAAAGATAGAAAATTATTTAAAATAAGATGGATTTTATATTCTCTTAATTGAATCGGCCGGAACAACTTCCTTGTGGATACTGTTCCATTTACCACAATAAAACCGGACATATCGTATGTCTTAATATTAACGCCAAACAATTAATATATGGAGTGGTTTGCAGATTTACTCAAACATTATCCGGAACTGGCCATTTTTCTTACACTGGCATTGGGCTTCTGGATCGGTAAATTTAAAATAGGGAAGTTTTCTTTGGGGACAGTTACCAGTGTTCTACTGGTCGGAGTATTGATCGGACAATTGCATATAGAGATCGGTGCACCAATTAAATCGGTATTCTTTCTTTTGTTCCTGTTTGCTGTCGGCTACAGCGTAGGACCGCAGTTCTTTCGGGGACTGAAGAAGGAAGGGCTTCCGCAGATGCTTTTTGCAGCATTGATGTGCCTGTTCTGTTTGTTCATTCCTTTCATTCTTGCCAAACTGATGGGATATAATGCGGGCGAAGCTGCCGGGTTACTGGCCGGTTCACAGACTATTTCGGCCGTATTGGGAGTAGCGGAAGATACGATCAATCAGGGAAGCCTGAGCGATGCCGATAAAACGGCTATGATCAACGTGATGCCGGTGGCTTATGCCGTGTCGTATATTTTCGGTACGGCGGGTTCTGCCTGGATCATGAGTGACGTGGCTCCCCGTCTGCTGGGTGGACTGGCATCCGTGAAAAAGGCTTGTAAAGAACTGGAGGCCAGGATGGGAAATGATGACGAAAGTGAGCAGCCCGGATTTATGCCTGCAGCACGTCCTATCACTTTCCGGGCTTATAAGATAAGCAATGACTGGTTCGGTGCCGGAAAGACCGTACAGGAACTGGAGGATTATCTGGAAGGTCAGGGGCGCCGCCTGTTTGTGGAGCGTGTCCGTATCAATAATGTTATTTATGATGTGAAGCCGGACCTGATGCTCCAGAAAGGAAATGAAGTTGTCTTGAGCGGACGGCGTGAGTTTGTGATCGGTGAGGAAGACTGGATAGGGGATGAAGTGAATGATATCGATTTGCTGGATTTTCCTGCAGAGACATTACCTGTATTGATCTCCCGCAAGAAGTTTGCAGGCATGACGGTGGCACAACTCCGCAAGGAAAAGGTGATGCATGGTGTCAGTATCAAGAGTATCAAACGTGCCGGGATCAGTATTCCGGTATTGGCTGCGACCCGGATCGATCCGGGCGATATGCTCGAACTGGTCGGGACAAAGCTGGAAGTGAATGAGGCGGCTGCTACTTTGGGATATGCCGATCGACCTACGAACCAGACGGATATGATCTTTGTCGGGTTGGGTATCTTTATCGGTGGTATAATCGGTTCGCTGGCTATCCACTTCGGGGATATTCCTGTCAGCCTGAGTACGAGTGGCGGGGCGTTGATTGCCGGGTTGGTATTCGGATGGCTTCGCTCCAAACATCCGACATTCGGACGCATTCCGGAGCCTTCACTTTGGGTGTTGAATAATGTCGGACTGAATATGTTCATTGCCGTGGTCGGGATTACGGCAGGTCCGAGTTTTGTGACCGGGTTTAAGGAAGTAGGGGTGAGCCTGTTTGTTATCGGCGCTTTGGCAACGACTATCCCGTTGATTGCCGGTGTCCTTATGGGACGTTATCTCTTTAAATTCCATCCGGCCATCACTCTTGGCTGTACTTCCGGTGCACGAACGACAACTGCCGCCCTCGGTGCCGTGGAAGATGCGGTGGAGAGCCAGACACCGGCATTAGGTTATACTGTTACCTATGCGGTAGGTAATACTCTTTTAATTATCTGGGGAGTAGTAATCGTGTTGTTGATGTAGGGATAACGGGCCAGTGCCATTACTATGGCAAGACTCTGCCATGCCTTTGGCACAACTCTGCCACTACTATGGCATAACTCTGCCACTAGAGTGGCACTGGCTTCGGCTTAGGAGAGAACATACTCTTTTCATAAGAGTAAATCTGGTAAAAACAAGCATTAATTATACATTATATATAATATGGAAGATAAAAAGAAAATCGTAGTTACCCGTGAATACGAAAAGAAGATGTCGGAGATCAGTCCATTCGAATTAAAAGATATCCTGATCGACCTGGCCGATGAAAGTGCACGTAAAAGCACACACATCATGTTGAATGCCGGACGCGGCAACCCGAACTGGATCGCCACCACACCCCGCGAAGCCTTTTTCCTGCTTGGCCAGTTCGGTTTGGAAGAATGCCGCCGGGGGACTAAGCTGGAAGATGGAATGGTCGGCCTTGCCGGTGTTCCCCAGAAACCGAGTATTGCCTATCGTTTCCGGGAGTTCCTCGATAAGCACGAGGGAACGCCGGGTTCCAAGCTTTTACGCGATACTTATAATTATATGGTACGTGAAAAAGGTATCGATGAAAATGATCTCGTCCATGAATGGGCGGAAGGTGTAATAGGTGATCAGTATCCGATCCCCGACCGTATCTTGAAATATACGGAAGTCCTAGTCCGTGACTATCTGGATCAGGCTCTTTGCAACAACCTTCCCCCTGAAGGGAAATTCGACCTGTTTGCTACTGAAGGCGGAACGGCAGCCATGTGTTACATTTTTGATTCCCTGCAACAGAACTTCCTGTTGAATAAAGGAGATAAGATCGTCTTGTTCGCCCCGGTCTTTACACCGTATATCGAAATACCCGAACAGGCACGTTACCTGTTTGATGTAACAGAGATACATGCATTGAAAATGACGGGTGACGGCTATCATACCTGGCAGTATCAGGAAAAGGACCTGGATATATTGAAAGATAAATCGGTTAAGGCTGCCTTTATCGTCAATCCGAGTAACCCGCCTTCTTACGCACTGACACACGGACTGACGGAACGTCTGGTCGATATCGTAACCAATTACAATCCCGACCTGATGATCATTACCGATGATGTGTATGCCACTTATGTTCCCGGTTTCCGTTCCCTGATGGCGGAATTGCCGGACAACACCTTGTGTGTCTATTCTTTCTCCAAATACTTCGGAGCCACAGGCTGGCGTCTGGCTGTAGTCTCTTTACACGAAAAGAATATTTACGACCGGATGATCACTGAATTACCGGACGATAAGAAAGCAGCACTGACAAAACGTTACAGCAGCATCATGCTCGACCCGTCGAAGATGAAGTTCATCGACCGTATGGTTGCCGACAGCCGCCAGGTTGCACTTAATCATACAGCCGGTCTTTCCCTGCCGCAACAGACACAGATGGCTTTGTTTGCTTCCTTCTCTATCCTGGATACCGAGAATCTGTATCAGTCGCGAATGGTGGAAATTATCCATGAACGCCTGCATACGCTTTGGGAAAGTACAGGCTTTACTTTGCTGGATGATCCTCTTCGTGCCGGTTATTACAGTGAGATAGATATGGAGGTCTGGGCAAAGAAGTTCTACGGAGATGAATTTGTAGAATATCTGAAAGCCAATTACGAACCGGTCGATGTCGTATTCCGGCTGGCACAGGAAACTGCGCTCGTCCTCTTGAACGGAGGTGGCTTCGATGCTCCCGAATGGTCGATCCGCGCTTCGCTGGCAAACCTGAAACAGGGTGATTATGTACGGATCGGAGAAGGGATTGCTTCTATTTTGCACAGTTATGCCGACAGGTGGAAGGAATCTAAAAAACAATAAACATACATATTCGTTAATATCTATTGAACAAAATAAGTTCGCCGCGCGTTTTATAAATGAACGTAAGGCGAACTTTTTATTTGTATAGATATCCTCTATGGTCTCATAGACATTATTGAATAAAAGGTGTTTTATTTATATATACATTTGTTAATGAGAAAATAGAATTGCAAAACGATAGCTGTCATCTATATTACATTCTTTATGGCAATGAATCGTTTTATTTGCATACAAACAAGCATTCTGATAAACAAACAACTAATAGGATTATAATATGGTGTACGACATTGAAATGCTGAGAAGCTTTTATTCCAATTTCCCGAAACGGGTAGATGCGGCCCGCGAAAAGATCGGTCGTCCGATGACTTTGGCCGAGAAAATCTTATATGCTCATTTATATGATGAAGAAGCACTCCGCTTGTTCAGGCGCGGAGATGATTATGTGAACTTCCGTCCCGACCGTGTGGCGATGCAGGATGCGACAGCGCAGATGGCATTGTTGCAGTTTATGAATGCTGGAAAAGACAAATCGGCTGTTCCTGCTACCGTTCATTGCGACCATCTGATCCAGGCAAATATCGGGGCGAAAGCGGATATTGAAACAGCGACCAAGGGGAACAGCGAAGTATATGATTTCCTTAAATCCGTATCCGATAAGTTCGGAATCGGTTTCTGGAAGCCCGGAGCTGGCATTATTCACCAGGTTGTGCTGGAAAATTATGCATTCCCCGGCGGAATGATGGTGGGGACAGATTCCCATACGCCGAATGCCGGAGGTTTGGGAATGGTTGCCATTGGTGTCGGTGGCGCTGATGCGGTCGATGTAATGACCGGTATGGAATGGGAACTGAAGATGCCGAAACTGATCGGTGTTAAACTGACCGGACGTCTGAATGGCTGGGCTTCTCCAAAAGATGTCATCTTGAAATTGGCAGGAATTCTGACAGTGAAAGGCGGGACGAATGCCATTATCGAATATTTCGGTGAAGGTGCTTCCTCTATTTCCGCTACGGGAAAAGCGACGATCTGTAACATGGGGGCCGAAGTCGGAGCAACTACTTCATTATTCCCCTACGACCTGAATATGGCTACTTATCTGCGTGCCACCGGACGTGATACGGTTGCCGCCTGGGCCGACGCTATTCAGGATTATCTGGAAGCCGATATGGAAGTGAGGGCACAGCCGGATGAATATTACGACCGTGTAATCGTGATCGACCTATCGGAACTGGAACCGCATATCAACGGTCCGTTCACTCCGGATGCAGCGACACCTATCTCTGAATTTGCTGCTAAAGTGAAGGCTAACGGTTATCCGCGTAAGATGGAAGTCGGTCTGATCGGTTCGTGTACCAACTCTTCTTACCAGGACTTGAGCCGTGCTGTCTCCATTGCCCGTCAGGCTTTTGAAGATAAGATTCCTGTCGCTTCTCCGTTGATTATCAATCCGGGTTCGGAACAGATCCGTTACACAGCCGAACGTGACGGTATTATCGGTGACTTTGAAAAGATCGGTGCAACGATCATGGCAAATGCTTGTGGCCCGTGTATCGGACAGTGGAAACGTCATACCGACGATAACACCCGAAAGAATTCTATTGTAACCTCCTTTAACCGTAATTTCGCCAAACGTGCAGATGGAAATCCGAACACACATGCTTTTGTCGCTTCTCCGGAACTGACACTTGCCTTGACAATTGCAGGAGACCTTTGCTTTAATCCGCTGACAGATACATTGAAGACCGAAGACGGTCGTGAAGTTAAACTCCGTGAACCGCAGGGTACGGATTTTCCACCTGATGGTTTCGATGTCAAAGACAACGGTTATCTGGCTCCGACCGGAAAGAATGTGGAAGTAAATATCAATCCCGAATCAAATCGTTTGCAGGTCTTGCAGCCTTTTGCCCCGTGGGACGGAAATGACCTGTTGGAAATGCCGCTTTTGATAAAAGCGTCCGGTAAATGTACGACAGACCATATTTCGATGGCCGGTCCGTGGCTGCGTTTCCGTGGTCATCTGGAAAATATTTCCGATAATATGCTGATGGGAGCAGTGAATGCTTTCAACGGCCAGACGAATGCAGTGTTGAATCAGTTGAATAATGAATATGAGGCTGTTTCTGCTGTTGCCAAACAGTATAAGGCGAAAGGTATTTCGTCCATTGTGGTTGCTGAGGAAAACTATGGTGAAGGTTCATCCCGCGAACATGCGGCAATGGAACCCCGCTTCCTGAATGTGAAGGTGATCCTTGCCAAGAGTTTTGCCCGTATCCATGAGACGAACCTGAAAAAACAGGGCATGCTGGCCCTGACCTTTGTAAATAAGGAAGACTATGATAAGATCCGCGAAAACGATCATATCTCTATCGTCGGTCTGAAAGACTTTGCGCCGGGTAAACCTTTGGCAGCTATCTTGTATCATGCGGACGGCACACAGGAGTCATTCCCCGTAAATCATACGTACAATGATTTACAGATCAAATGGTTCAAAGCCGGGTCGGCATTGAATGTAGCACATTAATAAACTATCACAATGAATAAAATAACAAAACAAAACGGCCGCCTGATTGTCCCGGACAAGGTGGTTATTCCTTATATAGAAGGTGACGGTGTAGGAGCAGAGATCACCCCGGTCAGTCAGAAGATTGTCAATGCCGCTATTGAAAAAGCATACGGTGGTAAACGCTCCATAGAATGGAAAGAAGTCCTGGCTGGTGAAAAAGCATTTAATAAAACAGGCAGCTGGTTACCAGAAGAAACAATGGATGCCTTCCGCGAATATATGGTCGGTATAAAAGGACCGCTGACTACTCCGATCGGTGGCGGTATCCGTTCCCTGAATGTCGCTTTGCGCCAGACACTCGACCTGTATGTCTGCCTGCGCCCTGTCCGTTGGTTCAAAGGGGTTGTTTCTCCGGTAAAAGAGCCGCAGAAAGTGGATATGTACATCTTCCGTGAAAATACGGAAGATATTTATGCCGGTATCGAATGGCAGCAGGGAACGCCGGAAGCTGCTAAATTCCTGAAGTTCCTGACGGAAGAAATGGGAGTGACGAAAGTCCGCTTCCCGGAAACGTCTTCGTTCGGTGTGAAGCCTGTCTCTGTAGAAGGAACCGAACGCCTGGTACGTGCCGCTATCGAATTTGCTCTGACGAATAAATTACCGAGCGTAACGCTGGTGCATAAAGGTAATATCATGAAATTTACCGAAGGTGGTTTCAAGCTCTGGGGATATGCTCTTGCAGAACGCGAGTTCGGAGATAAGACATTCACCTGGCCGCAATATGAAAAGATCAAAAAGGAAAAAGGCGAAGCTGAAGCCGTTAAAGCGATGTTTGAAGCGACTGCTGCCGGAAAAGTGATCATCAAGGATGTGATAGCAGATGCTTTCCTGCAAAACACCCTGTTGATTCCCGAAGAGTATTCGGTTATCGCAACTCTGAATCTGAATGGCGATTATATATCGGACCAGTTAGCAGCGATGGTTGGCGGCATAGGCATTGCACCGGGTGCCAATATTAACTACGACAGTGGTTATGCTATTTTTGAAGCAACCCACGGTACGGCTCCCAATATTGCCGGAAAGAATATCGTGAATCCGTCATCCCTCTTGCTCTCATCCGTGATGATGCTTGAATATATGGGCTGGGATAAAGCGGCCGGACTGATCACTGCTGCTATGGAAGAAGCATTCTCAAAAGGAGAAGCAACGAATGACCTGGCACGCTTTATGCCGGAAGGAAAAACTCTTGGCACCAAGGAATTTGGTGATTGTATCATATCTTTATTGTAACCTCGTAAAAATAATTCGTGATGAAAAAAGAATATCTTATTTATAAGCTGTCGGATGCGTCGAAGGATGCCTGCAAGATTGATAATGAACTGTTCCCGATGTATAACGTGAAACGCGGTCTGCGCAATGAAGACGGCAGCGGCGTATTGGTCGGATTGACCAAGATAGGTAATGTGGTCGGTTACGAACGTCTGCCGGATAACGGCGGTTTGAAAGCCATCCCCGGGAAATTGTTTTACAGAGGTTATGATGTCGAAGATCTAGCACATGCCCTGATCAAGGAAAAACGTTTCGGTTTTGAGGAGGTTGCTTATCTGCTTCTTTCCGGCAAATTACCCGATAAGGAGGAATTGGAATCTTTCAAAGGACTGATCTGCGACAACATGCCGCTGGAACAGAAAACAAAGATGAATATTCTCGATCTGGAAGGCCAGAATATTATGAATATATTGGCTCGTAGCGTACTGGAAATGTATACTTTCGACCCGAATCCGGACGATACCTCCCGTGACAACCTGATGCGTCAGTCTATTGAACTGATCTCCCGGTTCCCGACCATAATAGCTTATGCTTATAATATTTTCCGTCATAGTACACACGGCCGTTCGTTGCATATTCGCCACCCGCACGAAAATCTTTCGCTTGCAGAGAACTTCCTGCACATGCTGAAGAAAGACTTTACCGAACTGGATGCCCGTACATTGGATTTATTGCTTGTTTTACAGGCTGAACATGGCGGTGGTAACAACTCGACCTTTACGGTTCGCGTAACCAGTTCGACAGGAACTGATACTTATTCTTCCATTGCGGCTGGTATCGGTTCGCTGAAAGGCCCGTTGCATGGTGGAGCCAATATTCAGGTTGTCGATATGTTCCATCACCTGAAAGAGAACATCGGCGATTGGAAGAATGTAGATGAAATAGATACGTATTTTATGCGTATGCTGAATAAAGAAGCCTATAATAAAACCGGTTTGATTTATGGTATCGGTCATGCCGTCTATACCATTTCCGATCCGCGTGCCGTCGTACTTAAAGAACTGGCCCGCGATCTGGCAAAGGAAAAAGGACGCGAAGAAGAGTTCGCCTTCCTGGAGTTACTGGAAGAACGTGCTATAGAATGTTTTGCGAAGCATAAAGGAACGAAGAAGCGTGTTTCTTCAAACGTAGACTTCTATTCCGGCTTTGTCTATGAAATGATCGGTCTGCCGCAGGAAATCTATACACCGCTATTCGCTATGGCACGTATTGTCGGTTGGACTGCCCACCGTATCGAAGAGCTGCACTTCGACGGTAAACGTATCATCCGTCCGGCTTATAAGAATGTTCTGGAAGAAGCGACTTATGTTTCGATATCCGAACGTTGATAGAAAATCAAAGGTATAATTAAAGGCTATATGAAAAGCATCGATGAGTTTTTCGTATAGCCTTTGTTTTGATATCTATTAGAGATTAGTAACTGAGCGATAACCCGTATGCCACACTATTAAATGTATTCCCTGTGCGTATCTTATCCTCTCCGAAGATACGATAAAGAATTTCTCTTACCGGAATAACAAGGCTACTGCCGCCTGTGATGAAAACCGAATCGATATCCTCGGCTTTGTATTTGGCTGTTTCGAGCATCTTGCGGAGGTATTGCTCGATCTCGTTCGTATGTCGTTCGATGATCGTGGCGAACTCGGATGGTGTGAAAGGTTCGTGTATGCTGATAGCATCCTTTTCAAAGTCTATCGTAGTTTCTTTTCCGTCCGAGAGGTTTATCTTGGACTGTTCGATTCTTTTGAATAGGGAGAATACATAGTTATTGTCTATTAAAACCCTGACATTGTTTATTCTGGGATTGTTACCTGAAAGATGATAGTAACTATCCATCGAACGGCGCAGCTTACTTTCTTTCAGCATAAATGTCCTTTCCCAGTTTTTCAGTTCACGGTAAAGGATGGAGGGAACTTCAATTTCCTTATCGTAGGATTGATATTTGGCACCGCGGCCCAGGTGAGGAGTCACTTTGTACCACATGATTTCCGAATCAAACAGGTCACCGCCAATATAGACACCGCCATGAGCAATGATATCGTCTTTGCGGTCTTCTTTCCGGATTTTCCCGGGCGACAGGTTCATAATGGTAAAATCGGACGTACCGCCGCCGAGATCAGCTACCAGTACATTTTCACTATGATCGAGTTGTTGTTCGTAGGAGAGGGCAGCAGCGATTGGTTCCAGTTGCAGCTTGATATTTTTGAAACCTGCATTGCGGGCGGCAAGCGTCAAGCGATTGACAGCGAGATTTTCCTGTTTTATGTCTTCAGAGAAAACAGCAGGTCTTCCGAGTATCACATCGGTTATTTCTGTGTCGGTAAAGGCTTCCGCTTTTTCTTTCAGATGGCGGATGATGCAGGTGACGAGCTGATCGGGCGTCATTCTTTTACCGGATATCCAGGTAGAAAGAAATTTGTCCTGACGGAGCAGCGTCTTGACGGATTTCAGCAGACGCCCGGTCATTTCTTCTTCTATGTATTTATTGTGGGCTTCTTTTCCCACATAGTATTTCATTTCATTTGTGTCCGGAAAGTACAGAATGGAACTGGTGCTGTATGAAAATACTTCCTTCCGTGTTGCTTTGTCTGTGAGTGATATAATGGAATTGGATGTTCCGAAATCCAGACCGCATGTCAAATCTTTTATATTCATCTTTGCCTTATCTTTTAAGAAAAATAGGGCGCGAAGATATAAAATACGACACATTTATATACTATATATACATGTAATTTATGTTTATAATTTTTTCTTCAGGGTAAAGAAGAAAGTGACTCCTTTCCCCGGGCTGCTTTTTGCAGAGATCTGTCCTTTATGGAAATTGACTCCGTTTTTAACGATAGACAATCCTAATCCGGTTCCTCCGACTTTCCGGCTGCGTCCTTTATCCACCCGGTAGAATCTTTCAAAGATCCGGTTGATATGTTCTTCTGAAATACCGACACCGTTATCTGCAAAGCTGAAATAATAGAATTTAGGATCTTCCTTATAACAGTTTACCGTGATCCGGCTTCCTTCTCCGGCATAAGCAATTGAATTGTCATATAGATTCCGGAAGATAGAATATAATAATGAATAATTACCGTGTATCGTAGGATCACCGGGCAAAATAATCTCGGAAGTAATCTGTTTTTCTTCCATCTCTTTTGAGCATTCCTTTTGGATCTCTGCGATCAGTTTCGGA
Organism: Parabacteroides sp. AF18-52; assembly: GCF_003479145.1. Classification (NCBI taxonomy): domain Bacteria; kingdom Pseudomonadati; phylum Bacteroidota; class Bacteroidia; order Bacteroidales; family Tannerellaceae; genus Parabacteroides; species Parabacteroides sp. AF18-52. The sequence goes on from NZ_QUGR01000021.1 coordinate 72,876, forward strand.
ATGTTTATATCAGACAGATCGAACATGTCGGAAGCTTCGTCCAGACGGTTCAGAACAGAAATATCCCGTAATAATCCTGTCAGGCGGGTACTTTGTGAGTAACAACGTTCCAGGAAAAACTGACGTTTGTCGGAAGTGAGTTCCGGATTGCTGATGATCGTTTCCAGATATCCCTGAATGCTGCTGACGGGTGTTTTCAACTCGTGTGCTACGTTCTGTGTAAGCTGACGTTTCATCCGGCTTTCCTCTTCCTGGCGCGAAATGTCATTGATGGAGATCTCGTAGCTGTTATCCAGGAACAGGATACATTCGATCAGGAATATTTTTCCGTTCTTATCGATGGTGACAGATTCACGCAAAACCTTGCGTTTACGATTCGTATTAGGAATATTTTTATTCAGAAATGCCTTGATCGGTTCCAACTCATGGATCTCTATCACTTCCTCGGCTTGCCGTATCTGACTGTCGGAGATAACGTTCGAGAACTGAATGAGAAGAATATTCGACAGGATCTCTTTCCCTTCGGGTGTAAACATGGCAAACCCTTCTTTGGCATATTGGAAATGTTTTATCAGCTTTTCACGCTCCATAGAGAGTTCGTCTTTTGCCTTTTGCTGTTGATGATATAAAGTGATGATGTTCTTTGAAATATCGCCTAGTTCATCATTGGGAAAGGTATAATCAGTCTCCGGTATCCGGTCTTTTTCAATATTCAGGGCAAAATCTCGTAATTTGGAGATGGTCCGGCCGATACTGAAAGTGAAACGGGAGAGGACAAAGAAAAAAATCAGGGTCATCAATATCATAAAATATATGAAGTCCTTGTCTGTCGATAAGGCACTTTGCACATACGGATCATAAGGGAGTGCCGAGCGGTAGATATAGCTGCCGATGTTGCTGGCCGAATAAAAATATCGTCTGCCTGTCGATCCGGAGGTTCGGATGGCAAAGCCTTCGTTATACAAACGGGCCTTACGTACTTCGCTGCGGTCGTTATGATTATTAAATTCTTCTGTTCCGCTATTATCGAATAGCACTTTACCGTTAGGATCGATAATTGTTACACGTAACTCTTTCTGTGGAATCTCCTCGATGAATTGCTGTACGACTTTGTTAATATCGGCATCTTGCTGGGTACGGCGAAATAATTGGTAATTATAGTTACTCAATACATTATTCAACTTTTCCTGCGAAAATTCCCGTTCCCGTTGATATTGAAACAACAGAAAACAAACAGTGAATCCAAGGAACATCACAAAAATGGACCAGAATAGCCGTTGACTGAACGGCATCCGGTTTCTCATCTTTTCTACTCTTACCATAATTCAAATAACAGGATTAGCATTCAAAACAATAACCGAAGCCGAGGCGGGTAACAATGTTTTTTCCGTAAGGGCCTATCTTTTTCCGTAACCGGGTAATATTTACGTCTATTGTACGGTCCAGCACATATACTTCGTCTTTCCAGATGCGTGACAGTATCTCTTCGCGTGAAAAAACATTCCCTTTATTCTCCAATAGTAATTTAAGTATTTCAAATTCTTTTTTGGTCAGGGGTACTTCTTTGCCGTCAACCGATGCTTTGATACGTTTTGTATCTAACACTAATGTTTCATAGTTGAGACGCTCGTTTATATCGACTTTTTCCTTTTCAGCCGTTCTTCGTAACACGGCTTTAACACGTGCGACTACCTGACGGATCGAAAATGGTTTTGAAATATAATCGTCCGCTCCCAGGTTAAAGCCTGTCAACATATCGTTTTCAGTATCTTTCGCTGTCAGGAAGATAATCGGGATATTGGAAGTGTTTTCTTCTTTCCTTAAAATACTCGCCATCTTGAATCCGGAGATTTCTCCCATCATGACGTCCAGTAAAAGTAGTTGATAAGCAGATAGATCCTTTTTCAAAGCTTCTTCTGCACTGAAGGCGGTATCCACTTCGTAACCTTCTATTTCCAGATTGAATTTGAGGATTTCGCACAAGTCCTCTTCATCATCCACAACAAGAATTCGGGGCATATCCATAGTCTTTTTATTTTATTTGAAATGAACAATTCATTCCATCGTTTACAAAATTAATTATTTTCTGCAAAGGAAGGCATTCGGTATTTCGGCAGAGTGAAATAACTGTTACATTTCTGTTACAAAAGAGAGGTGTGTTCTGGATAAAATAAAAAAGTCTACTTTCACAAGTAGACTTTTTTAATACTTATAATGACCAATACCTTTACCTAAAAATGAGAGGCTTTAGCCTCAAATATTACTTGTCACAAAAATAAAAATAGTTTTTGATAAAAACAAATTATAACGCATATTTTTCAAGGTTTGTGTAAAAGTAAAAATACCCTCTTTCTCGTGTAATGCCCTAAATGAGATCAAAATGTAATTAAAAACTCACAGAAATGTCATTTTGCTCTTTATTTTTTGTCGATTAGAATGTTTTAAAAGTGGATATTCATAGTTTTTCGATTAAAAATGTTATATTTGTGGACATGTGTAACAGTCTGGACTACTTCAACCATTTCTTATGATTTGATAACCCGTATCCCCGGATATAATCTCTCCAGGTGAGTGGCATGATTTATAATATTATTCTAATCTATCTAAAAAGCAGTGATGTTTATGATTAAAAGAAAAGAACTAACGTACGACAATTCTTATTTACTCAAAGTGTTTAACAGGGACTTTCCTCATTTGGTGACAATGGCGGAAGAGAGCCGGAACGTGAAATTGTTCAGGGAAGCTCTACGCTCATTCGTTTCTTCCCGGATTGAAATCAACGGAGGTGGCAGTAATATGGGGAATGCCGTGGCGAAGCGTATTTTACTTTTAATAGAATATGACGGATCTCCGATAGATGAGCTTTCGACCGGAGAGGAGATGTCTATACAGACTATCACTTATTTCTGGCAATTATTGGCAGGAAAGTTGACGGAAGAGGTTTCACCTGACCTGTTTATAGATCTTTATCATCAGTTCACGTTGTTAGAACATCCGGAGACTGTTGAGCCGGACCGTGCTTTGGTGAAACGCCAGATGAATCGCTGGCCTACAGGATTGGATGAAGATGTCATTGCGATACGTGAAGCCAATAAAGACCGTATTATAAAGAGACTGATCCGTAAGATCGAACGTAGGAACGCTCCTTCTTCCCGTTTTCAGTTCTCACCGGAAATGACTTATGAAGAAAAGTATGACCAGGTGAAAGAATGGTGGAATACTGCACGTTTTCATCTGGCTTTGGCAATCAAAAGTCCGACGGAATTGAATTATTTCCTGGGAGAATCCCTTTCGGAAGAAATGATGCAACTCCTTGCGCGGGCCAGGAAAAAAGGAATGCCGTTTTTCGTTACACCTTACTACTTGTCGTTATTGAATCCCGGAGAAGATGGATATGATGATAAAACGATCCGTTCATATATCCTTTATTCAAATGAACTGGTCGATACTTACGGCAGTATAAAAGCCTGGGAAAAAGAAGATATCGTGGAAGCCGGTAAGCCGAATGCAGCCGGATGGCTTTTGCCGGAAGGACATAATATTCACCGTCGTTATCCAGAGGTTGCTATTCTGATCCCTGATTCGATGGGAAGGGCCTGCGGAGGTTTATGCGCCTCTTGTCAACGTATGTATGACTTTCAGAGTGAACGTCTTAATTTCGATTTTGAAGCATTGAAACCGAAAGAGACCTGGGATAAGAAGTTGCGCCGTTTAATGCATTATTTTGAAGAAGACGCACAGTTGCGTGATATACTGATCACCGGGGGAGATGCCCTGATGAGCCAGAACGCCACATTACGTAAAATATTGGAAGCCGTATATAAAATGGCGGTCCGCAAACGCAAGGCGAATGAACTGCGTCCGGAAGGTGAGAAGTTGGCCGAATTGCAACGAGTCCGTTTGGGGTCACGTTTGCTTGCTTATCTACCTTTGCGAATTACCGACGAACTGGTATCTATCCTTAAAGAGTTCAAGGAAAAAGCATCGACTGTCGGAGTTTCCCAGTTTATTGTTCAAACACATTTTCAATCCCCTTTGGAAGTGACTCCTGAAGCTAAACGTGCTATAAAGGCGATACTCGATGCCGGATGGGTGATCACGAACCAGTTGGTTTATACGGTTGCTGCTTCCCGCCGCGGACATACTGCCAAATTACGGCAGACGCTCAATTCTGCCGGTGTGATATGTTATTATACGTTCTCGGTGAAAGGCTTCCATGAAAATTATGCTGTTTTTACTCCAAACAGCCGTTCGCTCCAGGAACAACATGAAGAGAAGATTTTCGGTAGAGTACCCGATGATAAGCTGGCAGAACTGGACGATATAGTGACCAATAAACGTCCTTTAGGCAGGAAACTATATAATTTCCTGCGTGAGAATCATCTGTTGTTCGCAGCCACAGACCGTAATGTTCTGAATCTTCCAGCAATAGGTAAAAGTATGACATTTAAAACCGTAGGATTAACGGCCGAAGGGAAGCGCATCCTGAAGTTTGATCATGATACAGGCCGTCGCCATAGTCCGATCATCGATAAGCTGGGGCAAGTATATATTGTAGAGAATAAGTCGGTGGCTGCTTATTTGAGGCAATTGGAAGAGATGGGAGAGGACGTGAAAGAATATCGCAGCATCTGGAATTATTGCGAAGGAAAGACGGAACCGCGTTTCAGCTTGTATGAATATCCCGATTATCCGTTCATGATTACAGAAAAGATGACTAATCTTGAACTCGAAAGCGAGTAAAAGTGTATCTTTGTTCCTGCTAAACCAATAAAAAGATGATACAGAACGAAAGAGAAATACGGCACGAACATGTGTTAGAGGCTGTCTGTCAGATGATGACGGCTGCCCGTACGGCTCCCAAGGGGAAGGGGATCGATATTATAGAAATAGCAATGGTTACCGGCGAAGATATACAACGTTTGTCTGACGAGATGCTGAACCTGGCGGCAGAGACCGGATTTAAGTTCATTTTGCGTGATGCAGATAATATTTTAAGTGCGGAAGCAATCGTGATATTGGGTACACGGCAACAGGTACAAGGGCTTAACTGTGCTCATTGCGGTTTTGAAACCTGCGTAGAGAAGCCGGCAGAAGTACCGTGTGCTATCAACTCTGTCGATTTGGGTATTGCTATCGGCTCGGCTTGTGCAACCGCATCCGATTTGCGTCTGGATACCCGTGTTATGTTCAGTGCTGGTCTGGCAGCCCAACGTTTGGGATGGCTGGGAGAGAGCAGGAGTGTGATGGCCATTCCGGTCAGCGCCTCTTCAAAAAACCCGTTCTTCGACCGTAAACCGAAAGAACAACCCGTGAAATAATTAGCAGGAATTAGGACAAATAACACGATGACTTTATGATAAAGTTTGACAACAAACTTGAATTACGTTATTCATTTAACGATAAGTCCAGTTATATGGATGCCTGGGTCAAACATCGCTGTGAGAAAGAGATACTTTCCATGCTGCGTGTGTTGGCAGATGTACTGGACGTGAAGATGACTGCCCATTGTGAACCCTTTTCGCAGGAAGGCGGATACCGGGTCGTATGGCCGATAGCAGGCGAGAGTTCGCGCTCTATCTCAGTAGTATTGAATATTCTGATGCAGGTTTTAACCAGGCCGACATTGTCTGTCGGCGGTCAACCTTTAGTCGACAGGACGAATGCCGACGAAGAGGATATGCAGAAGGAAATCTCCTTATTGAAACGTTCGCTTAAATTGAAACAGGCGGGGGCTTTGATACCTCGCGAACTGGTGGAATTGTTGGCATCCTGGCCGAAGTTCTGTAAATATAAATCCAACTTTTACGAAGCGTTGCGTGGATATCCCAAAGTAACGAAGATCAATGTACGTGAATTAAATGATAAAAATCGTAGCCGTTCCGGCTCCTTGGAGGTGAAGCGCGAACAGTTTGATTACTTTATTCTTCGTTCGGATGACCTGCCGACTGTCAAAGATAATAAAGCTACCATTGAGATTATCTCGCCGGTATTGAAGGATAGTCGTTATCGTTGGAAAGGTATTTATAACAAAGGTGGCGAGACGATCGACTTCTACATGTGCGATGAAGATTTCAAAAAGCAGATGTTCGATGAAAAGATATCTTTTACAAGCGGTATGTGCATCGATTGTGTACTGGAGATTGCTCGTAAATTAAGTGAGATGGGCGAGACGATCAATATCAGCTATACCGTGACCACTGTGATTCGTACCCGTTTTGATAAAATGGAAATCGTTACTCCGCAAGGCAAGCGCCACCTGCGTAAGCTGGAGGCGGAGAAGAAACAACTTACACTCGACTTATTTGGCTAACTTTTCCTATCTTTACGCCAAATCTTAAAGATGTATGGCTAAGACAAAAACAGTATACGTCTGCTCCAATTGTGGAGCAGACTCTCCTAAATGGATCGGTAAATGTCCGAATTGCGGCGAGTGGAATACCTATGTGGAAGAGATCGTAGCTACTAAAGAACCTGCAGCAAAACGTATTATTCCCGGTATTACGGAAACAGGAAAAATCCGTCCGGTTTTGTTGCGTGACATTACATCCGAAGAAGAAACCCGAATTGATTTGAAAGACGAAGAACTGAATCGTGTCCTGGGAGGCGGTTTGGTCAAAGGTTCATTGGTACTGATCGGCGGTGAGCCGGGTATCGGTAAGTCTACCCTGGTTTTGCAGACTGTTTTGAGGCTGAATAATTTGAAAACATTATATGTATCCGGCGAGGAAAGTAGCCGGCAACTGAAACTTCGTGCCGATCGTATCGCTCACGAAAATCCGGAATGTTTTATCCTGAGTGAAACGAATCTGGAACAAATATTTATCCAGGCACGCAACGTACAACCTGATTTATTAATCATAGATTCTATCCAGACAATCTATACGGAGATCGTAGAATCTTCTCCCGGTAGCGTATCGCAGGTGCGTGAGTGTAGTGCTGCAATCCTGAAATATGCCAAAGAAAGTGGTGTGCCTGTTTTGTTGATAGGCCATATTAATAAAGAAGGAAGTATTGCCGGACCGAAAGTATTGGAACATATCGTCGATACGGTTCTTCAGTTCGAAGGCGATCAGCATTATATGTACCGCATCCTCAGGAGCATTAAAAACCGTTTCGGTAGCACGGCGGAACTGGGTATTTATGAAATGCGTCAGGATGGCTTGCGTGAAGTCAGCAATCCGTCAGAGTTATTGCTGACACAAAACCATGAAGGGTTGAGCGGTGTGGCGATTGCTGCAGCCATCGAAGGGATACGTCCTTTCCTGATTGAGACACAGGCATTGGTCAGTTCTGCTGTCTACGGGACTCCGCAACGTAGTGCGACCGGATTCGATCTTCGGAGAATGAATATGCTTCTGGCCGTCCTGGAGAAACGTGCCGGATTTAAGTTGATACAGAAAGACGTCTTTCTGAATATTGCCGGTGGTTTGAAGGTAAACGATCCTGCGATAGATTTAGCTGTTATCAGTGCGATCCTTTCATCGAGTCTGGATATCAGTATCGAACAAGGTGTCTGTATGTGCGGTGAAGTCGGTTTGTCGGGAGAGATCCGTCCTGTCAACCGTATCGAGCAACGTATTCTGGAAGCGGAGAAGTTAGGATTCTCACGTATTATCATTCCTCATAATAACCTGAAAGGGTTCGATACCAATAAATGTAAGATACAAATAGTACAGGTACGGAAAGTAGAAGAGGCTTTCCGGCAATTGTTTGGATAAATATTTCTTGTATGAAAAATCAGATATAACGAATGAATAAAAATGTATCATGTCTTTTGTATATTTTCATCCTTTTGTTTACAGGGTGTGAATATCAGGTAGGAGACAACTTCATTGATGTGGAAAAACCTGCAGGCGAGATTGAGATGAGTGTTGAACTGACTGCCGATAATGATGGTCAAAAGATTGTTATTTCCGAAGAAAGTACGACGATTAAGTATAATCTGAATACCTCAGGACATAAACTGGTTGTTTGTATCTTTAACATGGGAGAGAAGCAATGGATAGAGAAGGTTGCTTCCGGTGTATTTGTTATTAATAAAGGAGAAGTTCCGGTTGGTAATTATACATTAAAATGTGACATATACGTAAGCTCCGGCTCCGGAAGTATTGCCGATCAGACAGGAATGGAAAATTACCTGGGTACATATAGTTGGCCAGTCGAAGTCATAACCTATGAAGAACCTGCATACAGTCTGACTTACAAAACGAATGCCGATGGCTATCTGGAACTGTCATGGGAGAAACCGTTACTGAATGAATCGATATTCGATTATTACAGGGTGATCGGTTCTAGTCTGGATGTGAAGATAACCGATCGGGATCAGCTCTCCTATATTTGCAAATCTCACATCGGTCAATCTACAGATTATCAGGTTTCTGTTTATTTTAAGAATGGCAGAACCCCGTGGTTGTTAGGATATGCCAACCTACCGATGCAGTATCCGGAAATCACCTATGATTCCAGTGATCCGGACAGTTTGCAGATAAACATTATAAGACCTTATAAGTCGGTTATGAACATCGAGTATGACCGGAAACTGCTAGTCAGTGAGTATGCTGCTGATTTTATTCGTGTTCCATATGCTGCTTTTGGTGCATCGAATCCTGAGATGGTCGTTGAGGTCCTTCCCTGGGATAAGGCAGACCGTGTGTTCGGTGCCAATATACACAAATATGAAAGTGTACAGGCAAGTTTAGGTATATTAATTGCCCCGGAACAGAACTGGGCGCGTTATGGCTATAATGTGCAGGAAGATATAATGTATGTCAGTTCATACGGTGAAATAACAAACTGGCTATGGCCGGACATCATTCGGTATAAAGAGTATAAAGGTCCGGACGGTAATAATGTGAACAATTATGCATTGTCTATGTATAATAGCCGGATGGCAGCAGCTCATAATCAGACGATAGATGTGTTGGAAAGCAAGGAAATGCAGCATGTACGAACAATCAAGCTTGGAAATCTCTATTCTTTTGTTGGAGCGATGACTTTTACGAAAGATGATAAATTGGTCTGCCTTGTTTCTTCTCTGAATCAGACTGTATTTGTTTACCGTATGTCCGACGGGGCATTGGAAAATTCTTTCGAGTTTTCGGAATATCTGAATGCGTATAACGCTTCTTTTTCGTCCGACGGACGTTATCTGTGTTGTGAGAATAGCGATAGAAGCGGATTTACGATGGTTATTCTGGAAAATAACCGACCCGTATCGATGAAAAAGATGGATTTGTCTTATTCCGGTTTATGCATGAATCCTCTGAATCCCGAACAGCTGATTGTCTCGACAAATGGAAAGATACAGGTGTATAACTGCCGTGACCTATCATTGATACATTCGTTGGATTATCCGGGAATGTTAGTAAGCAACGTTGATCCCAAGACCGGTTTCTTGCTTTTACGCGGTTCGGGAAATGTAAAAGTTATAGATATGAAGACCAATACAGTCTTGTATACAAAGGAAGTCTCTTCTTTTTCCGAATGTAAATTGTATGGGAATGTCTTGTTGTCCAATACCGGATATGCTTTGCATATAGAAAAATATCTGAAGAAATGAAAAGGCTTATAATTGTATTTTTTTTATTAACCGGCTCATTTGCCGGAAATGCTCAAAAGATTACCGTAGAGTATAATGCGGGCTTTGGTTCGTATAATCTGTCCGGAATGAAAGATCTGTTGAATACCATGTTGCCCGAATTGAATGGAGTGAAGACGACAGACAATTTTCCTGGTTATCTGATGCATGATATGCGGATTGGTTTTGAATGGAAAAGACACCAGTTGGGAGGTCTGTTTGACTATATGAATACCGCGGGTAAGAAAGGGGTTTCGGATTATTCGGGAGATTATAGTCTGGTGATACGAACCAAGGGATATAAAGCGGGTATCTTTTACCGTTACACGCTGACCGATGTTCTTTTAGGTGAATTACATTTGCAACCTTACCTGGAAATGTCTTCTGGGATGATATTTAATAATGTGAATCTGAAAGAATCATTACATTATAATATATCAGGTAATCCGGCACCGGAAAACGTTCCGGGAATGGAAGAGCAGTTAAAGTTTACCGGACCTAACTTTTTCCTGGCTCCTGCAATCGGTGCCCGTTTAAAGTTATGTAGTTTTGTTGCTGTAAACCTAAGTATAGGTTATGAATGGGATGCGGTAAAGAAGCTGTATATGGATGGAGATAAAAGCAAAAAATTAACAAAGAATGCTGACTGGAGTGGCTTTCGGGCACAGGGAGGTCTTATTTTTTATATACCCCTGTACTAAATAATTAAGCATAAAGGATTAAAATAATGATACAAGAATTACAACTCCGCATCTTGCCGGAAGAAGCAGTAAATGAGCAGTCATTAAAACAGGTGGTGGCCCGTGAGACCGGTGCTGCTCCGAAAGATATACAGGCTGTCCGGGTTTTAAAACGTTCTATCGATGCCCGCCAGCGTACGATCTATGTGAACGTTAAGCTACGTGCATTCATCGGTGAACAGCCGGAAGAACCGGAATTTCAGTCTGTGGAATACAAGGATGTGTCGGGTGGAAAACAGGTCGTTGTTGTCGGTGCCGGTCCGGGAGGATTGTTCGCTGCCCTTCGCCTGATCGAATTGGGTTTGCGTCCGGTCATCCTCGAAAGAGGAAAGAATGTGCGGGAACGTAAAAAGGATATAGCCCTGATCAGCCGTGAACATACTGTAAACGGTGAATCGAATTACAGTTTCGGTGAAGGTGGTGCCGGAGCTTATTCCGATGGTAAATTATATACCCGCAGCAAGAAACGCGGATCGGTAGATAAAATATTGAATGTCTTCTGCCAGCATGGAGCGAGCACATCTATTCTTGCTGATGCCCATCCTCATATAGGAACAGACAAACTGCCCCGCGTGATAGAAAATATCCGTGAACAGATCATCCGCTGTGGCGGAGAAGTCCATTTTGAAACCCGTATGGACAGACTGATCATCGAAAAAGATGAAGCGATCGGAGTGGAGACTAATACAGGCAGAAGCTTCTATGGTCCGGTAATTCTGGCTACAGGCCATTCTGCTCGTGATGTCTACCGCTATCTTTATGAGAAACAGATTCCTATCGAAGCAAAAGGTATTGCCGTAGGTGTACGTCTGGAACATCCACAAGAACTGATCGACCAGATTCAATATCACCGGAAAGAAGGAAGAGGCAAGTATCTTCCGGCAGCCGAGTACAGTTTTGTAACCCAGGCAAACGGTCGGGGAGTTTATTCTTTTTGCATGTGTCCGGGAGGATTCGTAGTGCCGGCGGCAAGTGGTCCCAGACAGGTCGTTGTCAATGGTATGTCTCCGTCCAATCGTGGTTCCCGCTGGTCCAATTCCGGCATGGTGGTCGAGATCCGTCCGGAAGACTATACAGAACTGATGAAACACGAAGAGATAACAGTTCCTGCCGATTCTCCATTGGCCCTGATGGCTTTTCAGGAACGTTTGGAGGAAGTCTGTTGGTTAAACGGGGGCATGAAACAGATAGCCCCTGCCCAGCGTATGAACGATTTCGTTAATAAGAAGAATTCATTTGACCTGCCTGTCTCTTCTTATACGCCTGGGTTGTTGGCTTCACCGCTTCATTTTTGGATGCCTGAATTTGTAACCAGTCGTTTGCGGGATGGTTTCCGTCATTTCGGCAAGACATCGAAAGGCTTTCTGACCAACGAAGCTCTGATGATAGGAGTGGAGACACGTACATCTTCTCCCGTTCGCATTCTTCGTGATCGGGACACTTATCAGCATATAACCATAAAAGGACTTTTCCCTTGCGGGGAAGGAGCTGGTTATGCAGGCGGCATTGTCTCCGCAGCGATCGATGGAGAACGTTGTGCGGAAGGAGTAGCCGAGTTATTGAACTCGGTTCCCTGAAATCAAGACTCAGCTATTTATCTGTTCTTCGATCTCATTCAGCAGATTAACCCTTTCCAGCGAGAATGTGGTATCATGCGTCTGTAGATATTCCAGCAATTCTTTTGCCCGGCGGAGTATATCCTGTTGGTTCTTCGGTTGTTGGTAACTACTTTCGATCAAGGTTTTGATCGCTATTTCAAGACGTAGGATACCACTCTTCTCTTCGTTGTCGAGGAAACGGAGGATATCGTCGGGAGCTGTTGTCATCAGGAAATCCTGATCCAGTTTCAGGTTCTCGAAAACGGTTTGTATCAGTTCCGGATTCTTTCCGGCAGCATTGTTATTACGATTGAAGATTACCTGGGCAACCATCTTGCCTAGTTCTTCTATCTGTACCATGATTAAATCTCTTTTCAGCATATTGGATGAATTTTATTCTATTGTAACACTAATAATCCGGATATCTTTTTGGGGACGGTCATATTGGTCTTTCGGCTGGTTGGCAATAACATCCAACACATCGAACCCTTCTGTCAGTTCACCGAAAATCGTATAAATACCGTCCAGATGATGGCATCCGCCGACTGTTGTGTATGCCTTCCGCTCTTCTTCAGTAAAGATCAGGTGACCTGGCGTTGCCAGAATCATGGAATCTATTTGGGCATTCACAGCAGTTACTCGTTTGTTATATTCCCGTTTGTTGCTTTGTTTCAACATTTTCAGGTCTACGGCAATAGGACGATAGTACTTATCCAGCGCCTTTTTTCGTATATCTTGGTTGGCGATCAGTTCCAGTGTATCCAGTTCCCCGTTGCGATATACTTTCCCCTGTACGATAAAGAATTGCGACATATCCGATTTCTTTTCCGGATTGACATCGTCATTCTGGCGCGGGGCAGCAAGGGCACCTCTCTTGTGGAAATATTTATCTTTCAGTTCCGGCATAATCTCTGCCGACGAATCACCGAAACCGCAACGTGCTCCGGCAGGTGCGTTCTTTGAATCGGGTGCTCCTCCCTGGATCATGAACTCTTTGATAACACGGGTAAAAAGTGTACCGTTGAACTCTCCCTGTTGGGCGCGGTTGATAAATGTACGTACATGATTCGGTACATCGTCGTATAGCCGGGCCTTCATGGTCCCAACGTTCGTTTTGATAGTCACTGCTTTTTCTGAGCTTTGAGCGTTAAGACTTGCAGCCGCCAGTAAGAAAGCCAGTGTCAAGCTGTATAATCTTTTCATGAACATTTATTTTTTTCTCGGGTAAAGATAGTGTTTATGTTGTTAAACACAAACTTAATGGCTACCTTTGCGAACTTTATTTAATGGCGAAAAGATTTTTTAATAGAATATTATGAATTGGATCAATGATTTGTTATGGGGAGAAGGCATTGGGCACTCCATCCTGCTGCTGTCGTTTGTTATTGCGGCGGGTATTCAGTTAGGAAAAATTAAAGTGTTTGGTGTATCGCTGGGGATTACACTGGTTCTGTTCGTGGGGATTGTATTGGGCCATTTTGGTTTTACGATCAATCATAATGTGATTCACTTTTTCAAAGAGTTCGGTTTGATCTTGTTTGTCTATTCCGTAGGTATGCAGGTAGGTCCGGGTTTCTTTTCTTCGTTCAAAAAAGGTGGTATTACATTGAATATGTTGGCTTGTGGAATCGTCTTCTTGGGAGTACTGACAGCTATTATCCTGCATTATGTGACGGGTATTCCGATGCCGACTATGGTTGGTATTTTATCCGGAGCAGTAACGAATACACCAGGTCTGGGAGCTGCGCAGCAGGCCTTTTCCGATATGCACGGCTTTACAGATAATACAATTGCATTAGGATATGCCGTTGCTTATCCATTGGGTGTTATCGGGATTATCTTGTCCCTTATCTTTATCCGCTATGTATTCCGGGTTTCTTTCGATAAGGAAAATGAGGATCTGAACAAAACGGATGCTTCTCATACCAATGAAGCTAAACCTATTTCATTGATTGTAAAAAATCCGGCTGTTTTCAATAAGTCTGTCGGTGAGTTATCTGCTTTGCTGGAACACCGCGACTTCGTTATTTCCCGTATCTGGCATGATGACAATAAGCAGATCGAGATTGCTTCGGCAAATGTTTTGTTAAGAGAGAACGATAAGGTCTTTGTCATTACGACCGAACAGGATGCTCAGACCATCAAAACATTTATCGGTGAAGAGATCGATATGGAACGTAAACAGTGGATCCGCATGGAGAGCCAGTTTATTAACCGTCGTATTCTGGTTACAAAACCGGAACTAAATGGAAAACGTTTAGGCCAGTTAAAGTTGCGCCAGTTGTATGGTATCAATATAACGCGTATTAACCGTGCCGGTGTGGATCTGGTGGCAACTCCGGCTTTGACGCTTCAGGTAGGCGACCGTGTGAATGTTGTGGGTACTGAAACAGCTGTAACGAATGTAGAAAAGGTGTTGGGTAACTCTATGAAACGCCTGAACGAACCGAACCTGATCACTATCTTTGTCGGAATTGCTTTAGGTATTATCCTGGGAAGTATTCCTATCACTTTCCCTGGTATTCCCCAGCCGGTAAAACTTGGATTGGCAGGCGGTCCGCTGATCGTAGCTATCCTGATCAGCCGTTTCGGATATAAGTATAAGTTAATCACCTATACGACCCAAAGTGCCAACCTGATGTTGCGTGAGATCGGTATTACTTTATTCCTTGCCTGTGTCGGTATCAGTGCAGGAGATGGTTTTGTCGACACGATCGTAAATAATGGAGGTTTCGCCTGGATCGGTTATGGCTTTATTATTACTACTGTGCCTTTGCTTATCATCGGTTGTATCGGTCGTTATTTCTGCAAAGTGAATTACTTCACGTTAATGGGGCTGATTGCCGGTAGTACGACCGACCCCCCTGCATTGGCTTATTCTAATGCAACGGCCGGAAATGATGCTCCTTCTGTGGGGTATGCAACAGTCTATCCGCTGACCATGTTCCTGCGTGTATTGACAGCACAGTTACTGATATTGTTCTTTGCATAAACAAGTAAATTCAATAAATATTTGCCATACTCACCAACGGTTCGTATAATTTTTCAATATCCTGCGCGTCGATCTCGAGCGTAAGCTGGTCGCCGGGCAGGATGGTTTGTCCGGCAGGAGGGAGGTCCTTGCGGTCACGGTGGATGTTGATGATGATACAGTTGTTTGGCAGGTGTAGTGTGTTTACTTGTTTCCCGTCGAAATAAGAACCTGCCATCACTTCAACGTCGAGCTTTAGCCGTTTTTCTTCCTGAAAGATCGGCTTTTTGATCATCTCTTCGTAAAACATGACGTTGAAAGGTTTGATCTCCAAAAGTTCCGTGAAATAATAAGTTAGTCCTCCGACAACGATCGAAGGGTAGAATACCTCGAAATGTCCGGTAATCTCCGTGATCAGAATAATGGCAGTGATAGGGGTGCGCACGACGGCAACCAGAAAGGCTGCCATTCCGATCAGCATGACATAGCTGATATTTTCCGGCGCTATAACCCCCTGTTGTACCAGTAACAAAGCGCAGATTTTACCCAATAGTCCGCCGGTGACCAATGTCGGAATAAAACTTCCTCCCGGCAGTCCGGATGAAAACGAGTAGACTGTGAACACCATATGCAGTAACATCATTCCGGTAATCCATAAGATGCTCTCTTTTCCGCCTAAAGCCTGTTGCATCAGGAACTGTTCGCCGCCGCCGGTCAGGTCTGTCAATGTCAGTGAGATGGTATAAGCCATGATCAGCAATCCCAGCAGCTTGATATATTCAGGCTGCTTTATGGCAGGATACAACCTTTTGACATAAAGCATTAGCAATGAGTAGAACTTACCGAAAACGGATACGATAACGGCAAACAATAGAAATAGTTTGAGCTGTACTTTGAACGAAAGGTCCGGGGCGACCGCATTTATTTCGTGATAAGGGTTGATAGGGAATATCATATTGGCGATGCCTCCGGCAACGACCCCTGCCAGAATGGTTGTGATGGCTGTCTTGGGAGCATCGAAACGTTCGATCGATTCGATAACCAGGGTAGCCGCAGCTAATGGAGCGGCAAAAGCAGCCGCCAATCCCGCACCTGCGCCTGCTGCCAGCAATTGCTTCCGTTCGCCACTCAGGATATGTCCCCATTTACCGACCAGGTCCCCGATGTATGATCCCATCTGGACGGACGGCCCCTCACGTCCCATGGAAAGACCGCTGCTCAGCGTCAGTACTCCACCGGCAAACTTAGCCAGTAACTGCCGTAGGGAATGTTTGTAAACGATTCTGCCGTTGATCGCCCCTCGCGTCTGCGAAATACCTCCACCTGATATATAAGGCCAGCGTTTCACCAGCCAGGAGACGAAAATAAGTACACCCCAGAAAGCGAAAAATGCGATAACGTGAAGATACCAGGGAGGCGACGATTCAAAGAAATCTTTCCGGTAGTTGTAGAAAAGTTGTAATAAATAATGGTAAGGAACTGCTACCAACCCGGTTAGCAACCCTACAATAAGGCTCACGAAATAGAGCCTGGCATCCACCAGTTTCAGCTTTAATATCCTCCAGTTTACCTTCATAAGCTCGATAAAAACAAGACTGAATCGGCTTTGGTTTAGAGAAAATAGTATCTTTGTGTATTGTTGAATTAAAATAAATTAGATTATTATGGATACCCCGAGATACAAAACGATCATCAGCGTATTGAACTCATCCTGTGAAGGTTTCGATGAATATATAGAAATGAGTAAACGGATCAGCCTGTTTATTGAAACAAACGGAGCGAGCGAATCCGGCGGAATGATGGAAGAAAGTTATTTAGGGCAATATGTTGTTCTTCAGGATGAGCTTTATAAACTGGCATTGGAAAAGAAAAGGAACGAATCGTGTTAAGAGTATTATTATGAAAAAGAAATGGTTGTGTCTGGTTTTTAGTTTCGGACTACTGGTGCAAGGTCTGTCCGCACAGGAAAGCCCTGTGAAGATGTGGTATGACGAACCTTCGGACGACTGGATGAAGTCGTTGCCCATCGGTAACGGGCGGTTGAGTGGAATGGTATTTGGGGGCATAGAAAAAGACAATATAGCCTTCAATGAGATCACGCTCTGGTCCGGACAGCCCGACCCGGAACAGGAGAAGCCTTTCGGAAAAGAGGCATGGCGGGATATACAGCAGATGTTTCTGGATGGTAAACTGGAGGAAGGGAACGCCCTGGCTTCAGAAAAGCTGGTCGGCGTTCGCAATTCTTTCGGAACGCATGTCCCTTTCGGTGATATAGAACTGACTTTCAGGCAAAGTGGCGGAGCAACAGAAAGTTATATCCGTTCGCTTGATCTTGCCAGGGGTGTTGCATCCGTAACCTATCAGCAGGATGGCGTGACCTATGCTCGTGAATATTTTTGTTCTAATCCGGCTAATGTCCTGGTGGTACGTCTCAGTGCCTCGGAGAAAGGAAAACAGAATCTGGAAGTCGGTTTGAATCCATTAAGGAAATCCGTTGTAACGACGGAAGGAGATGCCATTTCTTTTTCCGGCCAGGTCGATTTTCCAACCTTTGGTCCCGGTGGTGTAAACTTCTACGGGAAAGTGAAAGTTCTGACGGAAGGAGGGATTATCAGACAGAATAAGGAAAGCCTGTCTGTGGAAAATGCCGATGAAGTAGTCCTTATAGCAGACCTTCGTACGGATTTTGTGCCGGGAGATATGAAGGAAGTGGTTTTATCTACAGTGGAAAATGCCGGAAAGAAAGGAGTTGAAACATTAATGCAAGAACATGAAGCGGATTTCGGCCGTCTGTTCAACCGTGTCAGTCTTTCTTTGGGCACAGCGAAAAATAATATAGCTACGGATGAACGCCTGAAGTTACTGAAAGAAGGGAATAACGACCCGGACCTGATTGCCCTGTTTTGCCAGTACGGACGTTATCTGCTGATCTCCGCATCACGGGAAAATTCTCCGTTACCAGCCAATCTTCAGGGAATATGGAACGATAATCTGGCTTGTAACATGGAATGGAGTTGCGACTACCATCTGGATATCAATACACAACAGAATTACTGGGCTGCCAATGTCGGTAATCTTGGTGAATGTAATGTCCCCCTGTTCAGTTATATAGGAACATTAGCCGAAGCCGGGGCAAAAACGGCTAAGACGGTTTATGGTTGTGACGGCTGGGTAGCTCATACGATGGCGAATGTCTGGGGATTTACGGCTCCGGGCTGGGGAACAGGCTGGGGGCTTCATCCTACGGGCGGTGCATGGCTGGCAACTCACCTGTGGGATTATTACCGCTTTACAAACGATGAAGTGTTCCTGTTGAGAGCCTATCCGGTTCTGAAACAATCGGCATTATTCTTCCTCGACTATATGATAGAAGATCCGAATAGCGGTTATCTGGTCACCGGTCCGTCTACTTCACCCGAAAATGCATTCCTTTGGAACGGCAAACAGTTGCCGCTTTCCATGATGCCGACTTGTGACAGGGTGATCGTTTATGAGATATTGAATGCCTGCCAGAGTGCAGCTGAGTTATTACAGGTAGATGAAGAATTAAGAGGACGTGTGATCGATGCAATCGACCGGTTGCCTCCTTTTAAAATAGGGAAATACGGTCAGCTTCAGGAGTGGCAGGAAGACTATGAGGAGGCTGTCCCTAATCACCGGCATACCAGCCATCTGCTTGCTTTGTATCCTTATGCACAGATAACACCGGAAGAAACGCCCGAATGGGCGAAAGCCGCTGCTGTGACTATCGACCGCCGTCTGAATGCAGCCGATTGGGAAGACGTGGAATGGAGCAGGGCCAATATGATCAATTTCTTTGCCCGCCTGAAGGATAGCAAAAAAGCCAGTGAAAGTGTGTTGGGATTAATAAACGACCTAAGTCGCGAGAACATGCTGACGATCTCTCCGAAAGGTATTGCCGGTGCTCCGACGGATATATTCGTTTTCGACGGTAACGAAGCCGGTGCAGCCGGTATTATGGAGATGTTGCTCCAGAGCCACGAAGAATATGTGGAACTCCTTCCATGCTTGCCGGAAGAATGGAATACGGGCAGTTATAAAGGTTTATGTGCCCGCGGTGGTTTTCAGGTTGATCTGTCCTGGAACAATGGGGCTGTTAAGCATGCGCAGATTACTGCAACAACCGATAATACCTTGAAGTTGAAGTTACCCGAACGGACCGGACATGAGAA
Organism: Parabacteroides sp. AF18-52; assembly: GCF_003479145.1. Taxonomy (NCBI): domain Bacteria; kingdom Pseudomonadati; phylum Bacteroidota; class Bacteroidia; order Bacteroidales; family Tannerellaceae; genus Parabacteroides; species Parabacteroides sp. AF18-52. The sequence continues at coordinate 91,958 of NZ_QUGR01000021.1, forward strand.
GTATTATAGGAATAAGAAGATATTCGATCCGATCACTCTCCCTTACGGTATCGTAAGAGTGGACATGCAAAAAGGTGATATTTTTGAAGTCGCTTATGATTGATTGAAGTCTGATGCCGGATTAATCCAGCATCAGACTCATATATGCTTCCCGGTTCGGGTATCCCATGACGATCCGGGTAAATGTTTGAATATCCATATCCTTCAGATTTTGCTCTGTTAAGGGACTATCCTTATGTGTAGACAGCCAGTGATGTCTTAACCTTTCGGTGTCGATAACTCGGGCCATCCCGAAAGGACGGGTTGCCGGTATGACCGGAGGGGTTTTGTAGGTTGCCCGATTTACATTGTTTTGTAGGGTCGCTTCCTGCAACAAAAGATTTGCCACCCGGTCGTCATCGTAGAAGAATTCTTTTACATACACCTGCTTTTTCTCTTCCGGAAGTGTGTTGTCCGGTGAAAGAACGAAAGCCATGCCGATCGGCTGGTCTTTTTCATTCAATGCGGTAAGCATTTGTCCTCCGTCCAGTTGTAAATCGCGCAGTATTGTTATAAAATCATCCTGGGTATGCAGTACACAACATTTTCTTTCACGGAGTTTCTGGTTGAAATACGCATATAATTTATCGATGGAAGGAACTTCCGGCGGAACGACCGTGATCTCGGGTGCATAAACGGGAGTTTCCGGGCGTGTGTAAACTTCTTCGGAATAATCGAACGCTTCCGTATATCCTTGTACACGGTAGTAGTCGAACAACCAGGGATCAGCAGGGATCAGAGCCGTTACGGCAACCGAACGGTATTTCATTTCCTCAAATGCATTCTGCAGGAGTTCCCGCATCAGTCCTTTACCCCGCATGGAGGGGAGGGTACAGGCGCCGGAGATATAAGCTACGGATATCTCTGTACCATAATAAGTCATTGTGTAAGGCAGCATCTGCAAGGCAGATACCACCTGTCCGTTCTTTTCGATGACCAGTGTATTCTCTTCTTTGTATACCCGGTCGAAATAAAGGCGAATGAACTCTTCCGAATCATTGAACGAGAGACGCCATAGATCGATTATTTGCTGCTTGTTCATCTTGTTTATTGTTTTGCGTTTTCTTAATCGCGGCACTCTTTTCTAATAGTATGACCGGGTTATAAGATAGTTTAGCTTGCCGCAACCCCGGGATACCGAGATCCTCTTCGCGGTTCACGTAGATGAATTCTTCCGGCAGGCGCGATGCGAATTCCTGATTGATAACAGTGTAAGCACCCTCATAGTTCACATCCGCTTTTTCTACATGAACTCCAAATGTGTCATGGTTGATCGGTGCTCCGAAAGTGAAGGCGATCACTTTTCCGTCTACCAGCAATGCGCCTCCGAGTAGTCCCAGTTCGTCGAAGTGATTAAGCGCATACGTCATGGAAATACGTTCGTAGTTCAGATCTTCGGCATCGTCTTCCGTCTTGTTGGCTTTATACCAGGTACATTCCAGTTTCAGACATTGTTGGATCAGATCGGGAGTGATAGGCGCATATTCGTATTCATATCTTTTTTTGAAATTATTAATATGATTGCGCTTCGATTGATACTTTTTACCTTTCAGCAATGCCAGGTCTTCACGCAGATAGATATAATCGAAATAATCGCGTTCGGGGATATAGAAGAACCCGCTGGGCAATGCTTGCTCCAGCATATCTTTGGCATCCGGTGTGACTCCCAACATGCAAAGCGGGTGGCCATGTGCCAGGGAGTCTGCTTCGAGTAATTCCAGCGCATGCTTCAGGTCTCCCTTTCCGGCAGGTGTCATGTAAACGAGACGGCTTTTATCTTCTATCCAGAAACGGATCAGCAGAAAACCGTCGACAACGGCAAATTCGGTTTCATACAGAAAGCGCCAGCTGCAAATGTTGGCAAACGAGTAATCGCAATTGCGATAGTTATGAGGATAAATGAATGATGTTATAAGCTCTTTATCCTCTATTTTAATTGGTTTAAAAGGAATCTTCATACTTTTCTTTTTGTCGTACAAATATAAAACTAATAAGTGTCCGCTAATGTTTAAAACGGAAATATTAAAGGCAGCACAAAGATCATAATAATTCCCATAATAATCTGCAAGGGTAATCCGACTTTTACATAATCCATAAATGTATACTTACCTGCCGACATCACAAGTGCATTGGGCGGTGTAGAAAATGGCGAGGCAAAACACATACTGGCTCCGACCGTTACGGCAAGCAGGAACGGATAAGGACTTACGCCTAAAGAAAGGGCTGACTGTAAAGCGATAGGTGCTACCAGTACGGCTGTTGCCGTATTACTGATAAACATCGTCAGTAGTGAAGTCGTGAAATAGATACCCGCCATCAGGACAAGCGGTCCGTAATTACCCAGGCCCCCAACCAGCTTTTCAGAGATCAGCGACGAAGCCCCTGTCTTTTCCAGTGCCAGTGACATCGGTAACATGGCGGCGATCAGGACGATACTTTCCCAATTGATCGTTTTATATGCATCTTCTACGTTCCGGAAACAACCGGTCAGTACCATTAATATAGCAGCTATCAGTACGGCAGCGACAGGTGGAATAGGTATAAAATCGAAAACCATGGTAGCGATCATCAGAATCATGATACCGGCAGCGACAGGTGCTTTGTAGTCGAGTGTGACTTTGGATGCTTCTTCGACAGGTTGTCCCAATACTACCCATTGCGATTGTTTTTTGCTCATGCGGGCAATATCATCCCAGTTCCCTTGTATCAGCAGAAGATCTCCCGCGTGCATCTTTACGTCCTTTACATCGGATAGGATATATTCGTTACCCCGTTCTATTCCCAGGATATTGACGGAATATTTATCACGGAAACCGGAATCTTTGACAGCCCTGTTGATCAGTTTGGAATCGGGCATCAATAAAACTTCTGCAATTCCGATTTCACGGATACTCAGTTTCTCATTGTCACCGGTAAATTCGGAGACCTTGGATTCGGTCAGGTCCAGATGATTTTCTTCTACGAACTTATTAATATTATCGAAACTGCCGAATACATATAATATATCTTCTTCCTGTATTTCTGTGTCGGGACCGGCCAGTTTCTGGTCGACTGTTTTCATGAAACGGCTCTGTGAGGAAGATTTGCGCCTGATCTCCAGAATTGTCAGATTGTATAGGCTGGTGATATTCAATTCCTGTAGTTTCTTGTTCCGTATTCGTGAATCTTTATGGACACGTACACGGTACAGATTATCGGAAAGGCTATACTTGTTTGCCAGTTCCTGCGGTGAACGTCCGGTAGACGCATCGTTCTTTTTAGTATCTTCTTTTTTGGAGAGGAACCATTTGCTGAGCGGGATCAGAATAATGACACCGACAGTTATACAGACGATGCCGATTGGAGTGAACGAAAAGAAGGACAGGTCTTTATAGCCTGCATTGGAAAGTGCTTCTTGTACAACGAGGTTGGGAGGGGTACCGATCAGAGTCGCCATACCTCCCATACTGCTTGCGAATGCCAAAGGCATCAGGAAACGGCTCGGGCTGATATTGGCATTTACAGCCATACTGACAACGATAGGTAGCATAAGGGCAACGGTTCCTGTGTTGCTGACGAACGCCCCGATAAAGGCTGTTACCAACATGATCAGAATGAAAAGTTTAATCTCGCTGGTACCTGCCAGCTGCAATATTTTACTGCCGATCATTTTGGCCAGGCCGGTCTTGAAGATCGCACCGCCTACCACAAACAGACCGACCATCATAATAACGACGGAGTTGGAAAAACCTGAAAGTGCCTCTTCGGGAGTCAGGATATTGAACACCATTAATAAGACCAGGGCACATAATGCAACAAGGTCTGAACGTATTTTCCCATTAACAAAAAAGACTGCCGACAAGGCTAGAATAATAAGAGTTGTTATCATAAAAAGTTATTAAGATGGTTTTTACTAAACACAAAATCCCACTGTAATATAAACCGGAAAGTTTGTTTATATGTTTACCTAATACCTGATTTTAGTACAAAAATAGTAGAAACATTGATACTATAATACATATCCGCCTGCCAAATTCAAGTTTGGTCATCAACCAAATACTGGTATGGATTGTTTTCTGTAAAATAAAGATATAGTGGATAGGGATATGAAGTATTTGATTATTATATGTATGTTTTTATATCAGTTGCCAGGTTTTGCGCAAGACAGAAAAAATATGAATTCTAATAAAAAGGAGAAAGTGACAATGGAAAAGACAACTTATCAAAAGCCGGACGATGCAGCCTTACGGAATATATTGACCGATGAACAGTATGCAGTAACCCAGAAGAATGCAACTGAACATCCTTTCCATAACGAATATTGGAATGAATTTCGTGAAGGTATTTATGTCGATATTACGACAGGTGAACCTTTGTTCATCTCTACCGATAAATTCGACTCCGGATGCGGCTGGCCCAGTTTCTCGAAACCGATCGACAAAAAACTGGTAAAGGAAAAACTGGATACTTCGCATGGTATGACGCGTGTGGAAGTGCGTAGCCATACAGGTGATGCGCACCTGGGGCATGTTTTTACCGATGGTCCGGCAGAGTCGGGGGGCTTGCGTTATTGCATAAATAGTGCTTCGTTACGTTTCATCCCTAAAGATAAGATGAAAGCGGAAGGATATGGTGAATATCTTTCTTTATTAGAGAAAACGCATAAATAATTGCATGGCTGCAATGAATATATTATCTTCGCGGGATTGCTAACAACGACTGATGTGAAGAGAATGAAGAAGTGTTTTTATCTCATTGTGGCCTTATTGTGTTTTAGTCTGTCTGTTTCCGCTGCTCCGATATCCCGTATCAAGGGGAAAATTGTGGATGCCGGAACAAATCAGCCATTAGATTTTGCGGATGTGCTCCTGTTTAAAAAGGGAGACAGTAATCCTGTGTTCCATGCTTTGCCTGACAGGGACGGAAGTTTTGGTATCGCAGATGTGAAGAACGGAGAATATAGCCTGATGATCCGGCTGGTAGGATATGATTTGTTTACCCATCCGGATATTGTGCTGGCATCGTCGTCGGCTACTGTCGATCTGGGAACGATCGCTATGAAGCCGCTGGAAGTCGGCCTGGCAGAAGTAGAGGTCGTGGCACAGAAGAAGCAGGTGATATATAAACTCGACAAAAAAGTGATCGAAGCCTCTTCGAATATGCTGGCGAGCGGAGGGACGGCGGTCGATATCCTCGAAAATACACCTTCTATCCGTGTGGATGCAGAGGGGGAAGTCTCTTTCCGTGGAAGTACAGGCTTTACCGTTTATGTGGACGGTAAGCCGAGTGTTTTCAGCGGGACTCAGGCTTTGGAACAGATTCCTTCCGGACATATCGAAAATATAGAGATCATCACCACCCCGTCTGCCCGTCATGATACGGGAGGCGATGTCGGGATTATCAATATCATTACCAAGAAGCATGCGCAACACGGATTCAGCGGAATGGTGAACCTGACGGGAAGTACTTTCCTTTCAAGAGGAGTCGATTTCCTGCTTACCCAACAGAATAAATCTTCCCGATGGTATTTCGGCGGAGGCTGGACCGACCGTTTGCGAAAGAGTGATTTCGACCAGGAAAAGACGACGATCGTAGCCGATACGGCAACGACCTCCCATTCGAACGGACCGCGTGAGAGTAATAATTTCAATTACTCGTTGAAAGCCGGTTGGATGTATACTTTGCCTCATACAACATTCAATGCCGACCTGGAAGGTGGTTACGGCGGTCGTACCCGTAACGGTGACCTGGACTATACGGAAGAACGTGTTGTCGATAAGAAGCCTTTCGAGAACGGAGATTATTACAGCCGTGACGATTACGACCTGCATGAAACATATTTCCAGGGAAGTGTGGGTTTCGACCATAAATTCAATGACCAGGGACATCAACTTACAGGAAGTTTTTATCTGAAATACGGTGGCAATGCGATGGAATATTTCCAGAGCGACCTCTTCAATAAGAATAATGAGCGCGAGCAGGGGCATCGTGCCTGGGAAGACGAACACCGCTGGACAGTACGTGGAAATCTCGATTACTTGTATCCGTATAGTAAAACCGGACATATCGAGGCCGGTTATCAGTATTTTTCCTATCTGGAGGACGGCGATTACAGTATGCAGTTCTGGAGTCCTGAGAAGCAGGAGTTTTACTGGAGGGATGATATCTACAATACTTTTTATTTTCAGCACGGCATCAATTCGATCTATGCCATTGTCGGCGACAGTTATAAGTCGTTCGATTTCCAGGCAGGTGTAAGAGGGGAACATACACATCGTGTTCTCCGCAGTTCGATTCCCGGGAAGAACCGTGAATATAATAAATTCGAGTTTTTCCCTTCGGTTCACCTGGGATATACTTTCCCGAAAGATCACAAACTGATGGCATCCTATTCACGCCGTATCACGCGTCCGGAGCTTTTCTTTATGGAGCCTTATATTACGTATCGTGACTATTATTCGGCCGAGATCGGTAACCCGGATATCCGTTCGGAATATATCAACTCTTTTGAGCTTAACTATAAGAAGAATATCGGCGACCATACGGTTTCCGCCACTGTGTTTCACCGTAGCCGGAAAGATAAGATAGAACGGTTACGTGTTCCTTATCAGGCTGGCGTGACATTGGATTCTATGGCAAATGTGGGACATGATTATTCAACCGGACTGGAGTTGAGCGGTCAGGTTCAGCTGACCCGCTGGTGGAACATGAACCTGAATGGTAGTTTATATCATTATAAGGTAAAGAACCAATACAAACAGGATGGAACGAATGAGAAAAGTACTAATTACGATATTATCTGGAATAATGCTTTCGATCTGGGGAAATCGACCCGTATCCAGTTGGATGGAAATTTTGTTGGCCCGTCGGTTACCACACAGGGGCGAACGGATGCTTTCTGGTATGTGAATCTTGCTCTCCGCCAGCAATTGATGAATCGTAAACTGTCGGCTACACTTGCCTTCCGCGACGTATTCAATTCTGCTCGTTATGTAAGTAAGATAACTACTTCAGACTTACAATCCATCACCCGTATCCGTCCGAATTATCCGCTTATCACCTTGACTTTGAGTTATACATTCAATAACTTCAAAGCCAAGACTACTCAGCGGAAAGAGGATCACGATCTGTTTGAAGGAACGAATCATTGATCAAAGCTACTTTCATTTTGTTATATTGAACAACAAAATGAAAGAAGTCTATGTATACAGTCTCAGTAAAAATTAAAAGAGGTATATCCGTATCCGGAGAAAAGCGCATGCCGCTTTACGTGCAGCTGATTTACCGTCGTGAAACCCGAAAG
>NZ_QUGR01000022.1:0-74030 GCF_003479145.1 Parabacteroides sp. AF18-52
AGTTCTGCAAAGACTCTGGTAATTTCGTATGTAGGTATGGAAAGCCAAGAGGTCGCTGTTCAACCTGTTTTGAAAGTGGTTTTAAGCTCTGGTTCTCAGAATATTGATGAAGTAGTTGTGACTGCTATCGGTATTAAGCGTTCTGAAAAATCGTTGGGTTATGCTGTGTCTAGTGTTGGAGGAGAGGAACTGACTAAAGCTCGCGAAGGAAATGTTGTAAATGCATTATCAGGTAAAGTTGCCGGTGTTCGTATTGGACAAGCTTCCGGTACTGCTGGTGGTGGTTCTAAAATTCAAATCCGTGGTGCTTCTTCTATTGGAGGTAATTCTTCTCCGTTATTTGTTGTTGATGGGTTGCCTATTGATAATGGAGCTTATAATGCAGATGGAATTACAGGTAATGTGGATGCTGGAAACCGTGCGAGTGATATTAGTTCTGATGATGTTGAATCGATCAACGTATTAAAAGGTGCTGCTGCTACTGCTTTATATGGAGCACGTGCAAAGAATGGAGCTATCGTTATTACAACTAAGAAAGGTAGTAAGAATACAAAAACATTTATCACAGTCAATTCTTCAACTCGTTTTGACAAAGTGTCTAAACTCCCTGATTTTCAGAATGAATATGCCCAGGGTACTTATGGGGAATATAGTGTGAAGAATCTGAATGGTTGGGGACCCAATATTGCAGCCGCAGCCGCTGCTGGAACTCAATATACAAACTATAAAGGTGAAAAAGTAACCTTACAAGCTTATCCCGATAATGTGAAAGACTTTTACAATACAGGTATGAGTTACTTGAATAACGTTTCTGTTGCAGGTGGTGGAGAAAAAACGGATTTCCGTACCAGCTTTTCTTCTGTTAATCAGAAAGGTATCATTCCGGGATCAGATTACAATAAATATACGTTTGCTGTGAATGCCGGTATGGAATTTAATCCTAAATTCTCGGCACGTGTGTCTGCTCAATATGTTCGTAGTGATTCTGAAGGTCGTGCGGCTCAAGGTTCAAATGACCCGAACTTATTGGTTCCGTTGGTGAATGGTCTTCCCAGAACAATTGATATTCATGATATTAAGAATAACTGGGTAAATGAGTATGGTAAACAAATTCCATTAGACCCTGATGGAAAGAGTAATAATCCTTATTGGATTATCAATAAAAATAAATATACCAATACTTTGGATCGTGTTATTGGTAATATTATTTTAACATGGAAACCGATTGAAGGTTTGACTATCTCCAATAATGCAGGTACCGACTTTTACAATGAATCTCGTCGTAAAGTGTATGCTAAAGGAACAATCGGAGAAAATGAAGGTAAATTCCAAACCTGGGAGTTGAATAACCGCATTGTAAATAATGATTTGATGGCTACATATGAAAGGACATTCGATGATTTTGGAATCAAAGCTATTGTAGGGCACAATGTAAACCAAATTGAATGGAAGAACAATAATACATTGGCTACAGGGCTGATCGTTGACGGTTTGTATACATTTACAAATGCAAAATCGACAAGTCCGAAAAATTATTATGAAATCAAACGTTTGATGGGTGTCTATTTTGACTTGGGTTTCAGTTATAAGAGTCTGTTGTATATGAACGTAACAGGTCGTAATGACTGGTCCTCTACATTACCTGTAAATAACCGTTCTTATTTCTACCCGTCAGTTAGTGCCAGCTTTATCTTCTCTGAATTGTTTGATGATGGCTTAAAAGATGTATTCAACTATGGTAAAGTACGTGTTAACTATGCAAATGTTGGTAGTGATGAAGACCCTTATCAGCTGGCATTTCAGTACAGTGCAGTGAATAGTTATTTCTTGCAATATAGCATTACGAATACATTGCCTCATAATGGATTAGTTGGTTTTACGGGACCACGCACATTGCCGTTGGCCAATTTGAAGCCTCAAAATCAATCTTCTTTTGAAATTGGTGCTGACGTACGTTTCTTTGACAATCGTCTTCGTCTGGATGCAACCTATTACCAGAATGTAACTACGGATCAGATTGTATCTATCGATGTTCCATTGTCTACCGGTTATTTTGCAAATAAAATCAATGCAGGTAAACTTACTAACAAAGGGGTTGAATTGACATTGGGAATCACTCCTGTCCAGACACGTGATTGGAAATGGGATCTGGATGTGAATTTTGCATCTAATAAGCAGGTCGTAAATGAACTAGCAGAAGGCTTAACTGAATATACACTAACTTCAGGGTGGAGCGGTTTGCAGGTAAAAGCTCAACCGGGTGAATCATTCGGTTTATATGGTACAGGTTGGAAGCGTGATGATCAGGGTAATTATGTTATTAATGATAAAACCGGTCTTCGTGAGACGGTGAACAATGTCCGTTTGGGAGATATTTATCCTAAATTCACGATGGGTATCAATAATAATATATCTTATAAAGGTTTCAATTTAGGTTTCCTGATTGATATTCGTCATGGTGGTAGCATCTATTCTGGAACAGTATCTTCTTTGCGTTCATCTGGTTTGGCTGCAGAAACAGGTGTTGATCGTGAAAACACTAATTTTATTGAACCGGGGGTAATCTTGAATGCGGATGGGACTACACGTCCGAACGATGTGCCTGTAAAAAGTATGCAAGATTATTGGAATCACGTATCTAAAACTCAAAATACAGAAGGTTGTGTATTTGATGCATCTTATGTAAAATTGAGAGAGTTGACATTCTCATATGCATTACCTAGACAATGGTTTACCAATTTCTTCATTAAATCACTGGATTTGGGTTTTGAAGGACGTAACTTGTGGTTAATCAAATCTCATGTGCCTCACATTGATCCGGAATCTAACTTCTTCGGTATTGGTGAAATTGGAGAAGGTGTTGAATTTAATAGTATCCCGGCAACTCGTAGCTTTGGGTTCAATATTAAATTAACATTATAATATAAAATATCTATTTAAAATTCAAACAGTAAATCAGATGAAAAGTTTATTCAAAAAATATACACTTCTAAGCCTGGTAGCTTGTACTGCTCTGACTGGTTGTAGCGATTGGTTAGACGTGAACGATAATCCCAACACTGCAGAGAAGGTAGAAGCTGGTTATTTATTTAATTATGTGGCAGTTTGTTGGTCTGGTAATCGTTTAGGTGGCGACTCATATATACCTATTTCGATGAGTATTCAATCCCAGGCAGATGGCGGCGACAACTATGGAGGTTGGGGCGAAGCATATTATGAAATTAGTCCTTATAGTACAGGTAATACCTGGAAGCATTATTATTCTGTAGGAGGTAATAATCTTCAATTGGCAATAGAACAGGCTAAGAATAGTTCACCAGAGAATGTTAACGCTGAAGCCCAGTGCGAAATTCTTTTGGCTGAACATGTTTATGAAGCATCTATGTTATGGGGAGATATACCATTTTCAGAAGCGTGGAAAACGGATATTAAGTATCCGAAGTTTGACGCCCAAGAAGATGTATTGAATGGGGCTATTAAAATATTAGATGAAGCAATTGCGAAAATTAATTTGGACGATAAAAATTGTATCGATGAATATGACCCTTATTACAAAGGTGATATGTCTAAATGGTATGCATTAGCACATTCATTAAAATTCAGAATCTTAATGACTATGGTTGATGCTGATCCCAGTAAAGCTGATGATATTAAAAAGCTGATGGAAGAAAGAAAGATGATATCTTCTTCTGAAGGCAATATGGAATTCCAGTATTCAGAAAATGCAGGAAATGAAAATCCTAAATATGGAATCATAGCTAAATATACTGGAGGTACAAACTTAATGTTCTATGCTCACAATAATACATTAAAACCAATGCAGAAATATAACGACTCTCGTATTCCTCGTTATTTTGATCCTGGTTTTGATGGTGAGTTTCGAGCATTGGATACAAGAGAAGAGGTTGTAGAAGATGCCGATAATAATGCTTTATCGTCAGCTATCAGTGCTTATTTATATAGAAAGGACTGTCCTGATTTGTTGTTCTCTTATCAAGAACAATTATTATTGGAGGCCGAAGTTTATGCAAGAGGTCTGGGTGTTGCAATGGATTTGACAAAGGCTAATGATTTATTCAGAGAAGGTGTGAAAACTGCTTGTAACTACTATAAGGCAGACGGAGCTGCTACAGAAACATTCTTGGGTAATTTACCGGATCTTTCCAAACTATCTCAGGACAAAGCTATTTACGAAATACATCTTCAACAGTGGATTGACTTGATGGATCGCCCATTAGAGTGTTTTGTTCAGTGGCGTCGTTCCGGGACTCATGGAAATGAAGTTCCCGCATTGACTGTTCCTAAAGAAGCTTCAGCGAAGGAACTCCTCCGTCGTTGGGATTATTCTCCGGATGAATTGAGTGGCAATCCAAATGCACCTAAAGAATCTCCGAAATTGTGGGATGCGATGTGGTTTGATAAATAACAAATGTTGTTATAACTTCAAGAAAAGCTGTTTCATTTTAAGTGAAACAGCTTTTTTTATTGGGTATCGAATCTATATAATGTGTGGTGTTAAAGAATAAGATGTCCTTTGTCTTCTTTAAAGGGGATATCGTTAAACGCTACACTTTTTATTTTTTCTTTCAATCATCAAAAAAAATAGATTCTTTGTGTTTCACTTTCTGAACAGATTGAGTAAAAAAGGCTTTTTTGTATCCATTTTGGAAAGCTACTTCTTGTTTTTTGTTTTTTATGATTAGTAAGTCTCTTTTATCTTTGTAGGCTCGTAGTAGAAATGAGTTTTCCGAATCGATTGTTTTTTAAGGCTGGATCGGGGTAGGATTTCGTCTTTTCGGAACTTAGGTAAATAAGTAATAACAAATTTTTAATTTGTCTTAGACATAAGAAAGAACTAATTATTGTTCCTTCGTGTTTCATTCAGAAAATAAATTATATATCATGGAAAAAGTAATTTATAACTTAGTGTTTAACCGTAAGAAGCAGTTAAACTCAGAGGGTAAAGCTTTGGTTCAGGTGGAGGCCTACTTGAACAAGCAGAAGAAGTATTTTTCGACAAAGGTTTATGTGAAGCCTTTTCAGTGGGATGCAAAGAGAAAAGCAGTAAAGAATCATCCTAATATGGAGTCTTTAAACCAGTATCTGACTAATTTTATTGCAGAATTAGAACAGCTGGAGCTTGAAATTGTGCATAGTGGCAAGGAATTTTCGTTGAATGATCTGAAAGAGAAACCTGAGGCAGGTCAGACTTCTTTTTCTCTGTTTATGAAAAATGAGATAACTCAGAGTAATCTGAAATTGTCAACATTGAAGAATCATTTTTCGACATTGCAGGTTCTGTCTTCTTTTAAAACAGATGTGAGTTTTAATGATTTGAGTTTTAATTTCCTTTGTGATTTTGAGCATTATATGTTGGTGAATAAATATCACCGGAATACGATAGCCAAACATATGAAGCATTTAAAACGTTATATAAACCTGGCTATCAACAAGGATCTGTTCGATTTGCACCGTTATCCTTTCCGTAAATACAAGATAAAGTATATGGAAAGCAAAAGAACTCATCTGACTCCGGAAGAACTGGGACAATTGGAAAGTTTAAACCTGAAAGGTCGCCGGACGTTGCAACGGACGTTGGATATGTTCCTGTTCAGCTGTTATACCGGACTTCGTTTTTCGGATATTGTCAGTATTACGAGGGAGAATTTTCTTATTATCGATGATAAGGTTTGGTTGATCTATTCATCAGTCAAAACAGATGTCAATGTTCGCTTGCCTCTGTTTTTGCTGTTTGACGGGAAATCTCTTCCTATTTATGAGCGTTATAAAAATAATCCGTGGACTTTGTTTGATATGCCGGCTTCCTCCAATTCAAACGTGAACAAGCAATTACGCCGAATTTGTAAGATGGCGGATATAGATAAGAAAGTTTCATTTCACACAGCACGACATACGAATGCTACATTATTATTATATAATGGTGCAAATATTACGACTGTGCAGAAACTTTTGGGGCACAAAAGTGTGCGTACGACGGAGATATACAGTAATATTATGGACATGACTGTCGTTCGTGATCTTTCGAGTTTGTCAAGTATTAAATGATATTGGGTAACGGCATTAGGGAACGTAGAGGAAATCAGAAGAATTTCCTGTGTTCTCTAATGTTTGTTTGACAAAATGTTATACTTACAATGGTGTTACTTCGGTATTAAGGCTGTATTGTTGTCTTTTTGTTATAAAAATCTGTTTTCTAACATTCGCTTGAATGAAAATTTTTACGCGGGTTATACTTTGAAAAGTAAATAAAATATACGACTTTTGTCTGCATGATGAATCAACCTTTAGCAGAAAGATTACGTCCGAAAACACTGGATGATTATATCGGACAGAAGCACCTTGTAGGGCAAGGAGCCGTGTTAAGGAAAATGATAGATGCAGGCCGTGTCCCTTCTTTTATTCTGTGGGGACCGCCGGGTGTGGGTAAGACTACACTGGCACAGATCATTTCCAATAAACTGGAGGCACCTTTTTATACATTGAGTGCTATCAGTTCGGGAGTGAAGGATGTGCGTGATGTGATTGAAAAGGCAAAAAGTAATCGCTTTTTCAATACGGTATCTCCTATTTTGTTTATTGATGAAATACATCGTTTTAGTAAATCCCAACAGGATTCTTTGCTGAATGCTGTAGAAACGGGGGTAGTTACATTGATCGGAGCGACAACGGAAAATCCATCTTTTGAAGTGATCCGTCCGTTATTATCGAGGTGTCAGGTCTATGTGCTCAAATCGTTGGATAAAAGTGATTTGCTTACATTGTTAAATCATGCGATCAAGGAGGATATCGTATTAAAGGAGAAGGATATTGTCCTGACAGAGACGGACGCCATGCTTCGTTATTCAGGTGGGGATGCCCGGAAATTACTGAATATACTGGAGCTGGTTATATCGGCAGAAGAAACGGATAAGATCGAGATAACGGATCAGAAAGTGGTAGACCGTTTACAGGAGAATCCGGCGGCATACGATAAAGGTGGAGAGATGCATTATGATATTATTTCTGCTTTTATCAAATCGATCAGGGGAAGCGACCCCGATGGGGCTATTTATTGGTTGGCACGTATGGTGGCAGGAGGGGAGGACCCTGAGTTTATAGCCCGGCGGTTGGTGATCTCGGCATCGGAAGATATAGGGTTGGCTAATCCGAATGCATTATTACTGGCAAATGCCTGTTTCGATGCCTTGAAGAAGATCGGTTGGCCCGAAGGACGGATCATCCTGGCTGAAACGACCATTTATCTGGCCAGTAGTCCTAAGAGTAATTCAGCCTATATGGCGATAAATGATGCATTGGCATTGGTTGAACGCACCGGGAATCTTCCTGTTCCGCTTCATTTGCGGAACGCTCCGACAGCTTTGATGAAGGAGTTGGATTATGGTAAAGAGTATAAATATGCACATGATTATAAGAACAACTTTGTAGAACAGGAATATTTGCCTAAAGAAGTGCTGAACCAGCGCTTTTGGAAAGGACAGAGTAACCCGGCTGAACAGAAACTGATCGAACAAATGAAGAAATTGTGGGGAGATCGGTTTTAGTAATTGACAATTCATAATTGAAACTAGAAAATTAACGGTATAAAAGACGGTGAGAATGATAAATATGTACCTTTTTGCTAATAATTTTCGGGTTTTGATTTTCAAATTTCAATTTAATTCGTACATTAGCCGCCTGTTTTCGAAAAACACGTTACTTAAATAATATATAACATTAAAAAGAAATTGATATGAAGAAGCACAATTTTTCTGCAGGACCTTCTATTCTGAGCGAATACACGATTAAGAATGCAGCAGCAGCTGTTGAGAATTTCGCAGGTACAGGGTTATCAATTCTTGAAGTATCTCATAGAAGTAAAGAATTTGTTGCAGTAAACGACGAGGCCAGAGCTTTGATCAAAGAGTTACTAGATGTGCCGGCTGGTTACGAAGTTGTATTTCTGGGTGGTGGTGCCAGCATGCAGTTTTGTATGGTTCCTTTTAACTTGTTGAACAAAAAAGCTTCTTATCTGGATACGGGGACATGGGCCTCTAATGCGATCAAGGAAGCTAAGTTATTCGGAGAAGTTGACGTTGTCGCTTCTTCAAAGGAAGCTAACTACACCTATATTCCTAAAGGTTATACGGTTGCAGAAGATTCGGACTATTTCCACTTTACATCTAATAATACGATCTATGGTACGGAAATGCGTTATGATCCCGATTTGAATGTACGTCTGGTTTCTGACATGTCTTCTGATATTTTCTCTCGTCCGATCGATATCTCTAAATATGATGTGATTTATGCCGGTGCACAGAAAAATCTGGCGCCAGCAGGTGTAACTCTGGCTATTGTGCGTACAGAAGCTTTAGGCCATGTAGACCGTGCTATTCCTACAATGCTGAATTACAATACGCACATCAAAAAAGATTCTATGTTCAACACTCCTCCTGTATTTCCGATCTTTGCAGCATTGCAAACATTGAAATGGTATAAAGAGTTGGGTGGTGTTGCTGTTATTGAAAAGATGAATCTTGAAAAAGCGGCTATCTTGTATGATGAGATCGACCGTAATAGATTGTTCAAAGGTACAGCTGCTGTAGAAGACCGTTCTATTATGAATGTTTGTTTCGTTATGAATGACGAATACAAAGAGCTGGAAGATGAATTCAACAAGTTCGCATCTGCTGCCGGTATGGTGGGCATCAAAGGACACCGTTCTGTCGGTGGTTTCCGTGCTTCTCTTTATAACGCTATGCCGAAGAGCAGTGTAGAAGCTTTGGTTGCAACAATGAAAGAATTTGAAAAACTACATTGATCCTATGACAAAAGTATTAGTTGCTACAGATAAACCTTTCGCTGCGATAGCAGTGAAAGGTATTCGTGAAGTGGTTGAAGGTGCTGGTTATGAATTGGCTCTTCTGGAAAAATACACGGATAAAAGTCAATTGCTGGATGCTGTTAAAGATGCAAATGCGGTGATCATCCGTAGTGATATCATCGATGCTCCGGTATTGGATGCAGCCAAAGATTTAAAGATCGTAGTTCGTGCCGGTGCCGGTTACGACAATGTGGATCTGGCTGCTGCGACAGCTCATAATGTATGTGTGATGAATACGCCGGGGCAGAACTCCAACGCTGTGGCTGAATTAGTTTTCGGTATGCTTGTATATGCTGTCCGGAACTTCTATAACGGGACATCCGGAACAGAGCTGATGGGAAAGAAACTAGGTATTCTGGCTTATGGTAATGTCGGCCGTAATGTGGCACGTATCGCTAAAGGCTTCGGTATGGATGTATATGCTTACGACGCATTCTGTCCGGCTGAAGTGATTGAAAAAGACGGTGTAAAAGCAGTTGCTTCTACTGCCGATCTGTTTAAGACTTGCCAGATTGTATCTCTTCATATTCCGGCAACAGCCGAAACAAAAGGTTCTATCAATTTTGAATTGATGAATTCGATGCCTAAAGGTGCTATCGTTGTGAATACAGCCCGTAAGGAAGTGATCGACGAGGCCGGTTTGACAAAGATGATGGAAGAACGTCCTGATTTTAAATATATCACGGATATCAAGCCGGCTATCGATGCCGATCTGGCTGCCAAATATCCGGACCGTTATTTCGGAACACCGAAGAAGATGGGGGCCCAGACTGCTGAGGCTAATATCAATGCCGGTATTGCTGCTGCAAAACAGATCGTTGATTTCCTGCAGAACGGTAACGAGAAATTCAGAGTCAATAAATAAAGTTGACAGATGACAGTTGACAGTTGACAGATGGGCTTCGCGTTCCTATCATCCCCAACTGTCAACTGTCAACTGTCAATTGTCAACTGTTAAAACTATGGCAAAAATAAAACCATTCAAAGGTATCCGTCCACCGAAGGATTTAATAAAAGATGTAGCTTCACGTCCTTATGATGTGCTTAACTCTGAAGAAGCGCGTGAAGAAGCAAAAGGTAACGAAAAATCATTATATCATATAATCAAACCGGAGATTGATTTTCCGCAGGGAACAGATGAACATGATCCGGCTGTCTATGAAAAGGCGGCAGAGAATTTTCAGAAATTCCAGGATAAAGGTTGGTTAGTCCAGGATCAGCAGGAACAATATTATGTTTATGCCCAGACGATGAACGGACGTACGCAGTACGGATTGGTTGTCTGTGCGTATGTCGATGATTATCTGAAAGGTAATATTAAAAAACATGAGTTGACCCGTCGTGATAAGGAAGAAGACCGTATGAAACATGTACGTGTCAATAATGCCAATATTGAGCCGGTATTTTTTGCCTACCCTGATAATGCGGAACTGGATATTATTGTTAAGAAGTATACGGCAAAAACTCCGGAATATGATTTCGTTGCAGAGTTGGATGGTTTCGGACATACATTCTGGATTATTGATGATAAGAATGATATTGCCCGTATCACGGAACTTTTCGAAGCAATGCCTTCCTTGTATATTGCAGACGGACATCACCGTTCGGCAGCAGCTGCTTTGGTGGGTGCGGAAAAGGCTAAGCAAAATCCGAATCACCGTGGAGATGAGGAATATAACTATTTTATGGCTGTATGTTTCCCGGCAAATCAGTTGACTATTATCGATTACAACCGTGTGGTCAAAGATTTGAATGGATTGACGGAAGAAGAGTTCCTGAATAAACTAAAAGCTAACTTCATTGTAGAAGAGAAAGGTACGGAAATATATAAACCGACGGCTTTGCATAATTTTTCGCTTTATCTGGGTGGTAAATGGTATTCGTTGACTGCTAAACCCGGTACTTACGATGATAACGATCCGATCGGCGTATTGGATGTTACTATTTCTTCAAATCTGATCTTGGACGAAGTTTTAGGTATTAAAGACCTGCGCTCGGACAAACGTATAGACTTTGTTGGAGGTATCCGTGGATTGGGAGAATTGAAACGCCGTGTAGACAGTGGTGAAATGAAAGTGGCATTGGCCCTATATCCTGTAACTATGAAACAGTTGATGGATATAGCCGATACCGGAAATATCATGCCTCCTAAGACAACCTGGTTCGAACCGAAATTACGTTCGGGGCTGGTTATTCATAAACTGGTGTAAAAGCGGTTTGTCTGTAAAATAAATAAGAAAGCGAGTCTGTTTGTTATAAACACACTCGCTTTTATTATTTCTTGACTCTTTCAGAAACTTTGGCTCCCGTACTGGTGGAAATTCCCTGTAGCTCTACATATTCGACACTTAAAGGACTACCGGATTTGGTTTGTACATAGAGAGATTCCAGTATGGCCGGTTGATTGTCGATCGTTGTCATACAGACATATTTTGAATCCTGCTTGCAGATCTTTAGTTTTTTACCAGAATAGGCTGTCAGTGTCACTTCACTGAAATCGTCTCCTTCCGAAACCAGTTTGTATCCGTATGCCATCTTTCGTTGGAAATAACTTAAACCGTTGGTTTCTCCCGGCCGTTCTTCCCGGTTGACCCAGTAGACGTTGAGGGGAGTTTTAGTGTTCAGCTTGCCGTTTTCCAGATTCACATCGTAGCAGACCAGGTTTTTGTTGGTACTCCGGGCTATATGGAAAAGCCTTTCGCTTGTCGGATAGGTGTTCTCTTCCGGGTTACCTGCATATGAGGTCGCAATAAGGGTAAAAAACAGAATCGTAACGATTGATATTACCCTTTTTCCTGTATGACTGATTCTATTGCTATTTTTCATCTTTTATATTTGAGTGGCCAGATAAGTCATATATTCTTTGACACCTTTCTTATCGTCCGGTTCAGGACTCCATGATGCCATGTTTTCAGGATGTAGAGGGGCAAAAGGTCCCGGTTTCACCTCGTAGACAACTGTATCCGGTTCCAGGACCAGCAGGCAATGCCAGATACCGGGTTTGATTTCCGCACCATACGAACCGGCCAACGGGTCGAGTAGAACTTTTTCCGTAATATTCCCTTGGTCGTCGAAAATGAATACGACTGCTTTTCCGCGAAGTAGCAGGAATATCTCGTCTTTGTCGGGATTCAGGTGACGGTGCGGACGGATATAAGTGTCTGGTTCCATTGCATTCAACAAACGATTGACCGGATCGTCCAACCGTTCGTGGAAGTTGTAATTCATACGGAGACGAGGCGATTGCTTTGCCTGTTCAGAAGTCTTGTCAAGTAGTTGTTTATCGATTATTTTCATGTTATGCAACAATTGTTTGTGGGACGAATGTACAAAATAAATTTTGTCTGTTATGCCGATAATCCGTACTTTTGTACGAAACCCTGAAAATCGGCTGCTTCATGAAACCCGTTATATACCGTCTTTGTCTGTTGATATTTATTCTGTCCCTAACAATTTCCTGTAGGCGGGGAGGGGAGGAAAAAGAATTTGTTGTGGGTGTTTCCCATAGCTCTATTAACGATAGCTGGCGGAAAGCGATGATGCTGGATATGCAGGTGAAGGCTTCAGACTATCCGGGGATGACTCTTGATGTGAAGGACGCCGATGAAGATAATGATACTCAGATCAAACAAATCCGTGAGTTGATAAAAAAGCGGGTCGATCTTATTATTATTTCCGCCAATGAATCGGAACCTATAACAACGGCTGCTGTCGAAGCCTACCGGGCTGGAATCCCGACCATTATAATAGACCGGAAAATCTATTCGGAGGAATATACCACGTTCATTGGGGCGGATAATTACGAAATCGGTCGTGCTGCCGGGTTGTTTGTCAATTCCTTGCTGAAGAAAGAGAAGACGACGATTGTCGAAGTATGGGGGCGCGAAGGTTCTTCTTCTGCCCTCGACCGCCATAATGGATTTAGCGATGCTCTTATTCATAATAACAATGTAACTGTGAAAACCGTATATGGTCGCTGGCACAGGGATGAAGCAAAGGTTAATATTGCAGCATTGGGATCTTTCGAGAATATAGATATCGTGTATGCGCATAATGATCCGATGGCACTGGCTGCCCGGGAGGCGATTATGGAAGTCGATCCGCAAGCTGCGGAAAGGATCAAGTTTATCGGTATAGATGCTTTACCCGGTAAGGGGAAAGGAATTGAAGCGGTTCGCGACGGTTATCTGACCGCTTCATTTGTTTATCCCACAGGGGGGAGTACCGCTATAAAGGTAGCCTGGCAGATCCTGAACAGAATGCCTGTCTCCAAACATTATGCATTGACATCGGCCCTGATCGATAAGGATAATGCCGGAACCATCTATCTGCAGACCGAACAATTGGCTGATTATCAGGATCAGATCGAGAAACAGCGCAATAATCTGGATAAGATGTTTTCGGAATATCGTTTCCTTCAAAATTCGGTCGGTCTGATCTTGTTGTTGCTGGGAATAGTGATCTTGCTGGCTCTCTATGTGATACATATCTTTCGTAAAGTACAGAGAAAGAACCACGAGCTGAAACGAACGAACATACAGGTTGAACAGCAGCGGGAAGAACTGGCTGTAGCGAATCGCAAGATCGAACAAGCTACAACACGAAAGTTACAGTTTTTTACCAATGTCTCCCATGAGATCAAAACACCGCTGACGCTGATACTCGGTCCGCTGAATAAGCTATCTAAAGAACTGCCTCCCGATTCGCCGATCGCAGATGACATACATCTGATAAAAAAGAATGCCGACCGCCTGAAACGGGTTGTCAGCCAGTTGCTCGATTTCCGTAAGGTCGAGAGTAATAAAATGAATATGCGGGTAACGGAAATAGACCTGGTTGTTTTTATAGAGGATGTCAAGTCTTATTTTGAGACGATGGCGCAAAGTAAGCAGATACAATATACTTTTCAGCACGATGTATCGTCTGTACGCCTTTGGGTAGATACGGATAAAATGGAAAAGATTCTGGCCAACCTGCTGTCGAATGCCTTTAAGTTTACGCCTGATGGCGGAACTATTACGATCCGTTTACAGGATCATGCCGGGTATGTGACACTTTCGGTAGAAGATAACGGGAAAGGGATCCAGCCTCAGAACCTCTCTGCTGTTTTCGATCAGTTCTTTACCGGCGATAACCTTACCGGAACGGGTATCGGACTGCATCTGACCCATGAGTTTGTGAGTATGCACAAAGGCAGTATTCATGTGGAAAGCGAACCTGGAAAACGTACTGTCTTTTTTGTCGAGTTACCCAAAGGAAAATCTCATTTTGATGAAACCTGCACGTTTGCCCCTTCCGTCACCGAGCTGTCGAGCGGGGTAGCTAATCTGGATACCCGCGAGATGGACGAGATTGTGAACCGGACATATGATTATACGATCCTGGTTGTTGAAGACGATCCGGATATCAATGCTTACCTACAGAAAGAACTGAAATCGAATTTCCGTATTCTGACGGCTGTAAATGGAGTCGTAGCTATCGATATTCTGGCAAAGGAAAATATATCTCTGGTCATAAGTGATGTGATGATGCCCGAAATGAATGGTTATGAACTGTGTAAACAGATTAAATCGAATATCGCATTCAGTCATATCCCGGTTATATTGCTGACTGCCTTGTCTGATGATAAGCAGCGGATGTACGGTATTGCCAGCGGTGCCGACGAATTTATCCAGAAACCTTTCAATATCGAAGAACTGAAACTTCGTATCGTCCGCCTGTTGGAAGAGCGTGCCCGGTTGAGGAATGCCTTTACGCAGGAACTTCAGTCGCCTGCCATTTCCAACCTGAAGATAGGTAAAACGGAAAGTATGGATGATTTATTTATGCGTAAGTTTATAGCTTTAATCGAAGAATCTTATCCTGATTCTGATTTCAGTATAGAGAAAGCGAGTGATATGCTGGGACTGTCACGTGTGCACCTTTACAGGAAAGTAAAGGAACTGACCGGTGTCACGCCAACCGACTTTCTCCGTAACTATCGTTTGAAACGTGCGGCAGCCTTATTGAGGGAGAAAGGCCGCAATGTGAATGAAGTAGCTTATGCTACCGGTTTTAGTTCTCCTCCTTATTTTTCCAAATGTTTTAAAGCGGCCTATAACATTACACCTACCGAATACCAGGAAAAGGAATAACAATTGTTACATACGTGTAACGTGAGTATAATCTCTCTGTAGATAACTCTTTTATGTAACGAGGATTATTCTTTTTGTAGCATGTGTTATCGTTTGTCTCCATTGTATCCCCTAGTTTTGCATCATCGAAAACTAAGGGAAAAGAAAATCTTATATTATAAAGAATTAATAGACCATGGAACAAATGAAGCAACAAAACAAAAGACCGGTAGTAGTCGGTATAGGTGAACTTTTATGGGATTTACTTCCCACCGGTAAAACAGCAGGTGGTGCACCTATTAATTTTGTTTACCATGCATCCCGTCTGGGAGCAGAGGGATATGCTGTCAGTGCCATTGGTGATGATGAGGATGGAGTAGATATCTTGAAAGAACTGGATAAAAACTCTATTCAATACCTGATCGAAAAAGTCCCTTATCCTACAGGAACAGTCAAAGTCGAACTGAAGGAAGATGGGATACCGGAATATACGATTACAGAACGTGTTGCCTGGGATCATATGTCGCCCACATCGGATGCAGTCGATCTGGCAGAGCGGGCGGATGCCATTTGTTTCGGAGCATTGGCACAACGTTCGACACAGTCGCGTGAAACTATTCAGGCCATCCTGTCATTTGCTCCGGATACAGCCTATCGTTTGTTCGATATAAATCTGCGTCAGCATTATTATAATAAAGGATTGATAGAAGAATCGTTATATCTCTCCAATGTCTTGAAGATGAATAGCGATGAGATGAATCAGTTGAAAGAACTATTCGGACTGAACGGGACAGAAGATGAAATAGCAGCCTGGTTTATGGAGAAATATAACCTGAAAATGGTTGTTCTTACCGCAGGAGCTTCTTACAGTACGGTTTATACTCCGGATGAAGTTTCAACATTACCTATACCGGAAGTAGAGGTAGTCGATACGGTAGGTGCAGGAGATGCATTTTCAGCCGCTTTGATCATGTCGTTGCTCAATGGCGGTACATTGAAAGACGCCCACAGATATGCTGTGAAGATTGCGGCCTTCGTATGTTCCAGCAAAGGAGCATGGCCGGCTTACGAATAAGAAAGATAATTCATGTATGTATAGGTTTTTATAGTTTAAGGCAAAAAGATGGTTAGTTTTTAGGTTTTTAGTTTAGGTTGGTGAAAGCCCGGAATATCCGGGCTTTTTTATATTTACAGGTAACAAAAGAAAAGGGACATCCGTGATGGATATCCCTTTTGTATTTAGCCGAATAGCTTATTAATATTGTCTTTCCAGTAACCATGCATCCTGGAAGTCAGGAGCATACTTTGCTTTGATAGCATCGCGGCTGTCGGCTGCATCAGCTTTATCATCGAAGCTGGCAACGATTACACGCAACATACCTTGTTCGTTTTCACCTAATACCGCATTGTAGCCTGCATTCTGCATACGCTCTTTCAAAGAGTAAGCGTTTGTCTTGTTTTTGAAGCTACCGATAACAACACTGTAGCGTTTCAGACGGCTGGCGTCTTCACCCTGTGCAGCGCTGATTCTTTCCGAGCGAGTCGTTGCCGTAGAAGTTCTGGGTTTAGAAACCGGTGCAACTTCTTCAACAATCTCTTCTTCTTGTTCTACTACCTCAACAGGAGCTGTAGATTCTTTTTCTTTGGCTTGTTCGTAAGCAGCCTTATAAGCACTCTGTTTAGGTTTACATGAGCCGAATGCTAATACCATACTTATAGCGGCTCCAAATAACCAAATCTTATTCATACTGTTCAGTTCTTAAATTACTTGTGCAAAGATATAAATTATATTTACTAATTTCGCACACAGAATATAATATATTATAATGTACATGAATAAATCTATTGCAACAATGGTTATGGCAACATCCGTATTACTAGGTGCTTGTAATCAGGAAGCTAAGAAAGCAGAAGACACAAAACCGGTTATCGGACGTTCGGAAATCAAAATTGCCGACGGTCGGATGACGCCCGAAGCTCTTTGGGCCATGGGACGTATCGGAGGAATGAATGTTTCGCCTGACGGACAAAAAGTAGTTTACACCGTAGCTTATTACAGTGTACCTCTCAACACCAGCAACCGTGAAGTATTCGTTATGAATGCCGACGGATCTGATAACAAACAGATTACGCACACTCCTTTTTCGGAGAACGAAGCGACCTGGATCAAAGGAGGCAAGAAGATCGCTTTCCTTTCCGGTGAAAGTGGCAGCAGCCAGCTTTGGGAAATGAATCCGGACGGGACCGAACGCCGCCAGTTGTCGAACTATGACGGCGATATCGAAGGTTTCGCTTTCTCATCGGATGAGAAGAAGGTTTTGTTTATCTCTCAGGTGAAGACCGTACCGAGTACAAAAGATAAATATCCGGATCTGGACAAAGCGACCGGTATTATCGTGACCGACCTGATGTACAAGCATTGGGATGAATGGGTGACAACGGCTCCGCATCCGTTTATTGCTGACTTCGACGGAAATAAAGTGGGTAGCCCGATCGATGTGCTGGAGGGCGAACCGTTTGAATCGCCGATGAAACCTTTCGGTGGTATCGAACAGTTGGCATGGAACACTACTTCCGATAAAGTAGCTTATACCTGTCGTAAGAAAACGGGTAAGGAATATGCTATTTCTACCAACTCGGATATTTATGTGTATGACCTGAATACAAAGCAGACGGTCAATATCAGTGAGGGAATCATGGGATATGACACGAATCCGCAGTATTCGCCTGATGGTAAATATATTGCCTGGCAGAGTATGGAACGTGACGGTTACGAAGCCGATCAGAACCGCCTGATGGTAATGAACCTGGAAACAGGTGAAAAGACATTTGTCAGCAAGGACTTCGACTCCAATGTGGACGGTTTCTGCTGGAGTGCCGATGCGCGTTCAATCTATTTTACCGGTGTATGGCATGGTGAATCGCAGGTATATAAGATCGATCTGAATGACGGTAATAAATTGACAGCACTGACTTCCGGTATGTATGACTATGACTCTGTCAACCTGCTGGGGGAAAATAAGTTGATCGCTAAACGCCATTCCATGAGCATGGGAGATGAGATCTATACGATCGACCTGGCAGATAATAATAAGGTGACTCAACTGACAACTGAAAACAAGCAGATTTACGATCAGCTGGAGATGGGTAAGGTAGAAGGACGCTGGATGAAGACAACCGACGGCAAGCAGATGCTTACCTGGGTGATTTATCCGCCTCATTTCGATCCGAACAAGAAATACCCGACTTTGCTGTTCTGTGAAGGCGGTCCCCAGAGTCCGGTCAGCCAGTTTTGGTCTTATCGTTGGAATTTCCAGATCATGGCAGCCAACGATTATATTATCGTGGCCCCGAACCGTCGCGGTCTTCCGGGTTTCGGTATGGAATGGAACGAACAGATCAGCGGTGATTACGGCGGCCAGTGCATGAAAGACTATTTCACGGCTATCGATGAAATGGCGAAAGAACCGTATGTCGATAACGACCGCCTGGGTTGTGTCGGTGCCAGCTTCGGAGGCTTCTCTGTTTACTGGTTAGCCGGTCATCACGATAAACGTTTCAAAGCATTCATTGCTCATGACGGTATATTCAATATGGAAATGCAATATCTGGAAACAGAAGAAATGTGGTTTGCCAACTGGGATATGGGGGGCGCTTACTGGGAAAAGAATAATCCGGTGGCTCAACGTACATTTGCCAACTCTCCGCATCGCTTTGTCGATAAGTGGGATACGCCTATTTTATGTATCCACGGTGAAAAAGATTACCGCATCCTTGCCGGTCAGGGGATGGCTGCTTTCAATGCTGCCGTACTTCGTGGCGTTCCTGCCGAACTGTTGATCTACCCGGATGAAAACCACTGGGTGTTGAAACCGCAGAACGGTGTATTGTGGCAGCGCACATTCTTCGAATGGCTGGATAAGTGGGTGAAGAAGTAAAATAAAGGTAGAAGGGTATTTAGTACTTCTACGTTTTCAATATAAGGATTGCTTCGGTCTTCTGTAAGAAATTGCAGATGACCGAAGCAATCCTTTTTTTTATTTGTTTTCTTTGAAATGTCATGAAATACATGTTATTTCGAATAACTATGTTAAAACTCCCCTGAATTTGTACTAAATTTCTCCAATCTGATACCATATGTCAGATGTGAGTGACTGCCTATTGTTCGAATATTTATTTTTGTAAAACGCGAAATAGCATGATTTACATGATATTTCAAAAAAGTATTTGTTGATGGCTTATCTGTACTGAAACACAGGTAAATATAAAGAGAACTAAAAGTACAGTATCTATGAGAAACGTTTTATTACTAATTCTAATCTGTTATACCAGCTTCGTTTCCGCTAAAGAAGGCATACAAACGGACAGAGGACCAGTGGTTGCAATAAAGACCAATATCCCTTATTGGGCTACAGCTACTTTCAATGCCGGTGTCGAATTTCGTTTAGCCCGAAAATGGACATTGGAGCTCGAGGCCGGCCTGAATCCTTTTTCCGGCAAGAATGATGATGGTAGCTACGGCAAGTCGTTGAAACATTTGCGCCTGCATCCGGAACTTCGCTATTGGTTTTGCGAAAGCTTTTACAAGAGCTTTATCGGTATTCACGTACCTTATATATTATATAATGTATCCGACATTAAATTGTTGGGTACCGAAGGCGAGCGTCATCAGGGGTGGGGTACCGGTGTCGGTATCAGTTACGGATACCAATGGCTACTGTCGAAACATTGGAACCTGGAAGCTACGGTAGGCGTAGGTTATTTGTACCTTGAATCGGATAAATATCCTTGTACCAATTGTGGCAGCAAGATTGAGAAAGTAAAGAAACATTATTTCGGTCCGACACAGGCTGCGGTAAGTTTTATCTATTTATTCTAAAAGAACTCCCTTATGAAACGCTTACTAACTATAACAACCATGCTATTCGGTGCCGCAACGATCCTGTCGGCTCAGGAGACTGTCTCTGGAGCCGTGCAGGAAGGCACAATTTTAGTAGAACGGAAACTGGTAGAAAAGGCCGATTCTTTTCTGATTGTGGATATGACTGTCAATATCAGTAGTATAGAGGTTGATTGCAACCGTTCAGTCGTATGTACTCCGGTGCTTCAGCGGGGAGACAGCCTACGTTTGCTGCCCCCGATCGTTATCAATGGGCGCGACCGTCATATCCTGTATGAACGGCAGGAACACGATATACGGCCGGAATCCCGTTTTGTAGTACGCCGTTATAATAAGCAGGAACAGCGGCTAGATTATCATGTTCGTCTTCCGTTCTGTAAATGGATGGAAAAGTCCGAATTTGCTTTACTAACTGACCTTTGTGGTTGTGGTTGGGAAGCCTTGCAGAACGATCGTACTGTCTTATTCCCGGTCAATTTGGCCGAACCGGTCGTATTGGCTCCACAACTGGTTTATGTGGCTCCGCAGGCCGAAGCCGTAAAAAGTCGTTCACTGGAGGGCAGTGCCTTTCTTGATTTCCCTGTCAACAAAACGGAAATCTATCCGGACTATCGTAAGAATCCACAGGAACTGAGTAAGATACGAGAGACTATCGAATCGGTGCGCAATGATAAATACGCAACGATCACTGAAGTGGATATCAAAGGATATGCTTCACCTGAAGGCGGATATGCCAATAATGCTTATCTGGCAGAGTACCGTGCTAAGGCTTTATTGGATTATGTACGTAATATGTATGACTTCGGGAATGCTCGTATGCAGGTTAATTTCGAACCGGAAGATTGGGAGGGACTCGAACTGCGTGTTGAAGCTTCCAATCTACCGGAAAAGGAAGAAATATTAGCGATCATCCGAGCCGATGAACCGGCCGATTGGGATAAACGTGAGTGGCGATTGAAGATGCTTGCGGGCGGAATGCCTTATAAGATATTGCTACGCGATATATACCCGGCCTTGCGCCATTCGGACTACGTAGTGAAGTACACGATACGCAACTTTACGGTAGAAGAGGCGAAGGAGTTGCTTTACACTGATCCCCGGCAGTTGAGTCTGGAGGAGATGTTTCGGGTGGCACAGACCTACGAGCCGGGCAGCGACCGTTTCAAGGAAGTGTTCGAAATAGCGGTCCGTATGTATCCGGACGATCCGATATCTAACCTGAATGCTGCCAATATCGCTATCAGTGAGGGTAAACTAGGGCAGGCAAAGCGTTATCTGGCAAAGACAACCGATACGCCCCAGCGGCAATTGGCGGAAGCGGCTATCTGTATGCTTGAGAACGATCTGGATCGGGCAGAGAAGTTGCTCACCCCGCTTGCCGCACATGAAGAAACATCGGTGGCCGAGGCTGCCTGTAGCAACCTGGAGCAGATCAAGCTGAAACGCGAAGAATAATTAAAATTAATAACGTAATTCTATAACACAATGAAAAAGAAAAACTTTTATGGCTTATGGGTGGCCGCGCTGTTAATGATGGCAGGAGGTTGCTCTGAAGAATTGGATGGAGGAGATGACATTAATGATAGGATTGATGGTAAAGGCGAAGAGGCTTATGTGGCTGTCACTATCTCTTCACCTACGACAAAAGCTTTAACGAAAGCAGATCGCCCTACAGGTGGGGAAGATGGGGATGAATTTAATGGTGGAACATCGGATGAAAGAAAGATCCATGATGTGACAGTGATTCTGTATGGAAATGCAGATGGTGAGAGTTTAAATAGTGTAACAGATTGGAACCAAACAGTGACTGCTGAAAAAAAAATTGTCGCAGTAGGATATCATAAATTGGATAATCCTGAGATCGCTCATCCCGGAGGTAATAATCATTCAAGTGTGACAGTTAAAATAAAGTCTTTAATTCCGAATTCACTTATTGATAAGGAGTTTGGTTTGATTTGTGTGGCTAACATTGGGGAACAGTTACAGAAGGCAATTTCTGGAGAATCTGGTAAAAAGATTGAAACAGTTGGGCAGTTAGGAGATTATCTTGTTGGAAGCAAGATCGAAGACATAACAGGAGATGCTAAAGATCGTTTTGTCATGTCTACTCATACGATGAGTATTGATGGCCTGGGTACTTCCAAGGTAAGTATCAGTACAGGAAATAATGAAACGAATCCGGCTGTGACTACTGCTTTTATTGAACGTCTGGCTGCGAAGATAGAGGTAAAAAAAACAGGTGGAGATGACGGTTATACAATAACTGATACAGGAAAGGAAGATGGAAACGAAATAGGGAAAGTTTTCCTTAAGAACTTCACTATCGTCAACCAGTTACAGGCTGGTACTTATCTGTTGAAACGTGTGACGGGAATAATGAATGAACTTAACACTTCAAATGATAACGATACTTATATTGGAGATGAAACATCTACGCCAAGTGGCTTGGCAACAAATTTTGTCATAGATCCATGGACACGTGGAAAAACTGGCTTTTTTAATATGATAACAAGAGCGCAGGATGAATATAATATAACTGCTGGAGAAACGGAGTACAAAATTTTATACAAAAACAGTTTTACAAACCAAAAGGTTCAGGATGCATCAGACAAACTGTATGGTGATTTCTTTAAGGATAACGGAAATTATCATTCTATTGTTAATGTTGAACCTGTCTACACCATGGAAAATACTACCTCTAAAGCAAATCAACAGAACGGATATTCAACAGGTGCTATCTTTGAAGGGGTGTATGTTCCGAAAAGCTGGTATATGGTGTCAGGTAATGAGTACAAGTATCCTTTGGTGAATAATGATGGTTATAAAACTGGTACTCCAGCCGACTATTATGTTTATAATAACAAAATTTACAAAGATCTTTGGACTGTGTTTGCAGATTGGTTTTATGCTAACCTGGAGAATGTATTAGATGAAGGGGAGGAAAAAGACGATGCATATAAAAACTTTATGGAAAAAATTGCAGGGAAAGGTCTTGAGCAAACAGATAAAGATGAAGTAAAAGCAATAGTTGAGAGTGATCCAACAGGCTATTTACAAGCAACATTCTCACAAACAATAAAATTCAGTGATTATGAGAAAAAGCTTGATGAAATTGGGCCAACTCTCTATGAAAACGGTATCTCTGCATACCCTGACGGTAAGAACTATTATAAATATTGGATCAGGCACTCAAATAATGATGACCCTGATGTAATGGGTGTTATGGAATTCGCTATCGTTCGTAATAACATATACGACCTGACAGTTACGAAAGTTTCAGGTATGGGGGAATCTCCATTCAAACCTACTGATCCGGAAAATCCCGATGAAGGACAAGATCATTACATCAGCGTCGAAATCTACGTCAAAGACTGGGTAGTCCGTGACAATGGTAACATCGAACTCTAACCAGCCAGTCCTGGTTGAACCAGCACTACCATGCTGACCTCCCCGGCACTATAAGGCTGACCTTTATAGTACTATAGTCACCGCCTGTCCAACACTATCGTGCTACAATCTTAGTCTGGCAGGCATGAAAAAATATGTACGCTTTTGGATAAAAAGCCGTACGTATTTCCAATAACGGATCGGCAGCTTTTCCTGAATGAGTAGGCACCTGTCCCCAAATGAGTCGGCACCCATTCAAAATAGTTGCCGACCCATTTGAAACCATAGCCGGAGCGGATTTTACCGGCGGAATACCCGCCTGATACCTGCTCAGAATAAAGTTTTTACAAAAACAGCGTCACTTCATTCACCCTTGTGCACTGTTTCTTGATAATCAAACAATATAAGGGTGAATGACCCTGTCTTTCCGGCGTCACCTCGATGAATGAATAGCTTCAAACCCGGTGACGCCGAAAAAAGACAACCCTTCACCTGTGTATATATTATATATCAACAGGTAAAAGACAAAAGATGGATGGTGATTCCAATTCTGATGAAAAAGAAAATAAATCAAGTCTGCTGACTGACAACATATAAACAAGCAATTAAAACAGATCGAACATGAAACGATTTATCAAAACTTATACCCGACTAATCTCTTCACTCCTGCTGCTGGGAGCGTCTGCCTGCGATTATATTCATGACGACTCATTGCCGCCGTGTGAATTTCGCCTGCATTACGTGTACGATTATAATATGAAATTCGCCGACGCCTTCCAGCATGAAGTCGATCAGGTCACCCTCTTTATTTGCGATGACCAAGGTGTTTTTCTTCAGCAGCGACAGGTAGAAGGCGACGAATTGAAAACCAATGATATCCGTCTAGACCTGTCTCCCGGTACCTACCATCTCGTTTCGTGGGCGGGACTCGACGACGGTACTTACCGCCTGCCTCAGCTGACACCCGGCACCTCTTCGGTCGAAGATATACGCGTTCGTACCCTTCGTCAGCCGGACGGTACGCAACCCCTCGAACTTCATCCTCTCTGGCATAGCCTCGACACCATCGTCGTGACCGGCCTTGCCCATGAGGAGCAGACAATAGGACTGGCCAAGGACACCAACAAACTGCGCTTTGTTCTCCAAAACGTAAAAGGCGACAATATGGACGTGAACGACTTCACCTTCCGCATCATTGCCGACAACGGTTACATGGACTACGACAACTCCTTGCTGTCCGACCCGAAAATCAGCTATCTCCCTTACTATACTGAAAACGTAGAGATAGCTGCCGATCCCGATCCTGAGTCTACGGTCTCTGACCAGCTGGTTGCCGTAGCCGAAATGAACACCATGCGTCTGATGGCGGGCGAAAACTATCGCCTGATCGTACAGCATAAGGGCTGGGAAAAAGATGTGCTGAATATCAACCTCAACAATTACCTTTTGCTCACAAAAATGGAGGGTCACGACATCAGTGCCCAGGAATACCTGGACCGTCAGGACGAATATTCCATCATCTTCTTCCTGACCCCGATTACCTGTCCGGATTGCCCTGATCCTGACCCAACGCCCGATCCAGACCCTGATCCTGATCCGACGCCTGACCCCGATCCTGAGCCAACCCCCGAACCCGAACCTGATCCCGACCCGACACCTGATCCTGATCCGGTCATCGGTTATGCGTGCTACACCATCCAGGTAAAAGACTGGGTGATACGTTTGAATGAAACGGAGTTATAACCTATAAAGAAAGTGCATATGAAGTACCGATTAAGAAATACGTTCTTTTTCTCGCTTTTATTGGTTTTCTTATTTGCCTGTTCAAACGAAGAACCGGACGGTCTCCTGCCGGGAGACACTAAGACAGTCGACTTCCGGCTCATGCTCTCTGCCAGTCAGGAGGAAAACTCCCAAAATACAACGCAATATGAAGGTATGCGTAATATCCTTGTGGTTATTACGGATAACGATGGCAAAATATTGCAGAGAGAAGAGGAAGATTTACAATGGGAAGAGGGGAAGGAAGCTATATTAGAGGAAGGTTTTTCAATGGAAGTCCCGAAAGAAGCAGCTTATGTGTATGCTTTTTCTAATTTGAATAGTCCGTTGTTGGAGAACAATGAAAATATTCTGGAGGCGTTGGAGGTGGGGAAGACGCTGCCTGTCTCATTTGATGAGCAAGGTGTTTTAAATGGTAGTATTCCTGATGCAAAAATAAAGAATGATGTTAAAATAGTAGTGGATGAGCGGAACTCTATCCCTATGTCCAGTCATCCCCACAAATTGGAGTCCGAAATGGTGGAAATACCTTTGTATCGTATGATAGCAAAGGTGAAAATGAGTATCGAGAATAAGACAGCCGGAGAGGTTGCTGTGTCGAAGATGATCTTGGAAAAGTTCCAAAATGATAGAAAGATTTATATGCTTCCTTATAAGTCTTTGGAAAATATAAAAGAAGAGTATATCCCTTTATTTCCAGATAACGATGCTACTGGATTTAGTAATGTAGATAAGATATTTTTCGAGCAAGGTGAGGAAAGTCGTTTTGAATTAGCTACGGCTGATAAAAGAGAGGCTATATTTTATGTGCATGAGTCTAAGTTGGATGGACAAGATAATATCAAAGTGCAGACTACTATTCAACGACAGGAAGAAAAAGAACAGAATCTGACCGGTGTAACCCATTTTACTTATGTACGTCGTAACGACTTGTTGATCATTCCCTTGGTAATTAGTGATTACTCTTTGGAAGTGACAGTCAGCGAGCAGCGGGCTCCGATAGGAGGGTATCCTTTTACATACGAAATGTCTCTTGTACCTAGCCTGGCCTATTCGATCAAGAATTCGGGTGAGCTGACAATCAAACTGGCTTTGATACAACAGAACCTTGATGGAACCGGAGGTAGTGGCGTTCAGTTCACAACAAAGGGTTGGCGGTTGACATCGGATGGAAATGATGCTATTACCTGGAAAGATAGTCAGCCGAATGAGGGGGATGAGGTCACTCAAGTGACACTAATGGTTCATAAGCAAGGTAGTGCCGAGTTGTCATTTACAGCAGTGACAGAAAACAATAAGGAAATCTCATATACAATAGAACTTATTTATAAATAAACAAAAAGTAAATATGAAAAGGTCTCAATACAATAAAATAGTACGACCGGCTTATCTCTTACATTTGTTGTTGGCAATAAGTTGTATCGCTTATGCTCAGACAAAGGAAGGGGAGTATGAGCGTGGACATATCTGGCATGAAAAGGTGGATACGGTATATGTGTATCCTGGAGAGCATACTCGTATGTTTATACAAACCAAGGCTAACGGAGGTATTTATGGCTTTTCACGTTGGATAGGATTGGGAGATGAGGCAAAGGATGAGAGCTGGTATAAGACGCATTTTACATGGTTGCCCCGAAATCCAGGTGGTTTTAAATATGACGAGAAGCTAAACTGTTATATTGCAAATGATAAGTCGACACCGGCAAGTCAGCCTCATTATCGTTATGTAGAATATATTGCGGATGACGGGCAGACAACAGATAGTTCCGGTATTATCGACTCTTTAGCCTGGGACGGAAGTGCGTGGAATGATTGGCAATGGGAGAAAGGTCAGAATTATATCGACCAATTGCCGACAGCAATTAATATTCGTCGAAAGTTTATTATCAAAGATGCAAAGGCAAGATATACGCAATTGAAAGCGGCACAGGAAGCATATCAAAAGTCGGCTGAGACAAAGGGGGATAATGATGCGCTTGTTGAAGACGGGTACTTTGAAAAATATGAAGTACATACACCTCTTCGTACTGAAAAGAATCATGGTTCGAAAGACTGGGAAACCGGTGTTAACTTCCGTTTGAAGGAGAGTCTGGCAAATTATTATGTCAAAGACTATAGTGGTGAGTCTCAGGATAGCATTCATTATCATTGTGCAAAATATGTTCGGTGGAGAGTGTTTGATGAAAATAAAAAGGCTGTAGCTTATTGTGATATAAGAGACGGTAGTACAAACAAAGATGTTCCTACAGGCGGATATGTTGTCGAGCATGAATTTCCGACTTTGGGCTGTAAATATTCTGAGTATACAGGGAAAGGTACTGATGAACCTGGAAAAAATAATACAATTATTACCAATGCAGCCGTTTTCTACTGTATGAACCTGCAAGGCCCTATCACTAAACAAACAGCAGGAGAATCTATAACCAGATACATTACAGCCGATGTCTCTGCCGATAAAGAGAACTGGTTTCCTGTGGCCCTGATCACTGTTAAGCTGGAGCCTTATTCGGATCCCAGAACTGCAGGGGAATTGGAACAAGCAAAGGATTATAATTATCGTAAACGGAGCCAGGACTTATTGGATGAGGATGTGAGCTATGATCTGATTGCCGAAATCAATTTCGATGATCCTGAGGTGGATGGAAATAAGGTTGTTAAGGATCCGAAAGAGAATTACAGACCGACCCGTTTGAACAAAGAATCGTCCGAATATGCATTTGCCGATTTGAGTGCTTATGATCAAAATCTGAGGACTCCCAAGTCACGTACTCTCTCCCGTTCTGAATATGTGTTGTATAAAACATTGAATGTCGCTGGTATCAGTCGTGTAGGAAAGGAAGGGTACAATGACTATTTTTGTAAAGATGGATCATATTATGTAAAGGCGTATGATCGGTTATATGAGCGTTTGGTACTGAAGGGGGAATCGACCCCTGGTAAAATGGGGTATTTTTTATATTTGGATGCTATCGATGAGCCTGGAAGAATTGTCTCTTTACCCGTGGAAAATCAGCTTTGTAAAGGAACCAGACTTCTGGTGACGGCGTGGGTTTGCAATATGGAAGCGAGGACATCTAGCAGTATTGCAGGGGATATCGGCTTTACCTTCAAGGGATTTACAAGCGACGGAGAAGTTAAGGACTTATATAAGTTTTATACCGGTTCGATGAGGCATACTCCGGCAAAGGCGACTGATCGTGAATTGCCTCTGCGTCTGGAGTGGCAGCAGGTTTGTTTCGAATTTACCATTCCTGATAATATTGATTATGAATCTTATCGGTTGGAGCTGGCTAATAACTGTCAGCACTCCGATGGTGCCGATTATGCTGTTGACGAAATCAGGGTCTATCGCTCGACTCCTAATATCAATGTACGCCGAAAAGCCGCCTGCGATGCAAGCTCAGTCCTGCTGAGGTCTGATTATGAAATGCTGTTGTATAATCTGGGTGTAACAAAAGATGAACCGGTTTGGGGGGATGATGCGGATTTAGATGATGAATACAAAAAGCAATATATATTGCTTCGTCTGGGGCTTAGTGGCTTAGATGATGATACTGATGGTCTGAAGAAAAGTGACTATTTTAAAAATCTGTATTTCTCTTTCCTGGAAGATTTTCATGTAACCCCGGTTACAAGAAGTGTGGATGATGATACACATAAATGGTTGGAATTGGATTATAATGGAAATGGTCATTTAGGGCGTTTCGGACGTGTTATTGTGCCGACAAAAGAAGAGTATATTCCGGCAAGTCAGGAAGATGCGAAAGAAATGGCTGCAAAATTGAATCTGGAAGCATTGAAAGAGTACAGGGAAAATTATTCAGCATTAAAACAGTTAGCAGAGCAAAATATTATAGACTTACATGAAGCAAAAGAGCCTGATTCATATACAGCAAACGACTTAGAAACTGCTTATCAACTATTTGCTGATTTGGGACTGGCTCCTATCAGTTGTGCCTGGAAAGTTTCCACAGAAGGCAATGACGCCGATACCGGGTATATTTTTCTGGCTGATATCAAGACAGCCCGTGAAGGGCAAGATACGGATGGTGGTGATAAGTTAGTTCCGGGAATAGAATACTACGCGATGTTGATTAATGGCTCTCAACAAGATGTTTCCGACGGGAGTAATGCCGATCCGCATTCTCCTTGTGCATTGATTGCTCCGTTTTCAGTGCTGCCTCCGCTTCGTCTTGTTATCAATGGAGAGTCGGATTATACCCAAAGTGGATATTGTTTAAACAATCCAGTGCATATTGATGCTACTTTGCAGGCATCTAAGCCGGATGGTGGAGTTATTCATTTTGAACCGGAGAATTATTGTTTTGATTGGTATTTTTTCCATGAAGATGAAGCTTCTGGTGATAATGATACCGATGGTGAGGGGAATGACAAAGGGAATGCAGAGACTGGAAATGGAAATCTTTGGCCGGATGAAGTAGTACTTTTGTTTGCTGACTTAAAACTATTCAGGGAAGATTTGAACAAAGATGTAAGTGGTGAACCCAAGAAAGGGAATGTTGAAGATTTGAAAGCATGGAATCCGGGGGCAGATAGCTTGAAGTCTATAAAGGAAAAGTTGATAAGTTTAGTGGAGGAAGGATCTTTGCTATTATCTGTCCATAGTCCGGAATTTACGTTGACTGAAGAGAATCGAATATTTTATGTTTTGCCTTTTACGGTAGACGAACAGGAATTAAAGGAAGAAATAGAATCTGTGACAGGTAGCTCGAATGCGTTACTCTGTTTGGAGCCTCAAAAAGTAGAGCTTGAAGCAACGACGAAGGCTCCTGTGATGAAACTTGGGCTTACCGACATACAGTATCCGGAGGATATGTCGGAAGTACCTTTACGTATTGGTCTGGAACAGATTAAAGAGTGTAGACGGGATGAATCATCTTTCTCAAAGGCTTCTCTGCAAATACCGGTGCGCCATATTGAATTGACAGATAATTCAAACGCAGATCACTTGGGTATTTCGTCGGTAGATTTGAAAGATTCCGTTTTGCTATACAAAATAAATGGTGATGTCGTTGAGGAACTTCCGATTGTCGCGGTGCTTACAGATATGAAAGCAGAAAAGAATGGAAGCGATAATTATATTCGTTTAAATTTCTTGCCGGATTTTGAGCCGCTCGAGGGGTATATCTATACTTTGATGATTCATTTCGAAGAGAGGACGATAGACAATAATCGTATAGAGACTTGTGACGGTATCGTGTATCTTCCGCTTAAAATAGTTCCTCAGTATTTGACATGGATCAGTGACGGAACTTCCCGTAACTGGAATAACGACGCTTTGTGGAGGCGTTCGAACAAAAAAGAACTTTATATGGGTAGCGAAGAAGACGCTGATGCAAACCCGGATGGCCTGAACCGGAATGATTTGGAGTATGCTTTTGCTCCGATGAACTTTTCATACGTGACAATACTTAAGCCTGAAAACAGTTCATGGTTGTATAAATTGACGGCAAAGGGAAGTAGTGATCAGTCATTGAATATGATACCGGAGGATAATTCTGACAGAATTGGAGATGCGACTGATCGCATAGAATATGATATGATGACACCGGAAGAGGTTGATGATGGTGTATATGCTGCAGTAGCTTTTAATGGAAACCGTTGTAATGAAATTTACTTTAAGCCTGGAGCAACATTGATGGGGCAGGATTACTTGACTTACAAGAAGGCAAGAGTTGAGTTTGAGATGGTGAAGAACCAGAAATATTTCTTGTCATCCCCTTTGCAGGGGGTGATAGCTGGTGATATGTATGCATGGAAAAGTTCTGCAAAACAGGAAACTGCGGCTTTTAGTAATATAAATTGGGGAGGAAACTACAATCGTTTTAATCCTGCTTTCTATCAGAAAACATGGGATCATAGTGCTAAGATGTATTTGAAAGATGAGGAGGA
Source organism: Parabacteroides sp. AF18-52 (assembly GCF_003479145.1). Classification (NCBI taxonomy): domain Bacteria; kingdom Pseudomonadati; phylum Bacteroidota; class Bacteroidia; order Bacteroidales; family Tannerellaceae; genus Parabacteroides; species Parabacteroides sp. AF18-52. The sequence continues at coordinate 30,977 of NZ_QUGR01000022.1, forward strand.
TAAAAGCTATGACGCTGTTGCCTCCAATTGGAGTGTAGAATATAATGATGTTTCAGTCCCTTATGAACCGGGTACCGGTTTTTACGGGAGTGTGGAGAATTTTAATAATGATATGGCTTTGGTTCGTTTGCCTAAAGATGATAAAACTTATGATTATTATGAATATGGTGGAACCAGTGGTAAAGATGATACGTATCCTATTCCTCCGGATATTCAGGATAAACGTGGTAGATTAGGTTTCGATACGGGAGTAGCGGAGTTAGAAGCTGAAGTCATAAATGCTACCAACGGCTACTTCTTCTTTGTAGGCAATCCGTTTATGACCTATTTGAATATGAAAGAGTTTTTTGATGGAAATCGAGAGTTGATTAGAGCTTACTGGACGGAATATGACGCATTTGTATTAGACAAAGATAACGAAACGGTAAGTACAGACGGTAGTACTGGCGGTTTTCTGAAACCCATGCAAGGCTTCTTTGTTCAGAAACGGGATGCAGTTGAGGCGAAATCCCTTACTGTCACTTTTACTCCGGAAATGATGTCGGCAGATAATAATACCTCGCTTTCAACCCGTTCATCAGAAGGAGAAACTTTCCCGACTCTTTACATCTCAGCCAAACGGAATGACGAATGTAGTTCTATTTCCATTGTCAAACGGGAACAGGCTGATACCGACTACCGCATCGGCGAGGATGCAGCCGTATTATTAGATACGGACGAAAAACAGCATCCTGCTCTGTACAGCGTAGCCGGAAATCAGGCGGTGGTTATCAATCAAACGTCGGTTATTACCAACATCCCGCTGGGCATTTACAGCGATAACGCAGAAGATGTAACCCTCACTTTCGAGGGCATCGAGCAGTTCGACAGTCCGCTTTACCTTTATGATGCCCTGCTGGATCAAAGTATCCGGCTGGATGCCCTGAACACACAGGTAACTGTTCCCGGTTCTACGCATGGCCGCTATTTCCTGAACGGTGGAAAAGAGGGGCTACAGGCAGAAAGCGATATTGCCATCTATTCTCCGGTAGCCGGTGAAATTGTAGTTGCCACCTCTTCCTCTGACAGACTGAAGACGGTACGGGTATATGATCTTTCCGGCAGATTACAACTCAGTCTCCAGTCAATAAACGAACCGGTCAAACGCCTCTATCTGACAGGAGGCGTCTATGTCGTAAAGGTCTCAACCGAAAAGGGAGATGTGAAAAGCAGCAAAGTGATCGTGAAATAGTAATGTAAATAGAGATAAAAATCCCTTTTGTAATCGATTTTGTAGTGTATAATCGATTGCAAAAAGGATTTTTATTATTGTTGTTTTATAGGTTTCAGAGTGAGTTTATTAAACCGTCTCCAAAGCAATACCCCCAACGTCGTCAGACTTATCGGAAATCCGCACCAGATGCCGATCGCTCCCCAGTCAAAGATAAATCCGCAAATATACCCGATCGGCAACGCCAGCCCGAAGTGGCAGATAAAAGCGCAGTAAGCCATATATTTCACATCCGAAATACCACGCAAAGCATTGGCGAACAATATCTGTAATCCGTCGCCGAACTGGTACAGAACAACCGACCAGGACAACAAAGCCACCATTGCCACCACTTCATGTTCCGGTGTAAACAAATATCCCATATTCTTATGGAATAACATAATAAATGAAACGAACAGGACAGCAACCCCCATGATCAGATGCAGTCCGGCAAAAGAAGCCTGACGAATATTCAGCCAATCGCTATACCCTTTAAAAACACTGACCCGTATCGTAACTGCCGCAGCTATCCCGTAGTAAACCATAAACCCAAGCGTAGTAATAACACCCAATACCTGATGAGCGGCTAATGCCGTACTTCCTAACCATCCCATCATAATAACACTCAGGCTGAACGACCCTGTTTCAACTCCCATCAACAGTCCTACCGGAAAACCTAAACGTATCAGTTTAGAGAGATTCAGCCGGTTGACAACCCCATTTTTGAACCCCACTAAAAACTCCTTATACTTTTCCCTTCGGGTAAATAAAATATAGAAAACGATAAAGGTCAGGATACGGCTGACGAGCGTAGAAATACCGGCCCCTGTCAGTCCCAGTTCGGGAACGCCGCATTTACCATAGATAAGGAAATAATTACCTATAATATTCAGCACATTCGCCCCCAGCATGATCCACATCGGCGTGACCGTATCGGTCGTACCGTCACTGAACTGTTTGAACGAATTGAACAGCATGGCAAATATTACCGAGAATAGTTGCAGGATATAATAAGGAACGATATATGGCATCAACTCTTCCGGCTGCTTTAATATATTGATATTCAGTAAAAGCAGAAGCATCAGGCAACTCAACAGGACCCCGACGATGAAATTGATAAAAAGACTGTTCTTCAGTGTCTCACCGGCCTGGCGATATTCTTTGTTGGCATGCAGCCCACCGATAATAGGAGTGAGGCCGTATGAAAAACCCATTCCGAAAATAAAAGCCAGGTTGAAGAAGTTATTGACGAATGAGGCGGCGGCGAGTTCGGCGGTGCTATGATGCCCCACCATGATGTTGTCGGCAAACCCGACAATAATAATGCCCAGCTGTCCCAACATGATCGGGACACCCAGGCGTATTGTTTCTTTATAATGTTCTTTATAAGCAGAGAATTGTATCATTTAATGATTTCAACTGATTCGATAACCACATTTTCCAGCGGACGGTCCTGTCGGTTGGTCTTGACATTTTGGATGGCATCCACTACGTCCAGTCCTTCTACCACTTCGCCATAAACCGTATATTCATTATCCAGGAAAGGAACACCGCCGATTGTTTTGTAAGCTTCGCGTTGTTCCGGTGTCAGCTTGGCTTCCTCTTTACGTTTTTCCGCTTCCAGTTCGGTTTTACCTACCAGGGTATCGCGGATGATAGCCAGTTCCGCTTTGTCTCCGCTCTGGTAAGCCGCCTTGATCTTTGCCGCATTTTCTTTTTGCAGGCGGGCGAAAATTGATTGTTTCAGACGGCCTTCTTTTTGTTTCTCCATTTGATCCAGTTCGGCATCTTTGTAGACTTTACCGGTTACGATATAGAACTGGGATGCAGAAGATTCTCTTTCGGGATTCACCTCATCGCCGGTACGGGCAGCAGAGAGTGCACCTTTTTTATGGAAATATTTCGGATAAACAAACTCGGCAGGAACCGTATAGCCCAGGTCGCCGGCACCAAGCTGTTTGCTCATCGGAGCATCTTTGGATGTGACGTCACCTCCCTGGATCATGAAATCCTTGATCACACGGTGGAAAAGCAGGCCGTTGTAAGTTCCGTCCTCTACCAGCTTGATAAAGTTATCGCGATGTTTCGGTGTTTCGTTGTATAGTTTCAGTTTGATGTTACCCAGGCTGGTTTTCATCAACACCTGTGTCTCGTTTGTTTGCGTTTCCATTCTTAATTTCGTTTAATGATTATTTATCGACAACTTTCATTGTCTTGATCTTTATATTCTTTAACGGCCTGTCGTCTTCATTTGTTTCGACAAATTGGATTTTATCGACAACTTTCATACCTTTTATGACTTCACCGAAGACTGTGTACTTGTTATCCAGGTGCGGAGCACCACCTTCCAGCATGTAAGCCTGACGCTCTTCCGGAGTGAATGTCCTGTTTTCGGCCTTTTCCATCTTATCCAGTTCCATTTCCGTATAGAACTTTCCGGTGACGATATAGAACTGCGTTCCGGATGAGGCACGTTCCGGATTTTCATCGTCGCTGGTACGGGCAGCGCATAACATACCGCGTTTATGGAAATATTTCGGATAGACGATCTCTGCAGGGATGGTATAACCCGGATCTCCGTCACCGAGATGCTGTTCGATAGGAGCATCTTTCGAGTTGATGTCACCTCCTTGTACCATGAATTGTTTGATCACACGATGGAAAAGTAATCCGTCGTAACGGTGTTCTTTCACATTTTTGATAAAATTATCCCTGTGTTGTGGAGTATCGTTAAATAACTTCACTTTGATCTTTCCCATATCGGTATCGATCAGGACAAGTGTCTCAACTTCCTGCGCTTGCAAATGAAAGGATGACAATATTCCAATAAGGAGTAAACCTATAGCAAACAGCTTTTTCATCTTCGTTTTATTTTGTTATTAAGGCAACAAAAATAGTTACTTTTAGTCGTTAACGCAACCTTTTAACACAACCTTTTCATGCAATGCTTGTTCCTTACTGGTAAAACGTCTAAACAAAACACATTTATGAAAGCATTTGTTAAAGGAGCAGCCTTACTGCTCGGGTTAGGTCTACTGTCTACCCATGCCCAGGCTCAGAAAGTGATCATCAAGGATGAGGAGCCGAATTCAATCCTGTTCATATCCCGTGACAAGGCGGGCGATGAGATTATCCGGATACTGAACGAAACCCAGAATCAGCGTTTCCACGAACCGGGTATTCCCCGTTTCCTGCTGACCGACCGCAAAGGCCGTTTCGCCCTGGGTATCGGCGGATATGTAAAGGCAACAGCCGAATACGACTTCGGCGGTATTGCCAAGGATATTGATTTCTACCCTGCACTGATCCCCAACAAAGGTGCGTCACACGTAAGAAACCAGTTCCAGATGGATGCAACGACCAGTACGGTCTTCCTGAAGTTGGTAGGACATACCAAGCATTTAGGTGACTTCGTTGTCTATACCGCCGGTAATTTCCGCGGTGACGGTAAAGGGTTTGAGTTGAGAAATGCTTATGCATCTTTACTGGGTTTCACACTCGGATACGACTACGGTTCGTTTATGGACCTGTCGGCTATTCCTCCGACGATCGACTTTGCCGGACCGAACGGGATGGCTATCTATCATGCAACGCAGTTCCGTTATGAACGTGCCTTCGGAAAAGGATGGAAAGCCGGTATCGGTGTGGAAATGCCGGTTGTGGACGGGATCACCAATGACAAGCTGAGTATCGGTTCACAACGTATGCCGAATTTCCCGGCTTATCTGCAATACGGATGGAACTCAAAAAGTCACCTGCGTGCGGCCGCTATCGTCAGAAGTATGACCTATGATAACCTGGTAGCCAATAAAGCCGAATCGGAAACCGGTTGGGGTGTTTTACTCTCCACGACTTTCAACGTCTGCAGCAAAGTTCAGGTGTACGGACAAGGTGTTTACGGAAAAGGTATCAGCCAGTACATGAACGACCTGAGTAACCTCAATGTGGATATTGTTCCCGATCCGGCCAAATCCGGCCACATGCAGGTACTTTCGATGATGGGCTGGTATGCCGGTTTGCAGTACAATATCACTCCGAAAGTATTTGTTTCAAGTACTTACAGCCAGTCCCGCCTGTACAGTGACAACGATTACCCTGTCACTCCTTCCGAACAATACCGTTACGGCCAGTATCTGGTAGCGAACCTGTTCTGGAATATAACTCCCGACCTGCAGGTGGGTGCCGAATACCTGAGAGGATGGCGTACGGATTTCAACGATCAGACACGCCATGCCAACCGGATGAATCTGGCAGTACAGTATAGTTTCTAAAAGATTAAGTATATAAAATGTTACTGAATGGGAATCTTGTCATCGCGTTTTAAGCGCAGGGTGACAAGATTTTCTTGTTATAATTGTTAATGTATATTAAATAAAAACTCGTTGACCCCTAGACAGAAATCTTTTGTGTGTATCCTTTATAAACAGACTTAAAAACAGTCATTTTATAAAGATACTTATGAGAGACACGATCATCATATCGCTTCTTCAAAAATATATAAAAGATCAATGTTCGGAACAGGAGTTGTGGACATTGCTTCAATGGCTGAAATCTCCGGACAGCCATGCTGGGTTGGATTCTGTTATCCAGCCGCTTTGGGAAGCTATCGATAGGGATATGGCCCAACCGACTTCAGAAAGGGAAACCGAATTACGCAAAGAAGTTTCTTCCTTATTATCAAAGATCGAACATAAAAATAAATCCGCTAACACCAGTGTTAGGAATAAAAACCGTTTGAACGGTTTTTATCGGATTGCTGCTATTTTAATTCTTGCTTTCAGTGTGACGTTCGGTTTATTAAAAATTTATGACCGTCCGCAACAGATGATTACTTATACGGAAAAAATATCTGCAAAAGGCGAAAAGAAAAGTATACGGTTGGCAGATGGCACGAAGATTATTCTTAATTCTGATACAAAGGTTCGCATCCCCAATAATTTTAATAAAGAAGAACGTACCATAGAGATAGAAGGAGAGGGATTCTTCGATGTGACTCCCGATCCGGATAAACCTTTTGTTATAAAAAGCGGAGAAGCCCAGGTAAAGGTATTGGGTACTTCATTCGATTTCAAATCTTACAAAGAAGATGAATTTATCAAACTAACCGTATCGACAGGAAAAGTCAGGGTAAATGTTGCCGATCAGGACCTTCAGCTGGCTGTTTCACCGAATGAACATCTTTCGATCAATAAAATAGACGGGAACGTTCGTAAGGAAACCATTGAGGAAAACAACTATATAAAGTGGATACATGGTTCCCTGTATTTTAACAAAGAACCGATCCGTGAAGTAATTAAAACAATCAACCGTACTTATAATCGAAAAGTGATTCTGCAATGTAAAGATTGTGAGTATCGCATCACGGGTACCCATGATAACAAAAGTATCGAGGCTGTAATTGAAGCCATCTGCTTTACGACAGGACTTCGAAGCCGACTCGAAGGAGATAATATTATATTATATGATAAACATTAAGTCTAACATTAAAAAAACGGAATGCCTATGATAAACACTAGATGATAAAATATATGAAAAAAGCAGTAGTGCTGCTACACTACTGCCTTCACTGATTTTCAGCAGGGACCTTCAGAACAGTATTGAGCCACTGGGTTGTAAAGTATCTCTGCCTGTCTTAACAAACATCATTTATTAAAACATTACAAATGTATGAATTATAATCTAATCTATAACAAGACTCTTATGCGAACTTCGTTAACCGTTTGTGCTATCGCTCTGTCGTCGCAGTTACTTTGCGCGGAAGGAGCTTTAGGGCAAAGTCTTAAAGAAAGCGATATCACGTATGTGGTGAAACAGACGTCAGTCAGCGACGCTTTTGAACAATTAAGTAAAATCACCGGCTTTAATTTCTTTTATGACGAATCCGTTTTAAAAGGCTTGAAAAATGTAAGTGTACAAATTAAAGAAGGTTCGATAGATGCTATTCTGAATGAATTATCCCGCCAAACGGGATTGTCTTTTAAAAAGATCAATAATACGATATCGGTCAGTCGGGGACAAGTTAAAGCGTCTTTTCCGGCTGTTGAACAAAATGCCAAAAAAGTAACCGGTACTATCCGTGATAATCATGGCGAGCCTATTATTGGTGCTAACGTGTTTGTAAAAGGTACTACCAGTGGTACTGTGACGGATATGGATGGTAATTTTTCTCTGGAAGTACCGGAGAAAGGTACCTTGGTTGTTTCATACATTGGTTATCTGACAAAAGAAATGCCGATAGGAAAAGGACAACAGAGTGTGGAAGTTGCATTGATTGAGGATACACAGGCTCTGGATGAAGTCGTCGTAGTCGGTTTTGCGAAACAGAAAAAAGCCAACCTGACCGGTTCCGTAAGTAGCGTTAAAATGGATGAGGTGATGGGAGATCGCCCGGTTCCGACTACAGGTGCTTTGTTGCAGGGAGCAGTTCCGGGATTACAGGTTACTTCCGGTAGCGGTGAACCTGGTGGCGGTTTGGATTTTAATATTCGCGGTACAACGAGTATCAATGACGGCGACCCCCTTATTCTTGTCGATAATGTGCCGTTTTCCGGTTCGTTGAACTTACTCAATCCGAATGATATCGAGTCGGTTACGGTCCTGAAAGATGCGGCATCTGCCTCTATCTACGGAGCTCGTTCTGCTTTTGGTGTTATCCTGATTACAACCAAAGGGGTCCAGAAAGAACAGAAGGTACAGCTGACATACAGTAATAATTTTTCTTTTTCAAAGCCGACGAATTTGCCGGTAAAAGCGAATCCGCTCCAGACCGTTCAGGCATATTCGGATATGGGTTATATAACATATTATTCCGGTCAGACTGTGGATACATGGCTGGATCTGCTTCATGAATACGGTTCTAATCCGTCTGCTTATCCGGATGGATATGCAGATATAGGTGGCATGCGTTATCAGTTGGCACAAACGGATATAATGAAGGATTTCTTGTCGGAAACAGGTTTCCAGCAGAAACATGATTTCTCTGTGAGTGGGGGTACCGAACGTTCTTCATACCGTATTTCTTTGGGATATACGGGTTCCGATGGTATCATGACAACCGATATGGATAGCTATAAACGTTATAATGCGAAAGGTTTTATCAGTTCGAAAATAACGAACTGGTTGACAGGACAGTTGGATCTTAGTTTCTATAAATCGGATAAAGGCATGCCCAGCGGTGCCAACTATTCCAAAGCGGTGTGGGCTCCGTCTTACAACCCGACAGGGATGATCACGATCAATGACGAAGATCTATATTCCGGTACAGCAGGTAACCTGACTCGTCTGGGCGGTCAGAACACGAATGCGATCTCTGATACGCGTGTCTTCGCCAAATTGATAGCAACGCCGATCAAAGACATGGTTTTGAATGCAGAGTTTACATATGATAACCTGAATGAAACCGAGACAAAGTATTCAAAACGTATCCGTTTTGCCAATGCTGATAAATTCTCGGAAGAATACACTTCTGATTATTCAACGTATAGCCGCCAACGTGCTGTTACAAATTATACGGCTTTGAACATTTACGGCTCATACGCCAAAAGTTTTGCCGATAATAATTTCTCTTTATTATTAGGATATAACCAGGAATCCAATCATTATGATTATCTGAAAGCTGAAACTTCAAATATGATCAATGACGATATGCCTTCGATTTCCCAGTCTGTGGGTGTACAGAAAGCGTATGATAAGTTTACCGAATATACGGTGATGGGATTTTTCGGACGTTTGAATTATGACTACGCAAACCGTTACCTGCTTGAGCTGAACGGACGTTATGATGCTTCTTCCAAATTCCCGTCGGGTAGCCGCTGGGGATTCTTCCCGTCTCTGTCTGTGGGATGGAGAGTGATGGAAGAAAGTTTCATGGAACCGTTGCGCGATTATATTCCTGAATTTAAGATCAGAGGATCAATCGGTACGGTTGGTAATCAGAATATCGATCCCTACCAGTTTGTACCAAGTATGGAATCTGAAAAGTCGAAATGGTTGGATAATAATACACAGCCTATTACTCTGAAGCAGCCGGGTCTGGTAAGTGGAAATTTCACCTGGGAAACGGTTCGTACCTTAAACCTCGGTTTCGATATCAGTGCCTTGAAGAACCGTCTTTCCGCCAACTTCGACCTTTTCCGCCGCGATACGAAGGATATGTTGACCAGCGGATCGCAATTGCCTGCTACTTTGGGTGCAACAGCTCCTTTACAGAATGTAGCCGATTTGAAATCTACCGGTTTCGAACTGGAATTGGCATGGCGTGACCAGATCGGAAAAGTACATTATAATATCGGTTTCAACCTGTATGATTACAAAGCCTATATCACAAAGTTTAAAAATAATGTAGCCGGTGTGATTCGTACTTCTGATAATAAAACCTATGTGGAAGGACAACAGTTAGGTGAAATATGGGGATATGTAACTGATCGGTTGTACACGGTCGATGACTTTGTAGAGGGAACTTTGGATGCGAATCTGAAAAATGGTACCCTGAAAGACGGTATTCCTCATGTGGAAGGTGTGAAACCGAATCCGGGTGATATGATGTTCAAGGATTTGGATGGCAACGGTATCATCAATTCAGGAAATGAAACGATTTATGATCCGGGCGACCGTAAGATTATCGGGAATAACTCATTACGTTTCCAATATGGTATAAACGGTGGCTTGTCATGGAATAACCTCAGCTTCTCTTTCCTTTTACAGGGAGTTGGAAAATGTGACAAATGGTTGACAAACGATTTGATCTTCCCGTATTATTATGAATTCGGTACGATCTATGAACATCAATTGGATTACTGGACTCCTGAAAATACCGGAGCTTTCTTCCCTCGTTTGTATGAAACAGGTATGAGAAATACGAACTATGCAGCGAATGTTCGTGCCCAGACAAAGTATCTGACTAACGGAGCTTATCTGCGGGTGAAGAATCTGACACTGGGATATACAATCCCTCAGAGTGTAATCTCTAAAATTGGTATCAGTAACCTGAGAGTGTATGTTTCAGCAGAAAATCCGTTTACGTTCGATCATATGCCTAAAGGTCTCGACCCGGCGGTCGAAAGTAAAGCGAACGGACTGGGTTATCCCTTCATGAGTTCGTATGCCTTTGGCTTCAGCGTAAGCTTGTAATTCTGTATTATTATGAAACTATTAAAAAGAAAGAATATGAATTTGAAAAAATATATCGTATTACCGGTCATCGCTTTAACCGGTTTGGGATTGACGGGATGTTCAAGTGATTTTTTGGATAAAATCCCCTTGGACCAGCAGACTGAAGCGACTGCATTTGAAACGAATGATAACTTCAAAACGTATGCCTGGGGATTGTATGAATATTTCGACGGATTTCCAACGGATGGTGGTTATACACCGGCCAATATATCGAGTGAGTATGATACGGATAATATAATTTATGCCAATTCCGGAGGAGAGTCCGATTATGCATATCAGTTAAAGAAATTACCGGCGACCAGCGATTCCTGGAGCTTTACGTTTATCCGTCGTGTAAATATAATGTTGCAGAATATCGATGGTTCTTCCATGAGTGATGTCGATAAAGACCACTGGAGAAGTGTCGGTTACTTTTTCAGAGCTTTACGTTATTTCGATATGATGGCGGCTTATGGCGATGTGCCCTGGATCGACAGAGTGCTGGATGATACGGATACGGAAGAACTTTATTGTGAGCGGACTCCGAGAGACGAAGTCGCCAAACATATTCTGGAAGAGCTGCAATGGGCAGAAGAACATATCAAAGAGGATGGTACAGGGACAAATACGATCAATGTTCATGTTGTCAGAGCCCTGATTTCCCGTTTCGGATTGTTTGAAGGTACATGGCGTAAATATCACGGACTGAATGATAGCGAAACTTACCTGCGGGCTTGTGCAGATGCTTCAGAAAAGTTGATGAATACTTATCCTGCTATCATGTCTAATTATGATGATCTTTATAATTCGGAAGAATTGGTTGGAAAAACAGGGGTGATCCTGGCTAAACAATATGAAACGGATATGGTAACGCATAGTATCACACGCGTGATCCGCTCTTCGGCATGGTACGTCGACCTGACAAAAGATGCTGTTGACAGTTATCTATGTTCAGACGGACGTCCGGTTTCTACCAGTAAGGTGTATGAAGGCGATAAGGATCTGAATGCCCAGTTCCGTCACCGTGACCGCCGTTTATATTGGACGGTAGTTCCTCCATATAAAGTGAACCTGACAGGTGCCGCCGGTACATCATTCGGTTGGGAGCATACCGGAGTTGCCAGTGATCGTGAATATATTGACTATATGGAAGAAATAGGCGGCTCGGCGACAGGCAAGAGTTTACCGGTATCTAACTTCGTCGGGTATCAGGTTTCCGGTTTCCCTCATTTCCGTAACTACCCGAACGGACAGGGATTCCTTGTTAGCCATTTAGGGTTCTATTTCTGGAAATATTATAACCGTCACGTCGATAATATGGCGTTGCGTTCTTCTACTGTCGATTATCTGCTATTTGGTATAGAAGAAGTGATGCTGAACTATGCTGAAGCTAAATTTGAATTAGGTGAATTTTCTCAGTCCGTAGCTGATGCTACTATCAATAAACTTCGTGTTCGTGCGGTTATTCCATCTATGAATGTATCGGAAATAGATGCTTCCTTCGATTTGAACAGAGACCAGAGCGTAGATCCCGTGTTGTGGGAAATCCGTCGTGAGCGTCGTATCGAACTGATGGGTGACGGTTTCCGTTTCCGTGACCTGAAACGTTGGAAGAAAGGGGAATATGTGAATAAACAACCATTAGGCGCATGGGTGAAGAGCAGTAACTATGGAGGTAAGCTCAATATTCTCAATGGGGCTGATGAGGGATATTCTATCCTGTTCGCAAAACCGTCGGGATGGCTGGAAAAATATTATCTGGAACCTATCCCTACTCAGGAAATAGCGTTGAATCCTAAGTTAAAACAAAACCCGGGTTGGGAAACTGCCGAATAATTAATATCAATACTCTCTTAAAGGTTGTTTCCGGACTGTGTTGTCGTAGAAACAACCTTTATTATTTAATACATAAAATATGGATACTAGAAAATATTTATATATCGTTGCTTTTATTTTTTTATTTGCCAATGTTTCGTTTGCAGCCAAATGGAAGGCTAAACATGTCATATTGATCGGTCTCGACGGCTGGGGAGCCTATAGCGTGGAGAAAGCGGAAATGCCCACGGTTAAGAAATTGATGGCGGATGGTTCCTATACGTTGAAAAAAAGAAGTGTACTGCCATCTTCCAGTGCTGTGAACTGGGCATCCATGTTTATGGGGGCAGGTCCTGAATTACACGGATATACGGAATGGGGATCGAGAACACCGGAACTTCCTTCGCGGGTATTGAGTAAAGACGGCATTTTCCCGACTGTATTTGGCCTGTTGCGTGAATCGGAACCGAAGGCTGAGATAGGTTGTGTCTGCGAATGGAAAGGGATCCGTTATGTTGTGGACACCCTGGCGCTGAATTACGACAAGCATGTGGCCGAGGCTTCAAAAGAACCCGATGCTACGGCTCGTTATGCTGTCGACTATATCCAATCGGCCAAACCGAACCTGTGTGCGGTCATTTTTGATAACCCGGATCATATCGGCCATGCGGATGGCCATGACACGCCGGAGTATTATAATATGCTGAAAGTATTGGATGGTTATATCGCTCAGATCGTAGAAGCTGTAAAAAATGCCGGTATGCTGGATGATACGATCTTTATTGTTACTTCCGACCACGGGGGGATCAATAAAGGACATGGTGGTAAGACGATGCAGGAAATGGAAACTGCTTTCATTATTTCCGGAAAAGGAATCAAGAAAGGTTATGAATTTTCTGAAAGCATGATGCAGTTTGACACGGCAGCCACTATCGCTCATATATTCAATCTGAAACAGCCGCAGGTATGGATCGGCCGTCCGATGTTACAGGTATTTAAGTAATAAGGAAAAGTGACAGGAAAGAAAACAAAAATGAATAATCATATAAAAATAGCTTTAGCATTGCTGCCGGTACCTTTGTGCCAGGCAGCCGCTAAAGAAAACAAGACCACCCGCCCGAATATCGTTATTATTTACTGTGACGATATGGGGTATGGAGATATAGGTGTGACGGGACATCCGGATATAAAGACTCCTAATCTGGACCGGATGGCTCTGGACGGTATGCGCTTTACGAATTATTACAGTGCATCCCCGGCTTCAACAGCAAGCCGTTATTCCTTATTGACAGGACGTTATCCGGTGCGTGCCGGCTTCCGCTGGGTACTGAGCCCGGATGCAGAAAGAGGTATTCATCCCCGCGAACTGACGATGGCCGAATTGCTGAAAGAGCAGGGATATGCTACGGCTATCTATGGCAAGTGGCATCTGGGAAGTACGAAGAAGGAATATTTGCCTTTGCAGAACGGCTTCGATGAATATGTAGGTCTTCCGTACAGCAATGATATGATCCCCCCGAAATATCCGGATATAGCTTTGATGTGTGGAAATGATACGCTCAAAATGAATCCCGACCAGTCGGAACTGACAGCGCTTTACACGGAAAAAGCGATATCATTCATTAAAAAGCATAAGGAAGAAAACTTCTTTGTCTATGTCCCTTATGCAATGCCTCATGTTCCGTTATATCCCGGAAAAGCCTTTATCGGCAAATCCAAGAGGGGTACTTACGGCGATGCGGTGGAAGAGATCGACTGGGGAGTAGGGGAGATTTTGTCTGCTCTCAGGAAAGAAGGTCTTGATAAGAATACGATCGTTTGGTTTATGAGCGATAACGGGCCCTGGCTGCCCCGGAACGAGGAAGGCGGATCGGCCGGTATCTTCCGCGACGGTAAAGGCAGTACCTGGGAAGGGGGTGTCCGTGTACCTTGTTTCGTTAGCTGGGCGGGCCATCTGAACGGTCAGGTCAATGAAGAGGTTATAACTTCCATGGATGTTTTTGCCACTTCCGTATGGATGGGCGGTGCAGCTATTCCGACAGACCGGGTCATCGACGGAAAGAATGTAGCCTCTTACCTGGGATACGAAGGTGTGGCTCCGAAACCGGAAACGCCATTCTTCTATTTTGGTATCGACCATCAGCTGATGGCGGTGCGGAAAGGCAAATGGAAGTTGCATGTGAAAACATACAGCCAGTTGGGGCTGGATTATTTTAAAGGCGAATTGCCTTTACTGTTTAACATAAATACCGATCCTTCGGAGAAATATAATCTGGCTACCAAATATCCGGATATAGTAAAGGAATTGACGGCCCTGATAGAAGAAAAGCTGGAAGAAGTTAAAACAACCGGCGACTTTTTCAGTAATAACTAAGTATTATTTATACAAGATAAAAGCTGCCAGCAACAGGCTTATGGACATATCCGCATGTTTGCTGAAATAGGCTTTTATAAATTTGAGCGCCTCTGAAATATGCTCCTGCACGGTATTGACCGAAATACCTAATTCGGCTGCAATTTCCTTATGAGACATACTTTCGATGCGGCTCATGTTGAATATCTTCCGGCGTTGCGGGGGAAGCTGGCTGATTGCATTCTGAAGGATCACCTGATATTCAGTGTAGATTATTTTGGAGTCGATCGCTTCTTCCTCCGTAACTTTTTGTGTGGCAAGTATTTCTTTTACCTTTTCATCGATATCGATATCCCGGAAATAATTAAGTATCCTGTTGCGTGCCATTGTATAGAGAAAAGAAGAAAAAGAGAGGTCCGGGTTGATAAAGTTACGTGATTCCCAGATACGGATAAATATTTCCTGAACGATATCGTTGGCTTCTTCTTTTGATTTGAGTAAATGGAGGCAGAAGTAATACAATTTGTCTTTATAGCGCACATATAGTTCACTGAAAGCCGCTTCATCATTAAGAGTGAGTAAGATGGCTAATTCCGTGTCTGTTTTTTCTTTGATCCCCATGTGTGCGATTACATAATTTGGAACAATATTACAGATTTTTGGTGAGAAAAAGAAATTCCCGGTAGAATAACTGAAAAATAACAGCTCTACCGGGAATTTTGTATGATTGTTCAGTTGTTAAAACAGCTTTTCTGGATATTCACCAGCATCGACCAATGCCTGGATCTTATCGACAACTTCCTGACGGTCTTCCGGATAAGTTACTCCGAACCATTTGCTGTTCGTATCCAATACTTTTACAGTAGCCGTACTGGTGCTGATCAGCTTATCGACCATCAAAGGAATGAAAAATTCGCTTTTCAGATTTTCCATATTCTTCGGATCGCTCAGGAACACTTTGAAGAAATCTTTGCTGTAAGCGAAATAGTCGGGTGTGAAGCCCCAGAAGTTCATACTTACCGGAGTAGTGTCGGGAGTAGCCACCCATTCGCCGTCGTCGCCGATGTATTTAACTTCACCGTCCAGACGCTGGATCTTGGTACGTTCAACAACAGAAGTCAACAACTCGTTTTCGTCTGTGCTGCAAATACCACGGGAAACGGTACCGCTTTCGCTCAACGTATTTCCTACGCGGAAACCGACCATTGCATACGTGTTTTCAGAACCGTCAGGCAGTGCTGAAAGGAATTTGCCCATTACCTGGAAAGAATCGCGGCCATAGAAATCGTCACAGTTGATTACGGCGAACGGTTCCTTGATCACGTCGGCACCCATCATAACGGCATGGTTCGTACCCCATGGTTTTGTACGTTCTGCCGGGCAGGTAAATCCTTCGGGAAGATTATCGATAGCCTGGAATACTAATTCGCAAGGAATATGACCTTCATATTTAGAAATGATCTTATCACGAAAATCTTGTTCAAAATCTTTACGGATAACAAAGACGAGCTTTCCGAAACCGGCTTGAATAGCATCGTAGATTGAATAATCCATGATTGTTTCCCCGTTAGGACCCAGTCCGTCCAACTGTTTCAAACCTCCGTAGCGGCTACCCATACCGGCAGCCAGTAGAAATAATGTAGGTTTCATAATTCTTTTATTTTAATTAGATAGTGTATTTTTCATTCTGCCGACAAAGGTAGAAAACAATTGATAATACACAATTGTGATTTGTGATTAATTTCTGTTTAAAACTCGAACAGCCAAGCAATATTCCCCTGGTTTGAGATTGTCGGCAACGATAAAATATCCCTGTTCCAACGAACCTGCAGAATGCTCCTGCCAGTTATCGGAAGGGGTAGGGCGGTACATGACGAGCACTTCTTCCGGGCCGTCTTTCAACAGCTCGCTGTCCAGATACTTTTTATCGATCGTAAACGTTCCGCTTAACGAACAGGAAGCAGGGATATGACCGGCTATGCGCCAATAATGAGTATCCGATAAAAGAATATCCGACTTTGTCTGCATGGCGTCCGGTGTCACCCAATAATGTTGTAAATAGACATTTACCGGGTCCTTAACCTGCTTACACTCCAGTTCAAGGTTATACCCGGGCAGAGAATATTGGCCGGGATTATTGATTGATAACTGCCGGGTAAAAGAAGCTAATGCTACATCGTTGTTTCTGTTGACGACCCAATAAGCCGGTTTGAACGGAGTTTGCGTCATGAACGAAGGTTTTTCTCCGGTCGCCGTCACTTCTATCTCCGTGCTTTCTTTCCCTGTTTCGTCGAACAGAGTGATCGGGACACGTACATTATGCCCGTATTCGTTGGCATGGCATAATTTCTGTTCCAGAAAGATTGTTTCCTTATATCCGTCGTTCACCTGCGTGGAAACGATCGAATCGATCTCGAACGCCGGAAATCCGGGTTGTTTTATCCACAGGTTGAAAAAATCATCCAGGTTTTTCCCGGTATGGGCCGACAGGAAGTCTTTGAATTCGTCGGTTGTGACATGCCGGAAGGCAAAAGTATCTATATAGTCTTTCAGGGCAGGTATCAGCAGGTCATCACCGAGGTAATAACGTAGCGTATGCATCACGGCAGCTCCTTTGTAGTACGTCGCTATGCCGTAGGTGTGTTCCTGCGGCATTCCCTGTAAAGGATAATAACCTCCGTCGTAGTTTAAGGAACTGGAAAGAACGAACAAAAGATTACCCTCAGAATCGTTTTTTGCCTCTTGTTGTGAGAACAGGTCCTGAAATACCAGTTCCTGGCAGAAGGTCGTGATCCCTTCGTTTAACCACATGTCTCCGGCTGTGGCACAGGTCACTTTATTC
The DNA here is from genome assembly GCF_003479145.1 of Parabacteroides sp. AF18-52. Taxonomy (NCBI): domain Bacteria; kingdom Pseudomonadati; phylum Bacteroidota; class Bacteroidia; order Bacteroidales; family Tannerellaceae; genus Parabacteroides; species Parabacteroides sp. AF18-52. Next base: position 48,386 of record NZ_QUGR01000022.1, read on the forward strand.
CCGAACCATCCGTGTATCAATTCGTGAATGATATATAACTGATAATCGAGGGTAGGCTGTGGATTCATCGGCATGGATATATTCCCCACATGCTCCATAGCACCTCCGGGACTGTTGACGGATACGTATCCTACCCGGTCGAACGCATATTCGCCGAATCGTTTTTCCATGCTCTCCAGTATTCCGGGGACGATCGCATAGGCTTCCCTGGCATTTTCGACCTCCTGGGGTAAAACGTATATATCGATAGGCAGCGTTCTGCCGACTTGTCGGTGGCTCATTTCGATCTTCCGGTAATCACCGACCGCCACATTGACCAGATATTCCGGGATTGGCTGGTTGACAGTCCAATGCCATGTGGTCGTTCCATCCCCGTTGGAGACCGTATCTTTCAGCAATCCGTTCCCGATCGCTTTCAGGCCGCTTTCAACTCTGAAATGAAGGTCGAAAGTACTTCTCGACCGGAAATCATCGACGGCGGGAAACCAACCCCGTCCGTAGCTATGGGGGATATCATTGATCGATGCTCCCATATTATATGCCATTCGCAGACTGTCGTTAAACAAGAATCCTCCAAATTCGGCAGCAGGCGGGGTACCGTGGTATGCGATGGAAACCACCGATTTGTCACCTTCATTCAGAGGGGAAACCAATGGTATCCGCAGCAAAGTATCATTGTATTGATAACCGGAAAGGAGCGAACCATTCACCCAAATACTGTCTATTTCCATTTGTCGCAAAAGCAAAGGAACATATTTCAGGTTATCCATCTTACTCCGGATGGATATATCCGCTTTGCCGTATAATGTCTGGTCTTTGAAATTACGGATATCGAAGTGCAGATTGTGGTGGGTGACTTGTATAGTATCGTAAATCCGGAATTCTGTTTGAGCATGAACGGTCTGCCCCGTTAATAAACATGCCAGTAGTATTTTTGGTAAGAGTTTCATTCGAGTGAGATTATTATCCCGCAAATGTATACAATTTAAAGGAGGCGCAAACCATCCTACCGGCACGAATTTGTCGGCAGGATGGTAAAATACGATGAAAAAGTTACTTCACTTCCAGTACGACGATCGATTTGGCAGGAAGATTGATATTCAGCCGGCCTTTTTCCACTTTGGCACCGTTGAATACTGTCGGTTTAACCACGTCCGGTTGCTCGAAAGTGTTATGGTCGTTGATGGAACCGGATGTCAGTATCCGGCCACTTACCCCGGATATCTTCTCGCTTTGCAGGTCGAGGGATATATTTTGTGCATTGTCGGTATCCACATTGGCGAGTGTGATATGGATCGAGCCGTTCTTGTCCTTCGAAGCAGATGCACTCAACATAGGAACTTCCCGGTTGTCACGTACTTTCGTTTTATCGCAGATCAGATCCATCGGAAGATATGTGGCATCCTGATGTACTTTATACATTTCAAAAACATAGTAAGTTGGAGTGAGCAACATCTTCGGGCCGTTCGTGAGGATCATGGATTGAAGCACGTTGACGATCTGGGCGATATTGGTCATTTTCAGGCGATCGGTGTATTTGTGGAATACATTCAGTGAAAGAGCGGCGACGAAGGCATCGCGCATCGTATTTTGCTGATACAGGTGTCCGTTGATCGTTCCCGGTTCTTCATCCCACCAGGTGCCCCATTCATCGAGCATCAGGGCGACGTTCTTTTTCGGATCGTATTTATCCATGATGGTAATGTGCTTTCTGATCACATCCTCTATTTCCAGGCACTTGCCCATCGTCCAGTAGAAATCGTCTTTATTGAAATCCGTTGCCGATCCTTTGCTTCCGTTCCAACCTGCGACGGTGTAGTAATGCAGGGAAAGCCCGTCCATACGGCCGCCTACGTTTTGCATCAGCACTTCCGTCCAGTTGTAATCATAGTCGCTGGCACCGCTGGCAATCTTGAACAGGCGGTTTCCGTCGTAATTGCGGCAATAAGTAGAGTAACGCCGGTACAGATCGGAATAGTACTCCGGACGCATGCTGCCGCCGCAACCCCAGCTTTCATTTCCTACCCCGATGAATTTGACCTTCCATGCTTTGTCGCGACCGTTCTGGCGGCGCAGGCGTGCCATCGGGCTGTCGCCTTCCGAAGTCATATATTCAATCCATTTCGCCATTTCTTCCACGGTTCCGCTACCGACATTGGCACTGATATAAGGTTCGCATCCGAGCAGTTCGCAGAGGTTGAGGAACTCGTGGGTCCCGAAGCTATTGTCTTCAATCGTTCCGCCCCAGTTGTTGTTTACCATTTTCGGACGGTTCTCTTTCGGACCGATACCGTCCATCCAATGATATTCATCTGCAAAACAGCCTCCGGGCCAGCGAAGATTAGGGATTTGTAAGTTTTTCAACGCATTGAGAACATCGTTACGGTATCCCTGTGTGTTGGGGATATCGGAATCGGGACCGACCCAAAGTCCGCCATATATACAGGTTCCCAGATGTTCGGCAAACTGTCCGTAAATATGTTTACTGATCTGTTGTGTTCCCTGTTGGGGATACACACGGATACTTGCCTCTTTTTGGGCAAATAAGGGTAATGCCAGAAATGCGAGGGCACTGATGAATAATTTTTTCATGATATGATACTGTGATTTTTTTTTATTACGTGTCAAAATTACGTTATATTTTCCAAACCACAGTATCATTATTCGGTCAAAATAGGGGATTTATCGATCAAAATAGGGTAATAATTGTTTTTTCTACAAATATTCTACTCTATTTGTGGCAGATCGATAGCGTCCAACTTTCTTAATGTTTCCAATCTGAAAGCTCCGGGCCAGGCGACCAGCCATGAATTGATCCTGTCAAAACGGGGAGCTGCATCCCAGTTCCAGTGACTTTGCAGATAGGCTTCATTCTGGGAACCGACGGGGCGGACACGTCCGTTGATCACTAATGTTCCGTCGGAGATCAATTGGCAACCGTTATTCCAGATGGCGATTGCTTTTTCTTTCCATTGGCCGTCACCGGTCAGTTTAGCCAGTTCCAACCATTCCGGCACCCAGAACAGGGCGTATGGATCCAGGTGGTGATGCTGTACGGAAACCGAAGTACCACCGAATGTCTTATAATTGTATTGGGTGAAATTATCGTCTTCCGGGTAAACACCGTTGTAATGCCATAGCCAGGTCGATAAATAGTAGGAGATAGCAACGGCATCGTCCAGGTATTCTTTGTTATTTGTCAGCTTGTATAATTTCAAGGCCGAACGCAGAAGGGAGATGGACGATTCCTTGTCGATACACCAGGTATCCAGAGCACCGGCGGTAGAATATCCTTTCGTTTTCAGTTCACTGACATAATGATCGTATGCCCTCGTACCCGAAACAAAATAAGTGCTGTCTTTAGATCTGGTGAAAGCCTCCAGCATCGGAGGGACCAGGAAACAGCCGATCGTACCTTCCCGGTAGAAACATTCTCCGTTCGAGTACCAGCCCCGGGCATATACGCCATTGGTCTGCTGGTCGTTTTTGGCAAAGTCGCAGATGCCGAAAGCCAGGCGTTCGTATTCCGGCCTGTATAGTCCGCATGCTTTCACGAGGTCGGCTGCTTCAAAATAATTAAGGGCTGCCGTTCCCAGGTTGCAGGCATCTAAAACGATGTTGTCATTCAGATTTTTCTGATTGGAGACGCGGTCGTAATTCGTGATAAAAAGCCCGTTGGACAGCTGGCAGAGTTTGGCCCATGCGTCGAGAGTTGCCAACCCTTTTTCCAGGGATTCCTTATTCTTATATTTAATGTAATCGAAAAGGAGGGAATTGGCAAAAGAAGCATTTTGTCCGCACCAGCCGATCTCATAACCTTTCCGCTTGCTCCATCCCCCGCTTTTATCCGGCGAGAAACCGATCGTAAAGCCTCTGAAAGCTCCGTCTTCCACCCATAGATACTCTTTGGCATACCGAAGACCTAAGTTCCAGATTTTTTCAGGAGGATAAATATCTGTTCCCTGCTTGTCTGCCCGGTCCCAGGCTTCGCGTAAAAAGTGGCGTATAGCGTAATGGTGCGGCTGGAGGTCGCTGACAGTAAGATAGGCAGTCAATGTGATCGTATCTCCTGCAGATAGTTTTTCCTGTTTTTGATATCCGGGTTTGTACCGGTCTCTGGCTGCATACATAACAGGTTTTTCCTCTTCCGGCCATATCAGCCGGTGTGTAGTGGTTTGTTTGTCCGGCATCAGCGAACAGGAGAAACTTTCTTTTTCATTTTGAGGAACATCGCTCCACATGGCAACGGCAAATCTGGTTCCTTCCGAGTAGGTTGCCCCGGGTATGGGCGTGCTGCGATAAGAATACGTTCTCCATTCTCCGTTCTGTTGTGCGCCTTTGGGTTCTTTTCCACGTCCCCAGTTGTTCCCGTTGTAGGAGACGGAAGGGATCATCCAATAATCTGAAGCAGATCTGTGCACGAAATCCAGACAGATTCTGGCTCGTTCGATATTTTCCAGCGCAATATACCGGCTGGTGATCTTAAAGGTACAAGAATCGAGTTTTTCAATCTGATCCGTACGGTTCATTCCTTTGGTTACAGATGGATTCAGTTCTCCTACAATGGTCTTTCCGGACATGAGAACCATTCTGTCATCCTGATTCTTCCAGCGATATGTATCCTGGGTATGACAGGAGCAAAGGACAAAGCATAAAATGAAATAGAATGCGTGTAACTCCCTTAATGTTTTCATAACCAAATAACTGATGAATAAGTGTATACAAATGTAAATAAAATATCCGGATAAAGTGCTCAAAATGAACATAAAAAGAGAGTATGCCGGGATTTTTTGGCATACCCTCTTTTAGATTGTTCAATTTACCGTGCTGACTGCTTTATTCAATTTCCGGTCTGTCGCTGTTACCTCCGTTGTTTTTTACAACCGTTTCTCCTTTTTTCTCAAAGCCGGTGTCTTTGCGGGCTTTACGCAGGGTAGTACCCGGGCTGAAAACGATTCTCGGAATTTTGATCATATTGGTTTGAAATTCATCTTCCGTGGCAGAACCGGTCGAACCTACCCCGTAGCGGAAATTTCCGAATTCGCCGAACTGTACCCGTCTTCCGGCAGCCAGGTGTTTTCTTATCAGGTAGTTCATACGGTCGATGACTCCTTTCACCTGGTTGGAGGGGATACCGGCTTCACTAATCTCACCCAATAACTCTTCAAACCCGACCAGATCGGAATAAACAGGTTGTGCATATAGCTTTACCGGAGTTTGATTTTTATCATTCCCTAAATTTTTGCGCTCAACTAAACGATACTTTACTGACATAATCTTACATTTTTTAGTGTTAATAGAATTACTTTGCTTGTTTTCGAAAACATTACAAATGTAACCCCTCTCCAAAACACCAAAACGGTTTATCAGGGAATAGATAGGAATAAGAAGGATTAAAGAGGAATAGCATCTATCGGTAACATCTCGATTGCGTGATTATTCCTTAAATGCCAACTCAAGAAGTCATTCAGTAACCATATGATATTTATATATGTGAAATCGTTGAATAATCAGTCTAATTGCTTGGCACATTGGGTGTAAATATCTACATTTGCAGTATATAAAAATGAAAATAGTATGTTTATTTTCATTTCTTCAAAGTACTAATATGGAACAGAAACAGGCTATCATATCAAAAATAAATCGAAGTAAGAAGGGAACGATATTCTTACCAGACAGTTTCATGCCGATTGATACGCGCCACGCAGCCAATGTTTTGGCCGAACTTGCTAAGGTCGGAAAACTTGTGAGGGTGGCTTTTGGCATTTATGTAAAGCCTGTAATGTCGAGTTTCGGCCCGGTAATGCCTACACCATACGAAATCGCTGAAGCTGTCGCCAAACGTGATGACGCAAAATTATTGCCTCATGGCACGACTGCAGAAAACTATCTGGGTTTCTCAACACAGGTGCCGATGAACATAATATATCTGACTTCCGGTACCTCGCGGAAACTTAAAATAGGGAATCGCATAATTACACTCAAGCATCGTGTGCCAAGCACTTTTGCATATAAGGGAAAGATAATGCCGGTTCTTGTATTAGCATTACAGTCCATCGGGCAGAGCAATATCACAGACGAGACGCTTGATGTCGTGTATGGTGTTCTAAAAAAGAACCCGGAAGAAAGTACCTGGCAAGAAGATATTGCCCACGCGCCAAACTGGATAAGATTGATAATAATGAACACTAAAGCAAAGATATACGGCTATGAGCAAATGGATTGATGTATCGGCTCCAGACAGACAGCAGTCTGCACATATTGTTGCCGAGGAAAAGAGAATAAGTGAAGGTGCTGTTGAAAAAGACTGGTGGGTAACCGCCATTCTTAAGGTATTGTTCACCCTATCTCCATCACCATATATGTTTTTCAAAGGAGGTACGAGCTTGAGTAAAGGCTGGAACCTGATTGACCGTTTTTCGGAGGATATCGACATTGCTCTTTATCGAGACTTCTACCTCAATGAGCTAGGCAGAGAATGTGCAAAGGCTGCAACAAACAACCAAGTCAAGAATTTACGCATCGTTAATCGCGACTACATTATCGGAGAGTTCGCAGACGAACTGAAAAAGAAACTTTCCGAAGCGGGTCTTGGCGAGTGTAAAGTATTGCCTGTGACTCATAAGGAAGATGGCATCCCCATTGACCATGACAGCGATCCTGTTGTGGTTGAGGTTCATTATACACCGAGGCTTGAATCCGATCAATATGTGCGCCCTATAATCAAAATCGAAGTTAGCTGTCTCTCAATGAAAGAACCATACGAAGTCAGGCATATATCATCGCTTGTGGGTGATAAATTCCAGCAAATCGACGATGAGATTGTAGCTGACATACCGACAATTTCCCCAATCCGTACATTCCTTGAAAAAGCATTTCTTCTCAACGAAGAATATCAACGTAAAAACCCACGTACTGATCGTATGAGCCGACACCTCTACGACTTAGAGCGACTGATGGACACCCCATTTGCCGCCGCAGCTCTCACCGATATGCCGCTCTATCAGGAAATCATCGAACATCGCCGCCGTTTTTATCACGTCGGAGGTGTGAACTATGACCTCAATCTCCCGGTAACAATAGCTTTCTGCCCTACTGGAGAACTCAGAGACAAAATGCGTATTGATTATGACGCCATGAAGTCTTCCATGATTTACGGCGACAAACTCTCCTTCGACACCTTAATCTCCCGCCTTGAAGTCCTCCAAACCCGATTTCAGACAATGGACTAATATGTAAAGATTGAAACGGCTATGGAGCACTATATATTTATATCCATAGTGATAATCGCAATATATGGAGTTGTGAATACAATTAGTCGTCTAATTATAGGTTTCTGTTAATATGTTCGGGTATATTGATTTATTCGTTATTCTCATATGAGTTGACTTTATTTTTATGATTCTCCAGATAGTTATCAATAAGAAAAGGTACATGGAAAGCAAAAGTGATGTTGGGATAAATCTGTTTGATTAAGTGGCCTATCCTGAGCGCTTCTTTACGAAAATTCTCATTATCGGTAGTTGTTGCTATCTCAGATATATTGTAACTTATAACATTTCCTGTACTATCACTTTCTAAAACAACATATACATATCCTTCAATCTTGTTTTCTAATTCATATTCAGGATATATCATATTCTCTTTTATAAAGTTACCGATTTTCTCAGAAGTCATTACAGGAGCCTTTCCCGGTTTAGTTGATACCTTTTTGGGGGTTTGGCTGTTTTTGTTTTTAACAGCAGTTTCCTGGGGGAGAATATTCGCTTGCGATGGACTGGACACTTTGTAAATGTTGGAGTTTGTTAGTTCTGCATAACTGAAATAGTCTTCATCCAGACCTTTCATGAAAACGAATATTAGCCCGTTAGGTGCTATATTGAATACGGGATAAGTATTGGACGGTAATTTTATTTCATTGATTTTCTCAAACTGCGAATTTATGATAGTAAGAAATGTCTCTTTGTTATTAAATGCCGATTTGTCGTTACTTTTATCTGTATGTATGCGGTAATAAAGATTTCTATACTCGTCGTATTGCATATTATGAAAAAACAGCGAATGTAAATAGTGGTCAAATACCCCTTTCATATTGGCGTTTTTGTCTAAGCTTTCAGATAAATTGGGGGTATAATCACTTTTTATATTATATTCATAGGTCTGTTTATTTGTACGATCGTATATATATACGTATGATGAGTTTGCAAAATTGTATATAATACTATCCCCTTTGCTTAATATCTGGGCAGTCGCTAATTTCCCATAATACTTATTTGTTACGGTAGAAGGAAAATACGCAGGAAGTAAATTCACAGTCTCTTTTTCTATATCTATTGTCGCAATACAGGATTTATCCTTTAGTGCCAACGGGTCTGTTATATTGATGGGTATTATTAATTCATTGTATTTTTTATCGAATATGAGATTTTCAAAATTGGATAATGTAATACTTGTAGGGAAAAAAGAATATATGTTTTGATCGATGAGGTTGTTTAATTTGTCTTTGGATATTTTCCGGATGATTTCTCCCCGATGATTCATTAGTATATAGTTCGTTTCATTTTGAATGAAAATGGAATCACCACAAACACAAAAGGCCTCTATGTTTGTTATTCCATTTGCCCCTTCACGGTCTATCTTTAATTGGTTAATGAGTTGTTTCGCCGATAGATCGAATATATCGATGCAATGTTGTAATTTATTGAAACAATAGAAGTTATTTCCATAGACTCTGTTTCTTTGTGTAGTATATGTTTGAAGACAACTGTCTCCGATCGACATCTTTACTGTATCGATCGAATAATCTTGATTGAAGGAAATTGTCTTGTGATCTTTACATGAATTGAAAGAAATGATTGCTATCAACACTATAGTCCAATTAAACAAATAAAGATCAGTTCTTCTTTTTTGGGGTATCATAAGGTAACTTTTCTGTATTTTACTAACATTATTACAGGATTTGAATCCTCTTGCAGTTCCGCTGCAATGTCTTTCAATTTCCCTTTCAATTGTCCTTTTGCATAAGCCTCAATAAGTTCATGGGGTTCCATTTTTTGCCAAAATGCGATTTCACTGTTAGTGGTTTCCTGCATTGTAAAATTCACAGGGCCTTTTTCAGGAAAATCATTATTGAGCATAGTATATTCAAATAATGAATTTTCTTTTTTGTCATATACCAACTGCGTTTTCGGGAATCCTTCGTTTCTTAACAAATTGGCTTCCATTGTTATTGTTTCCATGAAATGGTAGCGATCGGTAAAAATGCAGGGCAAGAGGAATACGGCAGGTTTCATGGATTGTATGGACGGTGTCCTTGCCATAAAAGGGGATAAACTATAATCTTGTGAGATTCTGAATATCGTATCGGAAGAAGGTTCCATAAGAAGCCAACCATCGTGATAAGGGATGATAGGATAAGGGCGAGGTGCAGCTCCTGTATTTCCTGCATGGTTGGTTATTCCCCATTCTATTTTCTTTTCAAAATAGATTCGAAAATCTTTGACAACATTTCCATTTTGTTTGGATATAAGCACAAATAGTTGATTATCTGTGTCTTTACCTTTCTGGGCAGATGGTGATTCTCTGGCGATCAAAAAATCTGAGTTATAATTACTTGCATTAATCCATTTAACTTTGTCTCTATGGATGTTTCTTAAAAAATTTCCATATAAATCATATACTAATACGTTTCTGATTACTTCGTCAACATATATTTCGCCTTTATCCTCATCCAAGAAAACACTTAGGTTAAATATGTATTCTTCAGAGCCTTGTCCCTTACGGTTGAACTTTCTCAAACCTTTGCCGTTTCTGTCAAAGATAAAAATGTCACCATCGTTGATGACGTTCTTCACTAATATAATTTCTTTGCCTATAGCTTGTACAACGCCTTGGCAAAGAAATTCGTCTGTAGACTCTAACGGAATATATTCTATATCCATAATATCCTGAAGAATTAACTCCTTCAGGGGGTATTTCTTACTGACATCAACCGTGATGAAAGTGTCCTGTGTAGCAACTGTGCTGGTGTTATTATTGGAGCTGTTCGATTTTTTATTACCTCCGCACCCTGTTGCTATTATCAGGAATATAGCTAAAATTACGTCAACTCTTTTCATCTAAATCTAACTGTTTGCTATATTAAAATCAGATCATCGGTGTAAATGTATTCATTATTTATACGTTTTGAAAATATTTCTTTAAAATAAATCAGACTTATTCTAGTTTATAAATCAACCGTAAAGTACTGTTTTCCATCTGGGAACCAATGATTCCCCGGTGCGGAAAATCTTTGTAACCGCCGCATAATGATATTTTTCTTTTCAGGATTGCTTTTTTCATTGTTTTAGATTTAATGAATGACTTTTAAAAAACGATTCCACCGAAATTTATCAGTATATGGATCGACCGATTTCCAAATAATCCAGGCTTTCCCTACAATATATTCTTCGGGCAGTAATCCCCAGTAACGTGAATCCATGTTGCCGAGAGGCATTTGTACGCCTTCCACATGAAAGAATCCGTTTCGGATGGATAAGGTATCTCCCGGTATTCCGACACACCGTTTGATGTAATATTTGAGTATATGCATTTCAATTTTATCCCAACTGTTTGGATGTGGAAAATTGAAAACCAGAATATCATTGCGTTTTATCCTTTTAAAACCGGGAATGCGATAAATTTCTGATTACCACCAATATATCCTCCCGTTTTTATAGGTGAAAATTCTTTCTGTAAAATACGGATCTGCCGGTTTGTCGGATTTTATGAGATACAATGCCTCGGATGGAATGTTCTTGAAAGTGATGCTTTCCCCATTGCCTTTGACTGTTTTTTCCTCTATCCACTTGTTGTCCCAATAATACAAAGTGTAGTTTGTCCGGTTATCCACCTGTATTCCCGACTTGGGAATAATTGATATGGCAGTTATTTCCGTTTCTTTGCCCAAATCGAATGTAAGTATCTTCTCTTTAGGGGTATCTTTATCGAAAGAACCCAGAAAGCCGGTTCCGGATAAACCATCTACGATTTTATAAAGTTCTTTTACTGAATCCTTCGAAACATTTGCGGTTACGCGGATATCCGGTATTTCTTCTGGTCGGCTCTCGTTTTTTTCATAAAACGTAATTTCACTGATGGCAATGGTCTTTTGCGGCAAAGCCAAACAAATCTTCTGGTACTTTCTTGAGGTATCAAATGTGATATAATTGCAGTAGCTATCTATCGAATCTGTCAATGTACATAAAGTATCCTTCCGTTCTTCACTACCGGATATATAGCATCCGATCCAATGGGCACCGACAAGTGTGTGGGTGAGACCGGTACTTAAAGGAGTTATCGTGTTGACCGTGATCTCTTCTTTTTCATGTCGGTTGGGAGTAACCTGTTTGCATTTATCGTTTTTATCAAGAATAAAAGGTGGAGCGGCAGGTATGACTTCTCCGTTTTGGTAGAAAGCCGGTAAATACACGATGCCACGTCCCATATTTTTGAAAATGACTTTTTTCTTGTTTATTTTCCCCCATTGAACAGGATGCCAGGTCATTTTCAGGGCGTTGTAGACACATAAATAACAATAACAGGTATTCTCGGGAATGTTTTCCGACAAGTCTATCGTTACGTCAGACGTTTGGAAGTATTCGGTAGAGACATCTCGTATCCAAGGGTTTTTGAATAAATTAGGAATGTTGTTCGGCTTTTCGTTCTTGTCTGCCATCGGTCCGGTCAGATAGTATTCGTATGATTTTCGGAACACTTTCGGCAGCCTGAACTTCGATGCTTTCAGATCGATAAAATCACTGTTGCCGTACAGTTTGTTGTACTTCCATCTGTCTTCATCCCAGAACGGTTCGAAGGGATGAGTTTTTCCATCAACAATTAATGCGTTCCAGCTATGTCCTTCCGAGCGGTTTCCCCACATTGGTACAAAGTCAATGGCGACAGCCATTCCCAAAGCAGACATGAGGTGCGCGTTGAATTGGGTTTGCATATCGCATATTCCTCTTTTGATCTGTTCATATCCCGCGATATTGCATATCGGCATGGAAGCCGCATAACCGGCACTATTCATTATATCGCTATACAAAAAGTGCAACGAATCGGTTACCTCCCTGAAATCTTTTGACACATCGTCGAATATCCCATGATGGCGGTCATAAAAAGTCTTTCGGTTATTATCGAGACAGAATTTGTCACTGAATCGGTAGGGTAGGATATATTTGCAAAACTCCTCAAAAGGGGCGTTTTTTGTATAAACATTTTCTTTCCAAGCCTTGAATGCCAAATTTATTTCTTTGATCAACCAATCCGCTTTAACCGTTTGGGCATCTTGTATGTTGGGATACTTATATAAATTGATTTTCACTCTTTCTTCATTCCACAATTCATTGATCTCTTTCCTCCAGTCATTCGGTCGTTTCCAATCGTATTTTTGGGAAATGGCCACATGCTTTTGGTAAACCGGTTGTAAGAGAGGGATAATGGAAGGATCATATCCCGTGTGTCCGGTCATATTCATAATCAGGAAGCGGGCGGCAGCCTGTTTCAAAGAATCACCGGCATAATATGAGAGTACTTTCTCCAACTCTCCTCGGTTGTTCCCAGCAAACGCCAAGGCTTGTTCCAGGCGTAGGTCATCTGGAGAGGTACAGGCTGTCAGGAAAAAAGACAGGATGAGGATTGTTTGTAGAAATAGTGAGTATTTCATTTGATTATTATAAATTTAATTCATTTAAATCAATATAGTACACTTCATCCGTATCATGATTTTGTGTGTAAAGTCTATTCTATATTGAAGCAAATTTTTGTTATAAGAAATCTAACTTGTATGCCAATATTTGATCGTTTTCGTCTATACCATACAGGGTCTTATTTTTTTCATTGATACAGCAGTAGGATACATTGGCATTTAAACGAACTTTATATTTAAAATTTCCATCCCAATCATACACATTCAGTATGGTTTTTGCAGCTTCGTCTTTTCTTAATCCCCAAATCAAAGAGTCTGTGGCAAAAGCCTCGTAATGTATTTGATTTTTTTGTTCTATTGCTAAAAGAGAATTTAACCCATTGTCCGATAAACCTAATTTTGTTTTCTTCTTCGTGTTTAGATCGATAATAACAATGGCATCCATATAGGTATAAAACAAAGCTATTTTATCTTTGTGACAGGGGCGAATGGCCGGATAGGCACTGTAAATTAAACGATTCTCTAAAGATATATCTTTCAAATCGTTGATGTAAATTGTGTCATATACTTCGTTGGAATGGTAATTCCATTTTACATAGAAAGGGTTGGGATTCTCTTTTATGGTTTGAGACCGAATCGGGTCTTTGGTCAGTAGAAAAACAGAATCGCTTAATTCGAATACGGCATTGGATTCTTCAAATAGGGCTTTTGATTTGCCGGAAACAAAATTGACTTTTCGCTCAAATACTACCCTATTGTTTTGTACGGACTTATTAATATCCAGTAAACCCATAAAATTAGGAAAAGATTGTATCCAAATAAAAGAGTGGTTATTTTGTTGATAATACTGGTTGAAACGTGTGAATAAGACGATTTCGTCCGGTCCATTTCCTTTGCTTAAAATATTATCGGACAACTTGCGTCCTTCCAAATCGAAAATCCTTAAGATTTTACTTTCATGTCGTTGGACAAAAACTAAAAAGCTATCCAGTGAAACGATGCCGGTTGGATTTAACAGATCAATCGGTAATATTTGGGGCGATACCTCATATTCCGTCATCTCTTCTTTTACGTATTTTATATCGAAAGAATTACTTTGTTGCTTTTTACATCCCATCAATGCAAAGCAGAATAACAAACAAAATGCATATTTCATAATCGTTAATTTTCTCTATTGTTTCAATATCATCTAAAAAGTTATTATACCATAACTTCTTAGATGATAAAGGTTAATATGTGGTGTTATTAATCACAAATACCATTATTGGCACAAATGTTACCAGTATTAAATGTATTGGTAACATTTACCAACCAGTGTTATACCCCAAGCTGGTTTTTGTGAAGTAGCTGCACCACAGGGATATTTTACGGATTCGTCAGTTGAATATTGACTACATGTTAAATAGATATTACTATCATATCCACTAAAAGCAGTATAACAAGTTTTTTCTACTATAGGTCCCCATCCTTCTTCGTTAGCCAGTGCTTCCACATTGGCTAGTGCTAAATTTGACATTTCAATTTTATTTTCATTCTGCTGGTAGTTCCAGCTTGCTGTAATTGCGAGTGCAGCTATGAGTGTTGCGCCAAAGAATTTCTTGTTCATCTTATTTATAAATTTATTTCGTTATTTTTCATTGCAGGTAATTCTCTATCTTTGTCAACCTTATTCGGATTTAGATAGTCGAATGATATCTGTATCATTCTGTTTTGCCGGTTATATTACCATCATACACCTCCTTTTCGGGGTCTCCGGGAGTTTGCTTGTACAATTTTGCCGTCGTGCAGCAAACTCCCACTTGCTCGATCACCGAACATTCCCCTTAATTTTTACTTTGACAGTTTGATTGTTCATGCTGTTGTACCTGACTGTCACGACTTCATCGAAGAAACCTATATCCTTCGGTGTCATCTTGATTCTCACGCGGAGAGTTTCTCCGGATTTTGCAGGCCGTTTCTCATAAGTGGCTGCCGTGCATCCGCAGATGGTACTTACGTCCACGATTACGAGGGGATTGCTGTTTCAGATACCATATTTTTAATTATATGATCGGATTCTCGCTTTTCCCTTCGGTAGCGAGAATGTAGTTGTCTCTTCGTTACTGTCTATGTTACTTGAAAAAGTAGGATTTTCTCTAATGAAAGATAATATCTTCTGAGTCTAAATAATACACTTCGTCATTATTCAGATTTATTGTATATAATCGTTTTCTTACTGGATCTAGCCATACACGATAGAAAGAGCGATCAGTTGTAAGTTTATAAAGGAGTTTACCGTTCCAGTCAAATACATGTATCATATTAAACTTCGGAAGTTCAACGCCAAGATGGTCATCCCATGGTTTTCTCCCCCAATAAGTTGCATAAATATAGTTGTCATCTGCATGTACACAATTATAAAACACATCCATGGACTCCATATTCGTTTCCAAAAGAGAAAAATCAGGACTGTTTTTCATTCTGTATCCCGTAAGGTTTCCTGTAGGAATGTCTAAGATATTTATTTGCGGAAGATGTTTCATAACCTGGACAATCTTAGAGCCATCAGGTTTCACTGCATCCCATGTATAAAAAAAGAAGTTTACAGAATTTCTCTCGTTTACATTATTGTTTTGTACAGACTTTGTTTTGTAAATGGGATAATCCTGTATTAACTTGTTCGTGGAAATCGTACGTTTTTCATAATATGGAGTAGCAGCTTCGTTCGCGTTCAAATATTCAGCAGGTTTATAGGCAAAAAGTATATCATCTGATTGATAAAATTCGAAGAATATGCGATCATTGTTATATGGGACAATTGCATCATATACTGTCGTGCCTTTTTCTATAGATTGGCTGATATTCCATAAAAATAATTTACCTTCATTAGAGGCATAAAGTAAAGTCATTATATCATTTCCTTTTTTAAATAATTGCATTATACAACCGACGGATATTACCTCATTGTCGCCCCGCCCTTTGTTACAGAAGGTTCCAATTTCTTCCCCTGTATCCACATTGAAAATCTTAAAGAAATGATTTTGATAACTAGGACTCCAACAAATCAACAGTGAATCATATACAGCTATCATGCCGGTATTATTCCCATTCAATGTGAGAATTTTACTCTTGACTACTTTTGTTGTTGTACTGTTTTCTTCAAAATATTGAATATCTCCATTAAAATATTTCTTGTCACAATTATTGGAATTACAACAAATAAATAGACTAAGAAATACAACCGAAATGATAATGTTAATTGTTCTCATGTTAATATCATAATTTATGAAGCATTATTTGCCTACTTTTATTCAGCTCAGATGTTTGAATAATATTAGTATCCATTGGATACCACCATCATTCTGATTGTTGATTTTAAGTGATTTTAATATACCTCCTTTCTTTTATAGAAATACACTTCTCACGTGCAAAATATTTAGAAAAGAGTATTTTTTTGTAATATTTTAATTGATCTGTTTTTATTTCTTAATAATAAACTATCGGCAACGGAGGTATTTAAGTCATTACATTCAATCAGATAAGCTCCGACTAGCGTTTTTCCATTGTATGGGTTACCATTCTTTTGCACTGAAAACGTATAGATAGCAATAACGTGTATTCTTTTGAAATAAATACCTGTCATTGAAATAGAACCACTTAGAGGTTTAGGATATGAAAAAGCAAACAGTTTCCCCGGTCTTGTCAGCACGGCAGCCAGCAGGCTGCATGTCGCCAGAAATAACATCGACAGATGAAACCAAAGAATTTTCCCTGTGACCACCCCGTTAGCCAGTCCTGTGTCTGTGGCAAAAACGGTGCACAGCAGAAAAATTCCGCTGATAACAAGTAATGAGTAACTTATATATTGTCTGTATTTCATAAATCAACCGTAAAATACAGTTTCCCCTCTTTATAAATAAAAACCTGTTCTTCCCGTCCTTTGGTCCGGTCGCGCAGCCATAACAACGCATTGTCCGGAACACGGTATTCCAGTTCCCAGCCGGTAGCGGTTTGAATCCCGAGCGATTTCCACCCGTTTACTCCGTCCTGATAGAAGAGCTCGTATTCATCTCCCGGCCAGACATAATTGTCATCGTTGCGTGGTGAGAAAACGACTTTTCCAATCGTTGTCGTTTTTCCCAGATCATATGTGATAAAACAAGAAGTATCTCTTGCCTGAAAATAGCTGAGTATATCTCCGTCTGTTATGTGATCCAATGCCTGTACAGGTTCTATGTCGTTCATTCGTTTTAATGGAATCTGTTCTTTGCATAAGGAATCCTTGAAAACAGAAAGTTCACTGAGTTCCATTCGTTTTCCCGATGGAGCAATATATTTTATGTATCTGTATTTCTTGTTAATATCCGGAGGTGTCAGTTTGTAATAATTGTAATCCAGTGTATCATTGAACTGATATACCAGATCCGGTTGGGTAAAAGAAAGATCTGTACTCACTTCTATTTTCGACCCGATAATGGCCCGATAAAGAAATTCGGCAATAGTTGGCATAAGCGACATTTTTCTTTTCAGTATAACTTTTTTCATGGAAATCGTATCCGGTTTTAGCAAATAAGCTGTTTCATTCTTATAAATAAACGGATAACCAGCCGCCCGGTGGTTTTGCCCGTCCGAGATCAAAGGCTGGTAAATAACATCCGGTTCCAGGTTGCGGAAAGTCACGCTTCCTTTGTGATTGAGTGCCATATCGACCGGAATCCAGCCGCCCGGACTGAAAACTCCCAGGTAAATAAATTCATCATAACCTGCCTGTACGGAAAGGTTTACTTCATTCTCCCCGAAATAATTAGCTGTCACATCCTTGATATAGCGGTTTCTGAACAGAGCAGGGACTTTTTCATCTCTTGTGATTCCGGTGAAAGGTTCTTCCTGCATACCGAAACAGTAACGATAGACTTTCCCTTTCTTTCTGCCGTCTGTCCCCGGATTCGTTCGGGAAGCTTCGAACTCATTGAAACCGAACTGTATAAACTTTCCGGTCGTATCGCGTAAGGTAGTCCAGAAATGGGGGTGCTGATATTCGGGTGAATAAACGAAATATTCACTTGCAACCGGAATACCGCAGGCTCGCATGGCATAAAGCGTAACATCACAAGCCTCCCGGCAGAAACCGACACGGTGATAGAATAAAAAGTCTGCACTCTGATGGGGGATACTAAAATCCGTATTCCACCGATAATAGACCCTTTTCAAATCTTTATCTACGGCTTTGCAGGCTTCTATCACATCGTCGCCCTGATAGGATGAATCGAGTATAGCTGTATAATAGTCATGATACAATTTCCGCCACGATGACAACGGCTCATCCCCGATACGGTAGGGGAGGATCAGTTCGCAGAAATCATCGAAACCCAGGTCCCGGTTCCACGGATACCTTTTCCACACATTGAAGGCCAGGTCGATATTTTCGATCAGGTAATCGGCTGTGATCACTTTGGCGTCATATACTTTCGGCAGTGAATAGAAAGAAACCCGTTGCCATTTTGCTATTACCTCTTTAGGAACGGTTTCTCCTTTTTCTTTTTGTATCAACACCGGCTTGATGGAATCCAGTTGCCAACCTTCATATCCATACCATCTGGGCATATTGCGAATCAGGAAACGGGCAGCTTCCAGTTTCTCCGTGTTATCTTTATAATGGTTCAAAACTGTCTCCAATTCTCCCCGGTTGTCTCCGGCAAAGGCAAGTGCTTGTTCCAGGCGTTTTTCTTCCGGCGAACTGCAGGCGATAAGAAAAACTGCTAATAGTATGTCTATTCCTGTTATAAATGCTTTTTTCATTGTTTTAGATTTAATGAATGACTTTTAAAAAACGATTCCACCGAAATTTATCAGTATATGGATCGACCGATTTCCATATAATCCAGGCTTTCCCTACAATATATTCTTCGGGCAGTAATCCCCAATAACGTGAATCCTGTGAGTTCATGCCTTTGTCGCCTGCCATAAAATAGTAGTTTTTCCGGAAACGGTAACCGTTAATCGGAGTCCCGTTAAGAAGAACCGTAGAATCCTTGTATTGAAGATTACCTTGTTGTTCCCATTCGATCAGTTTTTTATATAACCGGAAGTTTGTATGATCTAAAGTAACGGAATCATCTTTTGCTGGTATATAGAGCGGTCCGAAATCCTTGATGTTCCAGCCTATGATACTGTCGAATGGGAAACTCCGGAATATGCCGTCTTGAAATTTTTCAGTCGCTGCTATTCTTTTTTGTGAATCCATGTTGCCGAGAGGCATTTGTACGCCTTCCACATGAAAGAATCCGTATCGGATGGATAAGGTATCTCCCGGTATTCCGACACACCGTTTGATGTAATATTTGAGTATATGCATTTCAATTTTATCCCAACTGTTGGGATGCGGAAAATTGAAAACCAGAATATCATTGCGTTTTATCTTTTTTAAACCGGGAATGCGATAAATTTCTGTTTGTTCATTTCTCATGGAGGCGAACAGATTGAATATGCGAGGTCCAACAGTTGGTTTCCAAACAAGTATATTGTCTCCTGTGATTAATCCAGGTTCCATCGAATCGCTGGGGATTTTGAAAAAGGCTAATATGAATACCTGTACAATAAACCACAAGGCAACTGTCATACATAGCCAAAAGACAATGTCAATGATTTTATTGATCAGTTTATGTGTTTGCTTTTTCATATTCGTTTGAATAAATTATGACTAATTTTTACCACCAAACTTGTTTTCCATTCTCATACGTAAATATCCGTTCCTCTTTTCCTCTGGTATAATTGCGTAGCCAGTATAAAGTACCTTGAGGGATCTGTTTATATATTAATAATTCATCCTGCTCTGCCGTTTGTTTTCCGGCAGAGGCCCATGCTCCCGATTCATCTATATAGAAAAGTTCATAGGTATTGTTTTTTCGTATTCCGTTATCATCATTCCGGATGATATAACGTATTTTGTTGATATGTGCCGGCTTTGATAACGCCAGACCAGCCCAACTCATGCTGTCGCGTGTGTGGAAGAAGGTGAGAGGGTCTCCGTCGAATACATTATATTTGGTCGCATGCGGGTTGTAGATGCTGGTGTTGTCTGTTCCGATAATTTCCCCTTTAAGTATTTCCTGACTGTTTGTATCATAAAATTCCAGTTCAGCCATATTTCCTCGTAGATTGGGAGAAGACTGGTATCTGTAATATTTGTAACTCTTTTTAGGATTCACATCGATAGCGGTGTACTTGAAGCTTGGAGCCTCTGTGAACGTATATAAATCTTCCGCTATCCGGAAATCCGCATAATCCGATCCCTGGAATTTGCCACCGACAAATGCCGGAGGTATGGCTTCAAGATGTTTGGGTTCACGGTACTTACGTTCAAGGTACAGGTCTTCTTTTTCTCTCCGGCATTCGAAAAGGGTAACCTTTCCGGTGGAATCGACGATAAAGGGAGAACTTAACGGTTGCATGGAGTTATCCTTATAACTGTTGACCTGATAAATAATATCCGAACCGATATGGTTAAATGTCACTTTTTTATCGGATATCTTTCCCCAGTCTACCGGAAACCACCCCTGCGGATCGAATACGCATAGATAGGCATATTTATTGTGGGTATTTTTTATGGTCAATGGAACGGATACGGTCTGCGGATGAATAGCAGGAAAATGTTCCGTAATATCTTTCATGAAAGGATTTTTGAAAAATGCCGGAAGTTCTTCTTTAGAGGTATTTGTCATCACTAAAGAGTTTTGTTGTACGGAAAATGTCTTTTGATAGACTTTCGGTATGCCATCAAAACGTTTGAGATGATCTCCCGGATGGTGTTCACCTCCGGCAAAATCATAATAGTTTCCATCTTCGCCATATAGAAGGTTGAATGCGTGGCTATTATTGCTATGTCCCCAATGCGGAATACTTCCTGTTGTAACAGGTATCCCCACAGATCGCATGGCATATATTGCCAGGTTGGTATAGTCGCTGCATAAACCGAATTTTATATGAATAAGGCTACTGGGTTTTATGTCTGCAGGTTTAGGGAAATCGGTAAAGACATGGATCGGTAATTTAATCAGTTCATTGTTGATGGAAATACAGGCATCGCGGGCGGTCAATATACTATCCGTTAATAATCCGGAAAAGGCATTATAGTATTCTTCCCTCCATATCTCCGGTAATTCGTTTCCAACCCGGTAGGGGAGTATCCATTCGCAAAACTCATCAAAAGAAAGATGTTTATTCCAGGTTTTTTGCCATACTTGAAAAGCAGCATCTATCTGTGTAATCAGGAAATTTGCATTTATTCGTTGTAAGTCAGCTTGTTGTTTTGCGTAGTTGTGTTGGTATTTGTTATTAGCTCTATAAGTGTTATTTATAGTCTGTTGGTCGTATTCTTCTTGTTCTATCTGGTATGCAGAATCGATAAACTGGTGGAATTTGTCAATTTTATCCCCCTCCAGATAGTATTTTCCCAACATATTCTGTATCAGAAACCTGGCAGCTTCTTCTTTCTGTTTATCCCCTTTATAATGTTGTATAACTTTTTCAAGTTGCTGGCGGTTATTTCCTGCAGTTTGTAAGGCCAATTCCAATTGTCTCTTGTTGGTGTTGTCGCATCCCAACAAAAGGAACAGGTATAGTATAATAATTGTAGATAGATAGGATCTCATTGCTGTAATCTCCTTCATTGAATTAATAGTTTTTTATACTGTCGTTTTCAATAAAAAATATCCGTTGGTTGACGATCCTTTCCGGAATAGTGAACCATAGTAATGCATTTGCAGGTATTTGATCGTATGTTTGTGTAGTATCAGTTGAACTGACATATTCTAATGGGGTAAACCTGTCTTTCTCTGTGTCCCAGAAGTATAGCGTATGTACTTGATCCGGTTTTTTCTTACGTTTATTCAATGTGAATGTTTGTTTATGTTCTTTTAGAGGGATAAATTTACGAATATTTCCGTCTTTATCCGTATAAAAGGGAGTAGTAATATTTCTCAATTTGCTCCCATCCGGTGAATCGGCAACTATGAAGATGTTATCTCCAACAACGTTTTCGAAATAACAAACGGTATCTTTTCTATGTCCGATCGCTATCGGGCACCATTCATAGTGATTGTAAGTACATAAATAGACTTGATTTGATTTTCCTTTTTTTCTGTTGTTTTTGTCGACAGAAACTTTTATCGATGCCGTTTTATCCAGATATTCATTGGTTACATCATAAATTAGAGGACTTTTTAGAGTTGTAACATATCCGTCGTCTTTTCTGTCCATAATAGAAAAGTCCGGATCAAAACGTGAACGATATACTTTAGCAGGTCGTCGATGTCTGACTTCTGAAAAAGAGCGGGCATGTGTATCGGGCTGATCTTCTCCCGGTCCGAAGCTATAAAATTTTCCATTGTCTAAAACTACACACCAGCTATGCCCCAAGTCCATTTTAGTCCAGGTTGTCTGTTCTACTGTGACCGGAATGCCGCAAGCCCGCATTATAAAAGTACCCAGATTGCATAATCCCTCGCATTGGCTGATTCCGGAATGGTAGGTTTCGTCAATGGTCGGATAAAAGGGAAGACCGGTATGTCCATATTTCATAATGCCTTTCAGATGCTCATTAAGTACGATGCATGCCTCAAGAGGGGTTTTTACTTTAGCTGAATCAAGTATGGGAACGAAACGCTCCATAATTTCTTTTCTCAAATGAGAAACCTCTTCACATTGTGCGCGGTAGGGGAGGATATATTTACAGAAATCATTGAATGAAACATTTTTTGCCCATGGTTTTTGCCTGACAGTAAAAGCTAGTTCTATATTGTCAATAAGAAAGCGGCTGTCAAGTGTCGATATATCGTATTTGTTATGCGTTTTGATTTTGTATCCTCTTCTTGTTAATGAGTCACAGTGACTTTTTATGGATTGAAATCCGTCGAAATTTATAATCTCCGGTCGATATTGTTCTTTCCCGGAAGAAGTATAATATTGTTCCTGTGTGAAATGATAGGGCATATTCTCAATCAGGAAACGAGCAGCGGCGAGTTTTGCCGAATCCTTTTCATAATGGCTAAGTACTTTTTCAAGTTCTTGCCGGTTTTCTTTAGCATTATCAAGAGCTTGTTCCAGTTTTTTATCATTCTGTGTATTACAAGCTATTAGAAAAGCTGCTAATAAGATGTTTATACTTTTTGTAAAAAGATTTTTCATGGTTTATTATTCTAAGTCATATTTAATAATATCTTGTCCATCTTTGTTGGATGCTATGGCTAGAATATACTTATCATTTTTATCTACAGCTATTGCCCGTAGATTACGGTTTGCCTGCCAAGTGGCTATATGTTTTCCATTCCATTGGAAAACTGCTATTTTTGAGGGAGCTGTGAAATCAGAAGAACCATCATATAAGCAGTAAACGTATTGGGAGGATCCGCAAATATAGGTAAAGCATTTAGGAGTATTTCTGACATCTATTTCATCCCGGTCAGGATTTACTATAGGGATGACAGGTGTTTCTCCAAATTTAATAGTCGTCTTTAATGTTCCGTTTAATTCGTAAAAAGATACATAATTGGTAAAGCGATAAGCAGAAACAATTGTGTTTTGACTTTCGTTTAGACAAATAGTATTTGTGTATGACAGATTGTCTTTTGGCATTATCTCTTCGATTGAAGGTGATGGATCTACCCAGTAGTAGCCGGAATCTGGATTGAAAAAAAAATAAGAATTTTTATTATATCGACTTACAGGGATGGCATAAATATCTTTAGAGGTGATATTAAAATCACGACAAAACATGTTTTTTAGGTCAAATAGTTTAGATATGTTTATTTTTATATTGCTGTTTTTGTTGTTTAGGGTTATGCTTTTATAATATTGATTGTTGTCGACCAAAAATGTGATCTCTGTATTATTTAAATAGTTATGTGTTTCTTTTGTGAATAAAGGCATCCATAACTTATCTTTTTCAGAACTTCTACACAAACTTCCATAAGGATAAGATATGTTACCTTGTTTGTATACCCTAAGTACGGTATCTGATCTTTCGTCAAGAAATAAGTAAAAATTATTCATTATTTTTAAATCATAAAAATAACAAGACTCATCTTTTGAAAATTGAATTTTACCGTTTAGTTGTTTATCTGTTTTTATAGGTATGCTATAATCTTTGATGTTCATTTTATCTTGACATGAAAATGTCATAAATAAAAATGAGTAAAATAGTAATATATATTTCATATGAATAGTGTTTATTTAAGTATGTAATTTTTATTTGAACTTTAATAGGCAAATTATTGGATTGTCATCTTCTTTTATTTTTTCAACGACAGGCTTTAATTCTGATGGATAACTGTTGTATGTTGTTAATATGCTGGATTGTATCATGAATACAAAATAGTTGTCATATGTGCCTTTGACTTGGCTTAGTCCGTGTAAATTAGTGTATCTTGCGAAATCAGAACCTTTTAGTTTAAAAGATTCTCCATTTTTTTTATTATAAAAACCGATATATGCATTTAGACCTTGTGCATAATATACAACACAAATATAGTCATCTGTTTCTTTTATTGTTTGTGCAGATATATATTCTGTTTTGGATATTGTTCCATAATAATTTTTTTCAGCCTCTCTTTTTAACCATTCCATTGATGCGAATTTTTGTTTGCCAAAATCTAATTCATAAACTGGGGTTATTTTTTGAGGAGTTATTTTATAGATTGTTGGAATGAAAGGTAAATTTAGAAAACTATTTTGGTTGAATGTGTAAAAAAAAGATCCGGCAACCATTAAGTACTCAGGTTTAAAATCCGTAGGATATAATAAATTGATAGTGTTTAAATTAGAATCTGTTATTTTTACATAATGTGGATCCCTTTTACCTGAATCATAACAATTTTCTTTTGCCCAAGCTATATTTCCATCTGACAACCAGCTACAATTAGAAAAATAGAATGCTTTTAGACTATTTATGTATTGATAATTATTCAAGTCGTAATATAAAAGTTTGCTTAGACCTACATCTGCAATAGTGATAATTTGTTTTTCTTTGTCAATATTGAAGTTTGAAGGTGCTACATATTCTCCAGGTCCATTTCCTAAATTGCCAATTTGGGTGATGAATTTACCGGATATATCAAATACTAATAATTTACTTCTTTTGTCATCAATAATATATATTTTGTTATCAACAATTTTTATTTCTCTGATTTCACTGAATAAGCAACTATCATTTGTTTCCAATGGAATGAACTTGTATGTAAGAGTGTTGAATATATTTGGATTAACATCTTCATTAAATACAAGTTTTTTAATATCATTTATTGGTTCTTGTTTAGAACATGAGTATAATAATATTATTGATAATGAGAGCACAATATATTTCATTGTCATAAGAATGAATTTGAGTTTATAAAATGAAAATGTAATATAATAAGAGTGTGTCAAAAAGCCTGACACACCCTTATGGAATTGGTCTTATTTAGTACAAATACTGCTGCCACCTGGATCGCAATCTATTTCAACATGTACATCACCGCCAGATATTGATCCGCCAGGGTGTACACGGACTATGTATCGATTACCGCCTGGTAATAATTCACCTTGAGCTAATGCTTCCGTATTAGCCAGTGCCAAGTCTGACAGTTCCACTTCGTTCTGACTTTGGCTGAAGTTCCAGCCTGCTGCTGCTATCGCTGCTATAGCAATGACACCAAATAACTTTTTCATATTCGTATCTGTTTAATTGTTTATTTAAATCATTATTTAATCAGGCTATTTTCTATCTTTGCTTACTCTATTCGGATTAGATAGTCGAATGTTACCTGTAGCATTCTGTTTTGTCGGTTATATTACCATCATACACCTCCTTTTCGGGGTCTCCGGGAGTTTGCTTGTACATTCTTGTCGGGATGCAGCAAACTCCCATTTGTTCGATCACCGAACATTCCCCTTTATCTTTGCTTTGACAGGTTGGTTGTTAATACTATTGTACTTGATCGTAAT
>NZ_QUGR01000022.1:74040-94989 GCF_003479145.1 Parabacteroides sp. AF18-52
TGACTTCATCGAAGAATCCTGTATCTTTCGGTATCATCTTAATTCCTACCCGAAGAGATTCTCCGGGGTTTGTGGGGCGTTTGTCATAAGTGGCTACCGTGCAGCCGCAAGTGGTACTTACGTCCACTATCACAAGGGGATTGTCCCCAATGTTTCTTACTTCTATGGTTGTTTCCTTTACTTCCGATTTTCCAAAAGTACGAAGTCGATTTCTGTCTGTGTTGCTTCGGCTGTTGTTTTTGGGATAGTTTTGTTCGGATTGTCTTTGCCGGTGATCTGTTTCAGATATAGGTCTTTCACCGCCGTGTTGTGTACCGGATTTCCTAATACAGCCACTTTATTGTTTTTATCCAACAGAAATGTCTGGAAAGTCATATTTGCCGGGAACTTGTTCAATTTATTCAGTTGATCCTCTAAGTCGATGCAGACCGGACGGTTGAAGCCGTCTCGTTTCAACAGATAGCGTATTTCTTTCGTATCTTTGGGATGGATAAAGAAAAGGAAAGGCACTTTTCCCTGTGTGGCCGAATCGGTATACTCGATCAGTTCCTTCCATTTATGCAGTTGTAATTTGCAGCTGGTACAACCAATGGAATCTACATATATTAATACCTTATAATCTGATTCCGGAATTTGGAAATCCGTAGTATCTGTCAGATAGCGTGTGAAGGTCAGGTTTTCAGGGAATACAATTTGTTTTCCCTGCCATTCGTTCACCAATTGCGCAATCTGTTTTTTCTCCTCTTTCTGTTTGTCTTGACAGGAGAAGAAGATCGTTAATACTAATAATATGTATAGATTCAGGTTTTTCATGCCGTTTGCTAAATCTTAAATTCTAAAATCGGATCGTCGCTTTTTGCTTCGGTGGCGACAATCGTATTTGTTTCTTCGTTAATATCTATGCTATTGATCCGTAGGTCGAGTTCGTACCGGCGCACCGGATTCCCTTCCAGGTCGAATACATAAATGTATTTTGCCCCGTTTTCAGGTTCTTTGCCCTGTTTGATGGCTGTAATTTTGTCTTCAAACCGGATGCCTTGAAAAACAGCGTAGATATATTTATTTGTCACCTTTATATCGCTAAACCCCATAATTCCGGTGGGAACGCCCGAACCGTCTTTTGCCGCTTTGTATTGCGGCTCGCCTTCGGGTCCGTAAAGCACCTTATGGGTGTTTTCTTTCAGGTTGAAAATTTCGAAAACTTCTCCCAATTGGGTTGCCATTGCCAGTATTCCGTTGTCGGGATTATAGTCCATGAAACTTCGCCATGCCTGTGCAAGTGCCGGACGGACGGTGTTTTCGTCGATCGTTTCGGATGGTATTTCCCCGATACTTTTGACCGGCTTTCCGTTGTCGTCCACTTGCCAGTAACGGAACTCTCCCATGTAGTCGGGAATGAAAAAACCCGATTCCATCGTATGAAAGTCGAGTGAACGGACCAGCTTCTTGTCAAGTTTGATCTCTTCGACTCGTTCCGCTGAACCGGTAGCCGGAGATATTTTCCAACGTGTAATCTCCATTTTATTGCCATCAATGGCCCATAAAGAGTCTAAGGAGTTGAATTGAATGTTGTCGGCGGAAAGCATCTCCATAGGTCCTTCCCCTCGCTTTCCGAAAGAGGCTAGGTGTTTCCATCCGGGATAGGCAAAAGCATGCAGGAAATGGTCCATGTTGTGGAGGTCCATAACTATAGCAATACTATCCCTGACCGCTACCCGGAATGGGTAACGGAGCAGGATAGTATCCAGGTCTGCTACCTGGGCCTTGAGCACCTTCGTTTCGGGAAAGTCTGCGTACCGGGGGAAAGTGGTTTGCTGGTTTCCTGAACAGGCGACAAGGGTACTAATACCTATTAATAATATGTAAGGGAGAGATTTCATACGTTAGTCTAAACTATAACCACTGATTTTAACTTCGAATTTGTCACCGTCACAATCTACTTCACCTCTACCGTAACACGAATAGTTTTCGCCAGATTGACCATTTTCATTATAAGCTAATGCTTCGATATTTTCAAGCATCAACTCATTCATTGGATTTTTATCCGAAGTAGTGTGACCGAAATACCATGCACCGAATAATAATAGAAAGACAAACCCTGTTTTAATAATTTTTTCCATATTGATATTATTTTATTCTGTTTATACTACTTTTGTCTACAAGCAAGACTCCTGTTGGTTTTTATGACTTACAGTGTAAAAGTAGTGTATCACGTTTGAAAAACAAATAGTTTATCTGGAACGTGTTCTGAGTGTTTGACTTAAGGTGCTGATATATAATATGTAAGAGGAAAATATTGTCAATATTTGTGAGACTTCTGTTACGATTATTATAAAAAAAGCGGGTAAAAAATGGAAATGAAAAGACAAATTAGTAAAATAGGAATAGGTGGAATTGCCTCTATTGGGGTTATTATTTTACTGATGTTATGGTTTGGAAATGTTTACCTGAATCAGAAAAGAAAACTGTATGCCGAATTTAGGGATTTGTTTATAGAGGCGATGCTAGATGAAAAAAAACAACAAAAAGATATCCAAATTCAAAAAAGGAATTATAATCCTCAAAGATCTCCCAATGATATTTCAGGAGAAGAGAAACATGCTTGGTGCGATCAAATTTATCTTACCATGCATGATCCTAACCGGCATCTATTGGATAGTCTTTTTCAAGCTATATTACAAAAAAAGAATATAGAAGTAAAAACAGCCATACGCTACATAGGTAGTGGAAAAGTGATTAATTCTTCGACCGACAGTCTGTTTTATAAAAATGCGACCCTTTTAAATCCTGTTGTTTACAGGATAGATGAAAATGAAGAAAAGAATATAACGCTCCAGGCTTATGTCGATGTTCCGATTCGGATTGTGTTGGAACGAATTGGATGGTTTTGGGTAATTTCTTTTGTTATTTTGATTCTATTGGCCGGTGGTTATGGAATTTATTTTAATAAATTAAAAGAGTATATAGAAAAGATCATCAAGTCATTGAATGAAAGTGAAGCCTTGGTCGTACAACTGAAAACTGAACTGAATGAATTGCAAGCTAAAAAACTGGAGACAGAGCGGATTAGTAAACAACAATCTGAATTGATTGAACGGAAACAGTGTGAACTAACTCAGTTACAAGCTAGCAAGCAGGAAATGGAACAGGTTAGCCAACAACAAGCCGGAGTGATTGACGAAAAACAAGCAGAATTAACTGAACTTCAAACCAAGTTGCAAAATGTTGAGCAGATTAGTAAACAACAATCTGAATCGATTGAACGGAAACAGTGTGAACTAACTCAGTTACGAGCAAGCAAGCAGGAAATGGAACAGGTTAGTAAACAACAAGCCGGAGTGATTGACAAAAAACAAGCAGAACTAATTGAACTTCAAGCCAAGTTGCAAGATATAGAGCGGATTAATAAACAACAGCTCGAGATGATCGAGAAAAAACAAGCTGAGTTATTAGTCTCGCAAAATAAAATAAAATCTTTATTTCCGAAACAAAAAATAGACTGGATCATTTTGCCATGCGGTGTATTATTTGATGAAAAACATGGAGTTGTACGTATTGAGAATGGAAAAACGATTCGTTTGAAGAACAATCCGCTAAAGTTGTTTGGTTATTTTATTAAGGCTGAGGATTATAAATTAATGTTTGAGGATATTTGTACCGATGTTTTGGAGCGCCCAATTAAAAATGGATTAAGTGACTCGGACCGGGAAATTATTTCGACTACTGTAGGTCGTTTAAGGAAGTCTTTGAAGCCATTCCCCTGTATTGAAATTAAGTCACACAGAAAAGTCGGTTATCAGATGGTTTTTTCCAACTATCAAAATGACACTACCCTAGCGGGTAAATCGGATTAATATACCGGGTATTTGAAAATACCCCTGCGACTAATATTTTTTAACATATCATTCCGTTATCAAACAAGCAATATTACCTATCGAAATGATAATCTGAATTTTGAATATATTGTCTTAAAAACAAAATCCCGGGGAAAGAGACTCTCCGGGATTTTGTTTTTTTATACTGTCAGGTTTTTAAAGTTTTTCGATTTCTTCTATCGACAAGCCCGTAGACCGGGAGATTATTAGAGGATCGATACCGTTTTGTTTCAGGTTTGTTGCTATAAGTCGTTGTTCTTCTGCTTTTCCTTCTGCTTTTCCTTCCGCCTTTCCTTCGGCTTTTCCTTCCGCTTTCCCCTCAGCCTTTCCTTCAATCCAACCAGTTTTAATTACACTGCGTTGATAACGCAAAGCCTCCATGTCTGCATAATATTGTCGTCTGTCTTTTTCATCTAACTGGTCGATACGCAAACGTTCGCGTGCTTCCTGTAAGCCATGAACCGTACTGTTTTTATCGATCTCGCCGGTTTTCAGGAAAGCGATCCATTCGTCCAGAGGCGTTTTCGCCTGTTGGTTAAAGCCGTCTACCCGTAATACGTAATATTCGGGAAAAATATCTCCGGCTTCATGACGTACGAATTGTTCGCGTTGGCGTACGGATAACTGGAGTATATCATTATAATGAATTCCTTTAAAGCTGGTACGTCCATGATAAACATAGTCTTTGCCTTGTCCTAATTCAAAATAAACAATGTTGATTGAATATACTTTACGAATAACACCATATTCCTGGCCTTCGTTGATATAATCGGTGATAGCTTTGGATGCTCCGTATAACATACGGTGGAAATAATCTAATTCGCGGTTGTTCTGTACTTCAATGATGATAAGTTCCCCTTTGCTGTCTTCAGCCAGCATATCTACCCGGTTGAATTTATCATCGACACTTTCCTTATTACTTTCGCTTTCCAGCATCTTGACAATACGAATCTCTTGCCCAAGCAATGTAGACAAAAAACCTTCCAGCACAACAAAGTTGGATTTATTACGCAAAAGGCGCTTTACGGCCCAGTCAAAACGGACCAATGCAGAATCATTTTTCATAGTTATTTATTATTTAATTTGTTACGGTAGCAAAGATAGACTTTTTTTTAATCTAAAAGCATATTATCCTGATTTTTACCGGATAAATAGGATATAAAAATATATTTGTCTATGTTTACCGTATAAAGAGTCTAAGGGTTGAATTTTAAACGGGAGTTTGGAGTTCAACTTTTACTGTTTTTGTACACGCCAAAGACTTTTCCTGTAAATCACTTCCTTTCTTTCGCACCGGATTGTGTTAACCGTTGGTGCTTCAGGTAATCAACATTTAAAAAATTAGAATTATGGCTAGACCATTAAAAAAAGGACTGGGCTATTTTCCGCTGGATACGGACCTGTATTCGGACAGGAAAATACAACGCTTGCTCCGAAGGTACGGGTGTAAGGGTATCTGTATTTATTTAGCGATCCTTTGTGAAATTTACCGGGAGAAGGGGTATTATATTCCTTATGACAGTGATTTCTGTTTCGATATCTCTGTTATCCTGGGGTTGGATGAGGCCACGGTTAGTGAGGCGGTCCTTTATTGTATAGATCTTCAGTTGTTCGACAGGGAACTGCTGGAATATCGGCAGGTACTTTCTTCGTTGGCGATACAGAGACGCTTCAGGGAGATCAGTAAAAGACTCGGCGTAAAGATCGACCCGGATCTCGAAATACCGGATAGTTGGGCGAATGAAGGGGTTATTGTTGCAGAAACCCCGGTTATTGCAACGGAAACTCCGGATTCTGTAACGAAAACCCCGGAAAATGGAAATGGAAATCAAAATGTAAATCAATCTACACAATATGGAAAATCAAATGAAACTCGATTTTCAGTCGATAACGGAGAAGCAGCCCGACGGGAAGAACTCCTCCGCATGGCTGAAGAAGCAACAAGAAGTTGCTGATATGACGGCTCGTTACGGGAATGCGGAGAAATTCCTGAATACGTTTAAACCGGATATGCAGGTAATGGCTGCCCGTTATGCCGAGCGTGCTTACTTCGGAACGGCTCCCATGCTGGAAACGGTTTGCCTGGGGTATGGCGAGCTGGCGGCAATGGTGTTCATATGCGCTCTGCTGGAAGATATCAACCTGTTCGTCGGGGTGAAAGAGAAAATGCCGGTCAACCGCCAGCGCGAGTTGTCGCGTCTGGTGCTGGCAGAATATCCTTATCTGAAGGTGACGGAATTGCTGTTGTTTTTTCATCGGCTGAAATGCGGGCGTTACGGCCGTTTTTACGGGATGGTGGATGCGCTGACTGTCACCAGTGCGCTGATGCAGTTTATGGGCGAACGCCTGACGGAGACAAACCGTTTTAAGGCGGCACGAAAGAAGGAGAAGAAACCGGAGAAAGTGGCGTCCGGCGGTATCACTTACGAGGAATATTTGCAATTGAAAGAGAAACAACAAAAACAAAACAATCATGGATAAGAGCAAGGTTTGGGGACATACGCAGCTGGCTATGTTGTATTTCCCGGGTATTTTACCGAAATCGGCTTCTGCACAGTTGTCGTTGTGGATCAAACGGGATGAAGAGCTGCTGGACGATCTGACGAAAGCGGGTTACCGCAAGGGGCAGCGTATGTTTACGCCCCGCCAGGTGGAGATCCTGGTGGATCATCTCGGCGATCCTGAGACCTGGAATATTCGATAATAAATAGAAGCGGGACGGTGAACGTGTTCGGGTTCAATCCTTGTCTCTTTACCTGAATACTCCGGTTCCCGGTAAAATATTTTATTACAATGTGTACCAAATTTGTACGCAATAATAATTATCACTATCTTTGCTTCAAATAAAACCCATACAGCCATGTTAGTAGTAAGCAGTAGAGAATTCAGAGACAACCAGAAGAAGTATTTCGATTCGGTTGATAATGGAGAACAGGTAATTGTTCAAAGAGGAAAGGACCGTTCTTACAAGCTCGTTCCTGTGACGAGTAGCGATGTTTGTATGACAGAGGAAGAGTTCTACGAAAAGATAGACCGTTCCATCCAACAGGCTAAAGAAGGCAAGGTGCTGAGAGTATCATCTAACGAGGATCTTAAAAACTTGCTTGGTTTATGATCGAATATGAATTGGAGTTTACCCAAGAAGCACTAGATGATATTCAGAAGCATAAGAAGAGTGGCAATAAGCCATTATTAAAGAAGCTTGAGAAACTCCTTGTGGAATTGAGACAACATCCTTCTACTGGTACCGGGCAGGTTGAAATGTTGAAACATTACAAAGAAGAAACTTGGTCGCGAAGAATAAACGATGAGCACCGGCTTGTTTATCGTATTAAAGACGATGTGGTAGTGGTGCTTATATTATCTGTATATGGACATTATAAATAGCGAACATTAAGGTAGCCCAATAAGCTGCCTTTTTCCGTTTATTCCCTCATTTCTGCCGTTCACCACTCATTTCATGGGATAGAAATTTACAAGAGCACAAAAAATATATAGATGAGAAAGTGAGAGAAGCGGGTGAAGTTGTAAGCGATCCTATTAAGAAAGCGGTGCAGATTGCTAATGAGAGGGTTCAAAAAGAGCATCCGGATGCATCAAATTTCAGTAAATACTATAATGCGGCAGAAAAGGCTACAGTTCGTAAATATAATAACTTGGCAAAGTTAGAGCAGGCTGCTAAAGATGCTAAGAAAACAGAGTTGGAATCATGTCCAATTGTGGGAGCAGAAGTAAAGAATACAGTTATCAATACTGACTCAACAACATTTTGTAATTCTTTAAATGGATTGAAACATTGTTATGCAGCCACAAGAACTCCCTTTAATGTCTATGAATCTAAGATTGGTCGTTCATTATTAATATCAGAATATACAGTAAAACCTTTAGGGTCAAACTATGTAAAGGTGGGTTTGTCGTATGATAAAGAAACCGTTGACCATTATGAGACTTGTGACAAATCGGAATTTAAAGATGAAATAGATAGTTCTAAAGTATAAAGCAAATAGTTGTCATCATCCAATAATTCGAGAAATTTATCAATGATAAGTATGTCTCATCCTATATACCTTCGTCCTTCGTTGAATCACCAACTACACGACCATAGAATGTCTGGCTGGGTGCTTGACGATCTCTTTGTTCAAGTCTAAGGTTTGTTCTAAATAATCCTGTGCCGGGCTTGGGAAGCCAGCATGAATCCCTTTCTCAGCATATTGTAGCGGAAGACTGGTGGACAGATCAATGCTATGTATTTCTATTGTTTTCATTGGAACAGATAAACAAATAAAAAGAGTTTTGATATTTACTTTGACTATAATTGCATAATAATGTAATTACGACAGTGATTTCTGTTTCGATATCTCTGTTATCCTGGGGTATGGCGAGCTGGTGGCCATGGTGTTCATATATGGAAGATATGTTCCCGGTAAAATCTTTCTTATTCCCTCTTATTCCCTGCTATTCCCATTTAAACCGATTCCGTCCTTTTTCCTTCACGTACATTTGCTTTCATATTAACGATAAACAGAATTGAATCATGAGAAAAATTAATCTGATTGTTTTGCATTGTTCGGCTACCCGTGAGACGATGGAGTATATGCCGGAACAGCTGGAACGTGACCATAAGGCGCGTGGTTTCTTTTCGGCCGGTTATAACTATTATATCCGCCGTTCGGGTGAGGTCGTACCGATGCGTCCGCCGGAGCAGATTCCGGCACATGCGAAAGGGTACATATTCTTTACCTATATTTGAATATCTTGTTACTTATATTAGTATATTTGCATCTGATTAGTAAATGATAGTATGAAAGCGATATTATTAGTAAGAGTATCTACCAAGGTGCAGGACTTTGACGAACAAGAAAAGGAGATTTATCGGATGGCTGTCAAGGACGGTTACGAGCCAGAAGATATTATTTCTATTTGCGAGAAAGAATCTGGTATTAAACTGCCAGAAGAAGAGCGTGCAGGACTTAACAGAATGAAAGAACTGATAGAATCGGACAATACCATAAATTGTGTCTATTGTTGGGAAGTGTCACGTATCGCCAGAAAAAAGAAGATAAACTTTAGTGTCTTAGATTATCTGGTAGAAAGAAAGGTACAGCTTATAGTAAAGAACCCATCAATTAAACTGTTGAAAGATGACGGAACTGTAGATGAGGCGGCAGAGATAGTATTTACCTTATTCAGCCAGATGGCAGAAAGCGAAATGAGAACCAAGCTAGCCAGATGGAAACGTACCAAGGATGCCAACCGTAAACAGTCTATCTATACTGGTGGATGGTTGCTATACGGCTATAAAGTGGATAACGGTAAGATAGTGGAAGACGAGAAAGAAGCCAGTGTGGTACGTAAAATATTTAATATGTATCTGACTGGTAATTACAGCTATAATTCATTAGCTAGAGAACTGACAGAACAAGGTATCATTAAAAAAGGCAGTAGAACCTATGCTTGTAAGTTTGTCAGTCTGATGCTTAGGAATACAGCCTATGCGGGTGAACCGTCCAGTTCTAGCGGTTTTAACAAATTAAAAACAGAAGGCAATGTTTATCCTCCGATAGTTACTATAGAAATGATAAACAAGTGTAAGGAGATTGCCAAGGGTAATATATTGCTTCCAAAAAAGAAATATAATAATTATTACTTTGGCAAAGGCTTGCTTAGATGTCCTTATTGTGGCGGTATCATGGTAGCCAAGAAGAATAACAACACCTATCACTGCCAGAATTGCGATAAAGGGATATGGGTGCAAATAAATATAGTGGATAGTATATTGTGGCGTGTCGCTTCGGGGCTTTACCTTAGTAAGCTAATCACTGGTAATACCAAAGATAGAATTGCCTACCAGAAGAAACTGAAAGAATACGATAATAAGATAGCCACTTCTGAAAAAAACTTGAAAGAAATAGAGAACAGAATAACCAAGGTGGAAGACAGTGCTTATCTGGACGGAACTATGAGCATTGACAGAGCCAAAGGAATTATCAAGCAACTGGGCGGTAAACTTACCGATGAAAGAAAAATGCTGTCACAGTATTATATGGAAAGGGAACAGATTCAAAGTCTGCTGATTAAAGTGGACGAGCCTAAAGAACTGGACGTTTCTAATATTACGGATGATAAATTGAGATTTGAGATTATACACGAAACCATAGAATACGCATTTATTGATAGAATTAATACTATCAAGTGTAATATTTCCATCTATATACCCTATAATAATGAGCCGCTTAGATTTGAATTGCATACTAAAGCCAACAAGGTGTTTTCACTGATAGATGGATATTCCAAAGGGGAAGAAATAAAGTGTTATGAAAGGCGTTTTATCGCTCCCAGAAATGCGGAAAAGAATAGGGAATATAATGTAAAATACTGTCAGGAACACAAGGAAGAAAATGCCAGACGGCAAAGAGAATACAGAGCCAGAAAGAAAGCACTGAAAGAAAGTGGGTTGTAGCCTACTATTATATACGGTACTATACTACCTAGGTGGGTAGTAATTTAATGGTAGTATAACTAGTTATACTGTTTACTATCCCATAGTTAGTATTAGTAATGAAAGTGCATCTATTTGTAGTTCATTATAAGTTTGTCATTTATATTTTTGTAATGTTCCAGAAATTATATATCATTGTATATGTGAAACTTAAAATTTTATAGCTATGAAAAAATTAATAAAGAAACCTATTGTAAACAGAGAAATAATGCGAAACTATTTCTCTATTATCGGACTTACTCCTACGATGAAATCTAAAAGATGATGTTAATAATAAGTGTTCAGAACTGAAAAAGCCAACTTATCCGTTTGGGTAGGTTGGCTTTTTGCGTTAATTATAGTTTCAGAGGACTATTCCCATGTGAAAGTATAAATCGTAGTTTCCGTCCTTGTTTCATTATTATTTAGGCGTTTGTAAGTAGATACTTCAGTACAGCTTTCCACATATCCGTCTTTATCAAATGTATAGGTATATTGCTCTGTAGTTTCATAATTTTCCTCTTTGCTATATATTTTGTCTGGAAGTTGGTTGCATCTCATTCCTGCCAATTCGGGATGTGCTTCCAATAACGGACGCAAATCATCCACACTCCATACCATTATCGGGAGATAGCCTTTACAAGTTTTTCCGCTATAAGACAATTCGTGAATATCTTCATCGCTAAAGCTCCATGCCATTTTAGTTAATTTTTCACCTTGCCATGTGTAAGACAGATAGTCCTCTTCATCATATTGCAATTTTACTAGCTGATTGTTTGCATTATAAGTAAAGTTTGTATTATCCAAATCTCCTCCGTCACTATCAGAAGTATGTGTTATCAATCCACTTTCTAATGTATATGTGATTGCCTCTCCATTTCTGCTTTCAATGATTTTGTTTGTTCCCCAAGTGACAGTATAAGTACTGGTGTGTGTGCTACCATCGTATTGTTCTGTGTTTGTAGCTGATACTAGCTTACCATTGCTATCGTAGGAATATTCAGTAATAGATACCCCGTCTTCATTTGTCATTCTTAGTTCAACAAGTAGCTTTTGATTGGTGATAACACCATCATCATTTTTACTAGGTTCGTCATCATCACTGCAAGAAGTAAAGTTCACGCACATGGCTAGTAAAGCCATTCCAATTAATCTAAATGCTCTCATCTTTGTTTGATATTTAAGTTATTAATTATGTTGATTAAATCACTGGATATTATTTATAGCGTCTAAGTATTCTGTTTCTTAATCTAATATCAATTATTATAGCAATAACACCAAAAAGTAATATTGGAGAACAGAAAGTAAAAAGCATATCTATAAAACTTCTAAAGTTTTGTGTTGGAGGATAATAAATAACAAACAGAACTGTATATATCACGAATATACTCCCTGCAATTATGCCGAATTTTAAGTAATAGTTACAACTCTTCAAAATTTCCTCTTCTCGTTTTTCCTCTTTTCTCTGTCTTTTCTGTTCTATCTGAAATTCTCTTGTTTCTTTTTGTTTGGTTTCTTGTTGTTGCAACATGATTCTTTTTTCTTGCTGCCTTTTTTCTATATTTCTACGTTCTTTGTTCTCAAAATAGGCGGTAAGTTCTTTTAGTGATTTTGGATGAAAGAAGTTGCTTTGATTTTCTTCTATCATAAAGACAAATCTTTCTGTTCCGTCTAGCTGTAAAGCAAATGTAACATCATCCTTGAATGATGGATGAAGCATATAGGATTGTTCTTTGAAAGAAATCACTAAGGAATTGTTGGCAGAAATATATTGCCACGTAGCATTTATAACACTACCATTTACAGAGGTAATGAGAGAACCGTTTTCTTGAAAGATATATAACTCCTTATCACCAGAATCATTAAATACCAACCAAGACTTATTACATAGAATAGCCTTAACATCTAGATTCTTACTGAATCTGTTGTATTTATTCGGAATATCCAATAAGTAGGCTTTCATCTTGTTTAAATCCATGCTTCCCAGTTTCCAGATAGAAGCGGATAAAAAAAAGGCGTGGAAACTTTAACTTATTATCTCACTTAGGCTCTCTTATTGCTAAGAGTTCTGGACTGCCCTGACTGTATAATAAGCAAAGTCCACGCCTAATGATATGATATTCCTATAGTTAGGATATAAATATCATAGACGTGGACGTTTCTTGCTCATTATCCACAGTCAAGAATTGTCCAGATTCAAGTGAGGGATAATATTGCTAAACGCCCTTTACTAAATATGTCCTTTCAGTGCCTTAACACATTAAGCCCACTGAAATTGCTGCAAAGTTAATGAAAGGTTTTGAATAGCTAAAGATAAAACACTGATAAATGCAGTTCTAAGTGTTCCAAAACATATCTGTAGTAGTTAATTAGGTAATCATACCAGCTATTAGTTTCCAAAAATCGCACATACCATAAACTACAAGCCATATCATGCCTTTAAAAAAAGAGAATCTCCCACTCCGTTACGGAACTGGTTGCAATCCGCTAGAACTATCAGAATGTGACAAACTTTTCTATTTCTGTAAATGGTTCAGATACTTCAAACTTTGTCACATTCCAACAGATTAGAAACTTAGACAATCATAAGTATTTAGTAGTTCTTCTTGTCTAAGTCCTAAGTATCTTTTAGTTATGGTTACACTGGAATGATTAAACAGTTCCATAAGTTTAACTAAGGCTAGTTCTGAATTATCACTGTTCATATTATAAACTTGTCTGCCAAAAGTCTTTCTAAGGGAATGGCAACTGAAATTGCCTAAACGTAGTTTGTACTTCTTTTTCACCTCTTTTAGTATCACATTGATTCTTTGGATAGTGAAAACAGTTCCTTTTTGGCTCACTAAAATAGGTGAGTTAATTCCTATTGGCTTTATCTGTTCATAACATTCTTTAATGTGCTGCCCAAGTTGGGCATTTATTCTAATAGTTCTCACCTTATTTGTCTTTTTCTCTATTACTGTAAATTCACTGGTATTTAATATCTGTTTCCATCTCAAAGCTAGAATATCAGATATTCTTAAACCAGTGAAACACCCCAAAGCTATAAGAAGTGAAATTTTATAATTCCCATCTTTAGCCAATTTTCTTATTAAATTCATTGCATCAGACCAAACTAAATAATCTGCTGTAGTGCTTGAATATTTTAAACTCATAATGTTCTGTTTTATATGTAAATAAATAAAAGTGAATGTTTCACCATTACCAATATACTAGCCAATTAGCTAATGTGTTGATTGCTAGCAAAACATTCACTTTGTATATTAGTGAGTATTTATGATTGTATATAAATAAAGATGGATAAAATCAGTATCAGCAAAAAGGGATTTATAATACCAATTATTATTAGTAACAGTACTACTAGTATGCCCCATAGTACTAGTTTTTCATTATCTTCCATTTTGTAGTATTTTTAAGTGAATAAAAAAGGACACCTAATAAATAGATGCCCTATTAGTTAGTTTAGCCCAAGAACCAAGAATATTTATTATCCAGTCCTTGTAATACATTGTTTAATCCAACACTTACCTCTGTAGCATTTACCCCACGTTGTAAATAGCTGTCTATGTAGCTATTTTTGTTTGATTGTGTGAGTAAATTATGAAAATCAAAAAGAGATATAGCATTATCTTTCACTCCAAACACTTCATTTGTGTAATAATCACGACACACACTATTTATTTGGCTGTCAGTGATTAAAAGTCTTGGTATTGCTTTCTGTCTTGCTGGTGAAAGTGCTTGATACATTCTCATTCTGCCTACCACTTGTGCAAACTGTGTTTCAGATAGATAAGTGTCTGATAGTGTTTGCATCAAATGTATTTCTTTGGCTGCATTGAAGTTGTTAAACAATTCCAGTACATTTCTGTAAAGCTCATTGATATTGGTTACTTCCATGTTGAACCTCACACCCTCACCAGTAAGAATCTGATTAGAACAAATTTTCATTCTCCAACCTATAAAACAAGAAAATTTCTCCAAGCCTTTGGAAGAACGGTACAGATTCAAGTCACTGTAATTTCTTACCCCACCTATGCACAATTCAAGTTTTTGCCCTCTTATTGTTTCAAAAATGGTTGGAACAGTAAAAGCAAATGCAAGCCTTTGATAGAATTGTGTCTTTTCACATTCTAACAGTTCACTTGCTTTCTTGCCTAGTGCGGACGGTATTCTACCACGTACTATATGTGAAACTCTTATTTCTGGAAAGCTCACCTTTTCACCTGCATAGAATGTACTTGCAGCTTCATGCACACAAGAAATAAAGTCTTGGTGTGCAATGGTTAATTCTTGGTTTGCCCAAGTAGGCACAACACATTTGTTTGCAAGTTCTTCCAGTGTGATAGAATCTGTATTTGCTTCCAAAAAGGTAACACTAGGCTTTGCAGTTTCTTCCACAATTATAGTAGCTTCTTCTGCATACTCACCTAAATTCAAAGTTCTTTTCTCTGTTGGCATGATAACTAAATTTCTCATATTGATAAAAGTTTAAATGATTAATAATTCTTTTTTATATCAATATACAGAGGGGGACTATTGGAGGTTGTGGACACGCAAGACAGCCACTCTTATATATTTTAGGTCACTGGCTGAATGGGGAGGGGGGGGGTTCTGTATTAAGTACCTTATATATCTGCTCTCTTGACTTTCAGCTAAACTGAATGTAGGTGATTAGTTAGTTTAGTCAAGTATGACGGAATACTCTATCTCTTCTTTCTTCTTGTTATTTATATTCAGTACTTTAGCTATATATTCCAAAGTTATTTCTTCGGAAGTTATTCTATTAGTTAGTAAACTCCTAATATCTTCATCTTCCATATAACCTAGCTTTCCAGTTATTTCAACAAGTAAGCTGTTTCTTCTTCTGATACTGCCATTTGCCATTACTGTTATTTCATCATTTCTATCTGGTGGAACAACACCGTTATCAATACACCAGTCATAAATAATATGATAGATTCTTGTATCTGTATCATCTTTCTTAAAATCTGGAATAATGGACTTGTTCAGTATCAGCAAACCATTAGTTATATATTTTATCTGTCCTGCATTGACTGCCATTTCCAGATATTTATTTAATGTTTTTGTATCAATACCCAATTTCTTAGACAGTTCCGTTTTGTTAAGTCCGTCCAGATACGGACTTTCACTTATATACTTGTTCGTTTCCTTTTTGCATAGAGCCTTTAATTTAAGCAAGAAGTTCTTTATCTTAATTCTCTCACTGGCTTTTGCAATGTTCATATCATCATTAAAGAAACTGTTATAAATATAGAAGAAGTCTTCATTACATTTTGCCACATGATATTTATTGTACGTCTTGTAGCTTCCCTCTGCTATTACATTGTTACTTATCACTTTATCAATAAGATTCTTATTATTCTTTAGCCTTGAAACGCTTCTTTTTACAGTACTTAATGATATGCCTAATTTTTCGGAAATCTCCTTTTCCGTAACATTATCTGCAATGGAAGTTTTATAATTCATCCTTGACTTTATATAGGCATATACTATGGCATCCTTATTATCTATATTATTAATGTCTTTTGTCAGTGTCGTATATTGTTGTTCCATTGTGCGCAAACGGTTGGTTATTTGATTCTTCTTGGTATATGTTATGAATTTCTCCTTTTTTCAGAGCGTTGTTGTATTTACGTGTCCCACCTAAATACCGCTTCAATTCCTTCCTTGTATTGAACAGTCTGTTATTATATATCATCATAATGTTACGTTTTTGTCATTAGTTACTTATCTACGAAAGCTAAAAATCTGATAATGAAGTGCGCAGCACTGAATTATCTATGTTGTAATGTTAGTATTGTAGTAATGTATAGAGTATCATTTTTCCCCTATACTTGGTGTCAAATTTCCCATGAACTACGGTTCATTTTTCCTTAGTACCACTTTACCAAGACTATCTTTAAAAAACATCTGTAATTCACTTCCTTGTGTTGTCTGGCTGACTATGTATGCCGAAATAGGTATTATGTACTGTTTTTGATGGTGTCTTATAGAAAGGCTTTGGCTGTTATACATTATAAGGTTGCCAATCATTCAGTTTAAAGTAGAA
This sequence comes from Parabacteroides sp. AF18-52, assembly GCF_003479145.1. Classification (NCBI taxonomy): domain Bacteria; kingdom Pseudomonadati; phylum Bacteroidota; class Bacteroidia; order Bacteroidales; family Tannerellaceae; genus Parabacteroides; species Parabacteroides sp. AF18-52. Next base: position 90,464 of record NZ_QUGR01000022.1, read on the forward strand.
TGTAATTCTACGCTTGTTTATCTGCTTCTTTTTCTTTAGAAAGCCGTTCATTTTAGCCCATATACCAACAGCTACCTTATTGCCGGTAATGCCATCCTTGAAAGCCATTCCCTTTAATTGTTCAAACGTGTAATACTCCATGATTCAATGTTAGTTTCATTATATACTGTAAAATCTATAGTGCTTGAATTACTACGGGCAGTTCTGGTTATACCTCTGCTTGTGGTAGTTCCTATCTTTTTATCTCTGTACGATTATATTCATTTTACGGGTGTGTACCTAATCAAAGGAACACTTTCTATAGGCGGTTTATCTATATCGCTATATTGCCGTTATTTTCTTCTGTCAGCAAGCTAACGGACAAGAATAGTGATTTTATGTAGTTCTTTTGACAATAGTTTATATTTATGGCTATTTACGGATAAGCGATATTCGGAACAGATATTTAAATAACTGTATTTTAGCGATTAATGGGCTTATCGAAGTAGCGGCTATATAACTTATTAGTAAGTAAAAATCAGTGATGATAGAAGTAGTTAGTTATCCTGCTGACTTTTTGTGTACCCAAATAAGTGATGGTAGTATTAGTAATGACAGCCGTTATTTTTCGGAACTAGTACATTAGTTAAAAAATAGTATAGCTAATAGTGATACGACTGCGGTGTATAGTAGTAACGGTGCTACTAGTAGTTTTCTATTTGTACATTAGCTAATAGTACTGGGTACTGATTAATAAGATGCCTATATAAAGTACTTATTAAAAAAATATTCTAAGAAGTTTTTTATATTACGGATATATTACATACCTTTGCAGCGCATTTACAGAGGCATTTACTTTAGCGGTAATTTTGCCGTGTTCAAAAAATATAATTATTATGAATACTTCAACTATTGAAACTGTAAATGCGCAAGTTTTTGTACAAGTGATTAACTCTGACCGTGCCACACAATTTGAAAAACTTGGTGGCTGGTTCTCGTCTAAAGCATCCGGGAAAGAACTCGTTAGAAAAGCTAGACAGCAACTTGATAAATATCAAGAATATGTCAGCTTTTTGGAGCAAGTTGTAAAGATAGAGCCTAGCGATATAGATTTGCAACTGAATCTGTCCAAGATAACGGAAACATTGAAAAATGCTTCTCCAGAGTTGAGAAAACAAGTTTTGTCGGAGATTGATGACTAACAAAAATTGGGCTACTACTTCGGTGGTAGCCTTTTTTAATTTGTAAGGCATGAATATAGCAGAATACGCAGAACAATTATTTAATTTGGCATATAGCCAAGAAATGATAGATTTCATTACCAGCCTAGGCAGTAGTGATGAATGGTGTATGAAAGTTACTGCCATACAAGGGTATTACTTCTTCGTATTCTATAAGAGTATTAACCAGTTCTTCATAGTAGGATATATGAGAAGAGGTAATAATACTACTGACTTTGTTTATATCAATTTGAATAATGCCTTTATCTTATCACAGCATTTGCTATCCAGATTCCGCAAAAGAGTAATAGCGGATGGTATAAAGTATGATTTAAGAGGTCGGATGTTTGATATACTGGAACACTCCATACAGACACTTATTAATATCAATGAAGAAATATACTTATGCAACACTGGCATATCAGATAAATATAACGATAACTATTTTGCTTGGACTAAATTCGGACTAATACCAGTAATAAGATATAGCGATATTGTATTTTGTGGTACTACGTTCATATCTGTAGATATGTTGAATGAGAAGCAAAAGGAGTTATGGGATAGCGTTCATTCCAAACTACTAGAACAAGACTTATTGAGAAAATAGCCAGTTTATCCTACCACATTTTTTCACACATTATGTAATGTATGCTAGATGGTACTTTTGTACCATAAGTAACAAGATGGTTAAATAAGTACTAAGAATATAATGCGTTCAGTCTGGGGATTTGTTACGAAGGTGGGCTGGATGCCGACGGGCATCCGAAAGATACGCGTACGGAGAGGCAAAAATTGTCTATCAGGGGATTGCTGTTGTTGCTGCTGGTGCGGTATCCGGGATGTCGGATCTGCGGGCACCGTGATTTGTCGCCCGACCGGAATGGCGACGGGAAGATCACGCGGGATGAATGGTTGAAGGAGTGTCCTTGTTTTGATGCGGAGGAGGAGTATGGGATATTGTAAAAGAAGGTGCTGGCTGCTTGGTTGCCAGTTATGGGTGGCGGTTTTCCTGTCGCTGGCAGGTGTTGTATTGTTGTTTATGGGGTTCTGGTGCAGTCCGACGGGGAAGATAGATAGTTCGGTGTTGGTAGGATTCGGCGAGGTGTTGACGTTTTCAGGGGCGTTGTTCGGGGTGGATTATAGTTATAAATATAAGATCAGAAGGGATGAGAAAGAGGAATAAGGAGTTGGTCGGGGTGTGTTTCGGTGTGTGTTTGTGGGTTTTGTTGACGGGTGCCGGTTGTGCGGGGAAGAGGGGCGTGGCTACGGGGCGGGAATTCAGGGAAAGGGATTCGTTGATGATAGAGCGTTTCGATAGCCTACGGATGGAACATATGTGGAAATCTTCTGCGGCTGTGGCGGTCCGATGGGAGGAGGTGGAATTTTCCGCACCGGATAGTAGTGGGTACCAGTATGTGGAGCGGGTCAGACAGGCTGTGGCGGACAGTCGGGAGGTTTCTGTTAGCCGGGATACATTGCTCTTGCTTTCACGGCAGGAAGATCGTCGGTTGCGGGAAACAGTGGCTACGGAACAGAAGGAAAGCGGCTGGTTGATGGGGTACTTACCGATTTGGTGGGTATTGGGTGTGGGAGGTATATTGTTATTAGGAGTTTGGTGGTGTAATAGAACCTATACCTGATATTGTATTCATAAATATTTGGAGGAAAAATATCGATGAAAAAAGTTTTTTTGGCTCCTTTAATGGAGTAAATCTGTTTTACTCGGGGGCGTAAAATAAACTGTGTCATGCGCTGTTTTTCTTTCAAGCTCATCGGTCGGGGATCGGCCAGCGCCAAGGGGGTGCACCAGCACTCCCGACGAGCGTAAAATTACAACAACTTAAATCTATCTCCAAACTTTATCGCCAGTTGTTGGGCAATGGTGCCCCAATTAGCCAGTGGCATAGTCCATTTCTTGCGTATGTTGCGATAAGCGAGGTAGACAAGCTTCTCAAGGGCGGTGTCATTAGGGAACACGCCCTTGTTTTTTGTGACTTTCCGTATTTGCCGGTGGTAGCCTTCAACGGTATTCGTCGTATAAATCATCCGACGTATATCGGATGTGAACTGGAAGTATTCAGTGAGCTTTTCCCAGTTGTCCTGCCACGACTTGATGACGATAGGATATTTCTCTCCCCATTTCTGATCTAAATCAAGAAGCTCCGTTTCAGCGGCATCCTTGCTGACTGCACCGTAAACCCGTTTCAGATCTTTAAGAAACTCCTTCTGGTGTTTACTGCCGACGTATTTGATGGAGTTACGTATCTGATGGACGATACAAAGTTGCACTATGGTATCAGGGAATACGCTTTGGATGGCATCCGGGAAGCCCCTCAGACCATCGACACAAGCTATGAGAATGTCGTGTACACCACGGTTCTGTAAATCGGTCAGCACATTCAATCAGAAGTTTGCCCCCTCATTCTTAGAGATGTACATCCCTAGCAAATCCTTACGACCGTCCTTATCTATAGCCAATACGTTGTAGATTGCATAGGTAATGGCACAGCCTCTCTCATCCATGACTTTATAATGAATGGCATCCATCCAGACTAAACACAAGCTATGAGAATGTCGTGTACACCACGGTTCTGTAAATCGGTCAGCACATTCAACCAGAAGTTTGCCCCCTCATTCTTAGAGATGTACATCCCAAGCAAATCCTTACGACCGTCCTTATCTATAGCCAATACGTTGTAGATTGCATGGGTAATGGCACAGCCTCTCTCATCCATGACTTTATAATGAATGGCATCCATCCAGACTATCGGATAAATATAGTCCAGGCTACGCGAACGCCACGCTTTTATTTCCGGAAGTACCCGGTCAGTGATGGAACTGATTGTTTCGGCAGACACACGGTTACCAAGATTCTCTTCCATCCAATCGCTTATTTCACGTGTACTATTACCAAGGGCATAAAGGCCGATTATGCGGTCAGCAACACCTTCCGCGAGAATGGTCTCCCGCTTCTTTATAAACTGAGGATCGAAGGTGGAATTACGATCACGGGGGGTAGAAACGGTCACCTCACCCATAGAAGTTTGCACCTGCTTCTGCATCTTGCCATTACGACGGTTGCCACTCATGCGTTCATCCTCGGAAAGATGGGCATCCATCTCACCTTCTAAAGCTGCATTTAAAATGCTCTCCAATAACGGGGCAAAAGCTCCGTCCTTACCCAACAAGGGCTTGCCAGCCTTGAGCTGCTCGATTGCCTTGTTCTTGATCCTTTCAAAATCAAACTCTTCACTCATAAAAAAACTGTGTTAGCAAAGTTAATACTTTATTTGTTTGCTTTGCTGACACAGTTTAAATTACAGCCTC
>NZ_QUGR01000023.1:0-87175 GCF_003479145.1 Parabacteroides sp. AF18-52
TTCGATTCTGACATAAGTTTACCGTGGTGTTTTGTCAACTTATTTCAGGACAGGACATCCCTTACTTCCTTTCTTTTGACAATTATCAAACGAATAAAGCACAATCATCAAACGAAAGGAACACATATGTCATTTATTCATTTGATATATATCAAACGAATAAGTCTACAGTAAGTTAATGAGATTTCAATACATTTTTTAAAGATTTTGCATAGGAAGTTTTCCTATCTTTGTCGCTATATCATTATCAATTAAAACTTAATTCTAAAATGGAATCAGTAGTGAAAAGAGTAGCTGCAACAAGTTTGTTAGCCTCTTGTGCAGTATCATTAGCACTGTTTACCTCTTGCGCAGGTGCAGAACAAAACACGCTTACTCCCGAAGAGGTAGCCGATGGATGGCAACTTCTTTTCGACGGAAAAACACTCAACGGTTGGAAAGATTACAACGGAACAACCCTCACACAGCCATGGCATGTTGTCGACGGATGCATCCAGGCTAAAGGTGACGGCAGTGATGCCAGCGGTTATATTGTAACCGATAAACAGTATGAAAATTTCGAATTGTCATGGGACTGGAAACTGTCGAAGGGTGGCAACAGCGGTATGCTTTACCATGTTGTCGAACGTCCTCAGTTCGCCGTACCTTATGTTACAGGTCCGGAATATCAGCTGATCGATGAACCGAACTTCCCGGAACCTCTGGAAGAATGGCAAAAACTGGGCGTAGACTACGCAATGCATCTGCCTGACAAATCCAAAATGAAGGTTAACCCGCAAGGTGAATGGAACAATTCTAAAATCGTATTTGATAATGGTCATGTAGAACATTGGCTGAATGGCCAGAAAATTCTGGAATTCGAAGCATGGACCGACGATTGGTATGAAAAGAAAAACAGTGGAAAGTGGGCGAATGCTCCCGAATATGGTTTAGCTAAAAAAGGCGTCCTTTGCTTACAGGATCATGGTTATCCTGCATCTTTCCGTAATATAAAGATCAAAGAACTTCCCCGCAAAAGCAAAGAAGTGAATCTGTTCAACGGAGTCGACCTAAAAGGTTGGGAAGCATACGGTACTGAATTATGGTATGTAAAAGACGGTTTGCTGATTTGTGAAAGCGGTCCGGATAAAAAATATGGTTACCTGGCTACACGTGACTATTATGATGATTTCGACCTGACAGTTGAATTCAAACAGGAAGCAGACGGAAACTCTGGCGTATTTATCCGTTCTTTCATTGAAGAAGATGTAAAAGTGAACGGATGGCAGGTTGAAGTAGCTCCTAAAGGTCATGACACCGGTGGTATCTACGAATCATACGGTCGCGGATGGTTGATTCAGATTCCGGATGAAAAAGAAACGATCCTGAAAGAAGGCGACTGGAACACCATGCGTATCAAAGTTCAAGGTGATAATGTACAAACCTGGTTGAACGGCGAAGAAATGGTTAACATCAACGATGAGAAAATCGGTGCCGGACAAGGCCGCATCGCTTTACAAATCCACGATGGTGGCGGCATTAAAGTATTATGGCGTAACCTAAAATTGAAAACGTTGTAATCCCGTAATAACAAACACAAAAATCCCCGGCAGAATATTCTACCGGGGATTTTTTACTTTTATCATTTACGTCCATGTCCTTTTTTACGAGAGCTATCCGCTTTTTTCTGTTTCTCCTGATATTGTTTGTACTGTTCGTCCGTCAGGATTTTCTTTATCTGAGCGTCTTTTTCAGTACGCATAGCTATCATTTTTTCCCGCATCTTTTCACGGTCTTCCTTGACAGACTCACGTTCCTTCTTCATCTGCTCTCTAAAATCAGCTTCCACCTTACGGAATTCTGCAGCCTGTTTATCATCGAGTTTCAGATCCTCAATCATTTTTTCACTACGTTTGGAAGGATCTCCCTCCTTTCCCTGGCGATTACCGCCCTGTGCAAAAACTGTTGCTGTACTAATCAGGATAACCAAAAACAATCCTATTACCTTCTTCATAAACTATACTTATTACTTAAATTAATATTTAACTGTTTGTGAAGCGCTTCGATATAATAGACTTTGTTACATGGAAATAGTTTAATCACTTTGAAAAATATTTTTTACTCAACCGGCCCGATCACTAATCCTTCAGCCGTCCATTTATTGATAAAATGGCTGAGAGAATTCAGGAAGCGGTTGAAATCTTTCTTCTCTGCGCCGGTCCATCCCGTTTCGGCATAGGCCGCAATACGCGGATAAATTTTCTGATTCATACTTTCAACAGTCGGAATAAATTCACCCCACATCTGGCAACCCAGCCCCAACACTCTACTTTGTTCTTCCGGAGATAATCCTTCCGGTACCGGATTGAATGAATAGGCTTTTGACAACGGGATCGATTTATAATCATAATCGATATAAGTATATATATGATATGAATTTACAACATCATATCCTTTGTCGATCGTTTTTTTGATCAAGGCAGAATCTCCTTTCCAGAAATGAACGATAGTACCTTTCGCCAACTGCTGCTCAACATCTTTTGTATCTTCTGCAGACTGGTATTCATGCAATTTATCACCAGTAATTTCATTCCAGCCCATCATTCTCTTTCCTTTGGCCTCAAGCATATTGGACACCTCATTCGTAAAATAGATCTGTAGTTCTGCAGGAGTTTTCAAACCTTTCTTAGCCATATAGCTACGTATGGCTGGAGATTCTTTCCACTGGTTATATTTTACTTCATCACCACCTATATGAAACACAGGGCTAGGGAATAAAGCGATAACTTCGTTCGTTACATCATCAAGAAATTCCATCACACGAGGATCGGAGACATTCAAAACCTCATAATGAACACCAAACTTTCCTGGTACTTTGATCTGTTTTCCACTTGTTCCCAACCAGGGGTAAGAAGCAATAGCAGCACTGGCATGTCCCGGCATACTGACTTCCGGAACAATAGTAATATGTCGTTTGGATGCATAATCAACGATTTCCTTTATATCTTCCTGTGTATAGAAACCTCCGTGTCGTTTTCCATCGTACACATCGCTTCCAAAATGATTGATTTCCGAAGAATCGCGGAAAGCACCTATCTCTGTCAACTTCGGATATTTCTTGATTTCAATTCTCCATCCCTGATCATTGGTAAGATGCCAGTGGAAAACATTCATTTTCAACCCGGCCATTTCATCCAACAGGTTTTTCACCACTTCTTTCCCTTTAAAATAACGTCCTTCATCCAACATAAAAGCGCGCCAGGAAAAAGCCGGATAGTCAGAGATAATTGCTCTCTGAACCAGATATTTACCATCTTTCTCTTTGATTATTTGACGCAGTGTCTGCACACCATTTAAAATACCGGTTGCAGAATTAGCCTTGATATTTACCTTGCCGGAAGTAACTTCCAACTGATATCCTTCCGGTTTATCTGGTAAAACTGTCGGATCAAGCATCAGGTTAATATCCCCTTTTCCTGTATCTTTAAGGGTTGCATCCACCGAAAAGTCAGAAGAAAGAGCTGCTTGTAACAATTGAGCTTCATTGTTTAAATCACCGGAATAAGAAATAGCCGGATGAGCACTCATCTTAAAAAAACCCGGTGTATAACTGATCTCCTGAGGTTGCGGAATAATCGCATACTCTTCAACGGGGGGAGCCTGGCAGGCACAAAGGATAAGAAAACACAAATAGGTCAGAATGTTTGTTTTCATGTACTTCAGATTTATAAATTAGATATAAGATATTGTAAAAAAACAAATTACAAAGTAATATGATAAAAACAAAATACACAAACTTATATTTCAAAAAAACAGCTAAATAAAAGTGACAGGGTTCAGGATGTATATCTAAACCCTGTATTCTACTTCATATTCCAATCTGCATTAAAAAAGGAAAGCGACAGTTCCTGCAAAAAAGATATAAACTAAAAGCTTTAGTAAAGCTAAAAATTCAACTTAAATAATAATAGAGCCTCCTTTTTTTAATTCATCTCTTACATCTCCACTGGAAACGTCTCTGATCCTTTTTTGTTGATGCAATGCCAAATAAGAAGTAACTCCCGCAGCTTCACCAACCTGGTTCATATTTACCATAACTCTTATACCTGAATAGGCTATAATTGCAGCATCCAACATTCTGCCGGCAACCATCAAATTCTCATGTTTCTCCGGGATTATCGAACGAAGTGGTATCTGATAGAAAGTCGGATCAACCTCCATTTCCTTTCGCCAACGACTTTTCTGATCTGCGACTCCAGGTCTTACATAAACCTCTGAACCATCAAGATATCTAAAAGTCAATCCTGGCTTATCCTGATGATGGATATCCAAACGATAACTACCATTTGCTATTGCATCTTCAAAATGTTTACCATACATTGCATCTTCATCACTAATCTGATAGAGACATTTTATATGCCTTGTTTCCCGTATTCCAATATAAGAAGGTAATGCGACCAACCCCGGCAGATTTTCTTTGGTTCCATATTTTCTCAACATATCCATAATTGCCCGGATCTGCCTTCTTCCTTCAATTTCCGCTTTTGTCAAATCATCCGCCACAGAGCAATCGGCCTTATATACCCGAGTCCCAGCAAGCATGTAAACATTCGTATTAGGCAGTGTTGCCCCCCAGACAAATCCATCCGGAATATTGAATTCAGCAGCATGCATTTTCAACAGTTCATCAAATTCTCTGGAATTCCAGCCTTCAAAACATGCACAAGTCGTAGGGGGCTGTAACAAATCAAAAACATAAGATTTTAAACCTAAGCGATAGCATAAGTCACCATCTCCTGTTGCATCTATAAAATATTTCGCTTTAATGATCCCTCTCCCGGACTTATTATCGACAATCACCCCGATTAACTGACCATCTTCATCCAGGCATGGCTCTGAAAAAAGTGTATGTAAATAGGGATGAATGCCTGTTTCCAACACTAATTCATCCAACTCTATTTTTAACTCTTGCGAATTAAATGTATACGCTGAACTTGGATTTGAACTGACATTTACCGCATCACGTGTAGCCAGGCGATCTAACACTTCTTTCGTCAATCCGGCTATTATTTGCTGTTTGCCTTCCGTATCATATAATGAATGCCATATATTTACTAAAGAACTGGTTGCAACACCACCAAATGCATTCTGTTTTTCAACAATAGCAACAGATGCACCTAAGCGTGCCGCTCTAACTCCTGCAAAAACCCCTGTACAACTACCTCCCAATATACAGATCTCAACCTCATCGATTACCGGTAAATTCACCCGTGTACTTTTTATTTCTCCACCATGTTTCATACAGGAAGAAAAAGGAGCCATGATCCCAAGACCAACACTTCCGACCCAAATATTATTTAGAAACGTTCTTCTGGAATGTATTTTCATATCTATATTTTATTAATTGTTTTTTATTCAATTTATTTTCATAAACCAGTACCGGATGAGTATCCCACCTAAATACTTCAGGTGGTACTCACCACGGATAAATTTCTCCAAACGGAACTAATAACCGCTATTCTGTGTCAGATTTTTGTTAACATCCCGTTCTGCCTGGGGAATTGGCCACAAATAATCTACATTCTCCCTGAAAAATGTTTCTTCACAAAAATAATAGCCATCTGTATTGACAGGTACTTTCGTATAACCAGATGCATCTTTTTTAGAACAGATCTTCATGCCATGAAAACGTCCTTTAAGTAATATATGAGCTGTACGCCACCGGAACAAATCAAACAGTCTTAGACCTTCCCAAGCCAATTCCACACGCCTTTCACGTCTCAGGATAGTGGTCAACTTATCCGGGTTTGTTTCCGTAACAGGAGGCATTTTTATTTCTTCGCGACCTCTGACACGGTTTATTGTCTCATCCAATAAATTCTGCGTTATAGGTGTTCCAGACTCTATATTCGCTTCCAGATAACTCAACAGAACTTCTGCATAACGAATCATTGGAAAATCGCAACCATACACATTCAGATTTCCATTGTAATCTTCATCACAAAATTTACGAACCATATAACCGCTCCACTGACGTCTTGTCAATTGATCCTGATAAACGTTCGGGGATGAATCTGGATGAGCAATATATAATATATTCTTAAAGACGGATATATTATCTACAAATATTGTTTTCAGTAATCTCGGATCACGATTTTCATAGGGTTTCTCCGGATCGAACAATGGAGATTCTTTAACAGGCAAACCATCTATACATTCAAAATCTTCCACCAATTCATTATACGGACTGTAATGATGATATCCTCCCCACGTAAACCCTAGACAACTTAACAAGATGGAATTCCCATATATATCCGGCATTCTTTTACTTACCAACAAGAACTCTTTACTGTTCTCACCCTTTTCAATAAAAAGATTGCTGAAACGTGCATCTATGCTATAGACTCCCAGATCTATAACCTGTTTATAAACATTTTTTGCATCCTCCCATCTTTTTTCGGCCAAAAAGACTCTCCCCAAAATAGCCAGAGCCGCCCCTTTCGTTATTCTGCCATAATCTTTATCCGGGCGTGTTACCGGTAAATTAGGAATTGCCGACTGTAACTCCTCTATTACAAATTTGATAACATTTTCACGACTATCACGAAACACACTATTAGCTTCATCCACCGTTAATACTTTAGTAACCAAAGGAACATCACTCCACAAAAACGCCAGCCAGAAATAATCGTAAGCCCTTATCGTTTTGACTTCAGCTTTCATTTCTTCCAACTTATTTACATCCATTTCAACATTATCAATATTCTCAAGGAAATTATTACATTTCGTAATTTTGATATAAGTAGTTGTCCACAAATCCATTACTGGCTGATAAGATGCTGCTAAATCACCATTATTAAAATCGGTTACACCGTTGTCCTTTTCAAAACCATTATCAGTGGTAGCCTCAAACAATCTTAAATAAGCATCCTGATTCCATAAGTCAAAAGATTGTTTTGCATTAGTTCCTGTCAGCTTATTTTGTTGATATACTCCTGTTAAAGCCAACAAAGCATCCCCTTCTGTTTTCCAGAAAGTACTATTAGACAAACTATCCAGCGGATATTTGTTTAATAAACTATCACACCCTGTTAGTATAACGACAGAAAAGCTCAAAAAAGCAACTACAAATATATATTTACTTACACAACTCTTTTTCATATTGTTTCAAATTAGAATGTTACACTAATACCTGCCATAAAATCCCTAACAGCCGGATACATAGAAGTTCTTTCCGGATCCCATCCTTCCAAAAAATTATGAAAAGTGGCCAGATTTTTTACACTTGCATAAACCCTCAGATTTGACATACCCAAAGATTGAATCATTGTAGAAGGGAATGTATATCCGATTTGTATATCATTTATCCGAAAGAAAGACGCATTAATAACTCTATATGTAGATTTATAAAATTGTTGCTCTCCTCCCCCAACAACCAGTAACCGGGGATAAGTAGCATCATGATTATCTTTAGTCCATCGTCCCTTTATCATCCATTCCTGTGGATTGGATCCACGGTAAAAGGCATTTCCCTGATAACTTTCTTCTCCTCCGACAAAGCGGTCCATTCCTCCTACTCCATTCATATTAAGTAAGAAATCGACATTTTTATACTGAGCATTGATATTAAAACCAAAATTTAACTTGGGAAACTGAGTTCCTATTATCTGCCTGTCATAGTCAGCATTAACAATACCATCGGGTACACCATCCGGGCCACTTATATCGACTAACTTTAAATCCCCAGGTTTAGCAGTCCGAGGTTGCTTGGCATAATTATCTATCTCTTCCTGGCTATTGAAAAAACCATCAACAACATAGCCATAAATCGAATTTAAAGAATGACCGACAAAAAGTCCTCCGGCAATATCCTTTTCCACATTAGCCAGTTTATCCACACGATTTTTCACATAAGACACATTTGCCGCAACTCCATAAGAAAAATCCCCTATAACATTTCTATGCTGAACTGAAAAGTCGACACCTTTATTAATTACAGTTCCTGCATTTTGCACAGACGGAGTCATTCCCAAGACCTTTGAAGCTGTTACATTATATAAAATATCAGATGTTTCTTTTATATAATAATCCGCAGTAAACGTCAGTTTATTGCTAAATAAGCCGATATCTAGTCCGACGTTCATTACTTCTGTGGATTCCCAGGTAATATCCGTACTTGGAACATCTACAGCAGCAGCACCGGGCCATAACTCTTCCGAAACACCAAACGGAGCATTAATACCCAGAGCTATTACTTGTTGATAAGGATAATCTCCAATATTCTGATTACCTAATTTACCCCAGGAAGCTCTCAATTTCAGATTGTTTATAATCGGTATATTGAAAAAATTCTCTTGCGATATAATCCATCCACCGGAAACAGACGGAAAAAACCCCCACCTGTTCTTTTTGGGGAACCTTGAAGATGCATCATACCTGGCACTGACTTCCAAAAGGTATCTATCCAGGAATGAATAATTCAATCTTCCGAAAAAAGAGGCCAAAGCCCACTCCGATGCAGAACCGGCATTTTGCTGGTTAGAAGCCGAACCTGCATTCAGTTCATATAAAGTATTACTGGGAAAATTATCGCGAAAAGCTTCAACCCAATCGTTTTTATTACTTTCCTGAGAATACCCTAAAAGAGCATGAAACAAATGAGAATTTACAGACCAGTCATAATCCAAATATGCCTGCAATGTTAAAAGAGTATTCCGTGCCTTACGTATCCTGAGATCGGAAGGAGAAGCAGTCAGATATTGATCTATCACCAATGTAGGCCTGAATCTTTTGTAGTCGGAAGCCGAATAATCATACCCTGCCACTCCCGTCAGTTTTAAATCCTTCAATATATTCCATTCAATATTGGCACTTGCAATAACATCTACATCATCATTCTTAATAAAAGATTCACTGTCCATCCAACCTTCAATTGTAAATCCCGTCTGATTACCATAATAACCATCCGAACGTTTCCCGGCTATTGTATTCGGAACCTTTATGGCATAGCTTATCAAGCCTTCAACTCCCTCAGGAGGATTACTGTCAACAGCCGTTGGCTGGTTACTATCCCCTTTCTGTCCAGAAAATTTCACATTTACTTTAAAATTATCTCTTAGTTTGCTGCTTGCATTAAACATTACATTATAACGTTGATAATTTGTTTCTGCAACAATACCTTTTTGATTAAGATAACTCAGAGAAAACATATAAGAATTCTTTTCTGTTCCTCCCGTCAAACCTAAATAATGATTGGTCTGAAAACCACTTCCGGAATTTATCAAGTCGTCATAATGCCTTTTATTGGGATAATTATCCGGATCTTCCCCTGATTTAAATTTATCAATTTCATCTACCGTATATTGAGGACTTCCTCCTCCATTTATCAATGCCTCATTGTACATTTCAGCATAGACCCAGGAATCCACTATCTTAGGAGTCTCCGATGGACGGGAAAAACCGAAATTACCCTGATAAGTGATTCGGGCTTTTCCTTCTTTCCCCTTTTTCGTTTCAATTAATATAACACCATTTGCTGCTCTGGTTCCATATATAGAAGCTGATGCTGCATCTTTTAAAACAGAAATACTCTCTATATCATTCGCATTCACATTGTCCAATGAAGAAGACAACCCGTCAACCAATACTAATGGAGAGTTTCCTGCACTACTGAAAGTCCCCAATCCACGGATCGTTACAGAAGACTGATCGGCCCCCGGTTGTCCGGATCCTTGTGTAACATTTATACCGCTAACCATTCCCGATAACAATTGAGAGGTTTGTGTCACTTTCAACTTTCCAATCTCTTTCGTGCTTAATGCCGAGACGGACCCTGTTAAGTTGACTTTTTTCTGTGTGCCGAATCCCACAACCACAACTTCATCCAAGTTAGTCGAATCTTCCTGTAAATCAACATTGATCACATCCTTATTACTGACTGTAATATCTTGAGACATATAGCCTATATAAGAAACAGACAATATATCGGACGATGAGACTTCCAGAGAGAACCTGCCATCTATATCAGTAACCGTTCCATTTGTTGAACCTTTCACCAAGACATTCACTCCGATAACAGGTTCGCCCGTACTTTTATCTTTAACTATCCCTGTTATCTTCCGCCTATCCTGTAAAGTTCCGGTAGCTTCATCTGCCGAAAGGATAATATCCTTATCCACGACCTTATAAGCAACATTTGAATTTTGAAATATCTGATCCAGGATTGTAAAAACAGATTTATCTTTTACGTTTACCGAAACTGTTCGATGAATATCGATAATCTTGCTGTTATAAAAGAAATGAAAATCAGTTTGCGTTTCAATCTCTTCCAATACATCAAAAATAGTCCGATTAGTCATATTCATTGAAAGTATAGCCTTTTGTGCATATGAGTTCGATGCCCAAGCTAATCCGATTGACAAAAAAAGCAATAGACTGGTTAACTTCATGATTCTCGTGATTTTAGATTGTAATATAAAGGCACTAATATTCCCTTTATATTGGAAATAATAAATCTTTACCATACTTTTGCAGTGATTTAAGATTAAAAAAAATTGTTTGTAGTCTCTAAAGACCTTTCGAATTTTCATACGGGAATATGTTACCAGCATATTTCCGTATGTTTTCAATAAGGTTTACAATAATTAGGTATTACTTCATAGGCATATATATTAAATTAAACATTCAGATTTAACACTATCTCATTTTCTTCAGGATGACAGTCTCATTTTGAATACCCGAACTATCATCCGATGTCATTTGCTTAATTGTATAATCGATTTGCGAAGAAATTTTCAAATAATCCAATATTTGCGACAATAGCTTATTTTCAAATGTTCCGGTAAAACGGTAAGTATTGATTACGGAATCCTTTACATCAAACCTTACATTATAAAAATAAGATAACTTCTTCAATACCTGCGGTATCGGCATGTCTTTAAACATCAAACGCCCCTCTTTCCAAGCTGTATCGTACTCCGTATTTACGGAGGCAATAGAAACAGAACCAGAAGAAATGTCATAGACTGCCCTCTCTGATGGTTTTAGTTTAATATTAGACACTATATCGCCTTTCCTTACAGCTTCTATATTTACAGAACCGCTAACTAATGTCGTTTGTACTATATTCTCATTTTTATAAGACTGCAAGTTAAACTCCGTTCCCAGCACTTTAACCCGCATCCGGTCATTAGCCACACTTACTATAAACGGTTGTTCCGGGTTATGCGTAACTTTAAAATAAGCCTCTCCCGTAAGTGTTACCCGCCTCTCTTTTTTATCATAATGCAACGGATAGGAAAGTACACTTCCCGAATTCAAATAAGCAACGGTTCCATCCGGCAAGTTAAAATGAGTACGCATACCTGCATTAGCCTGGACTGTTACGATCTGTGTCTCACCTCCAATTCCCTTTTGTGTCCAATAAGATATTGCAGTAGATAAGATCAATACACCCAAAAAACAGACAGCTGCCAGATAAGCACGATCTATCCAGTACTTTCTCTGTGAAAGTTTAATACGCCTTTTCACTTTACTAAAAGCATCCAGCGGATTACGGGATGCTATCCTTTCTTTTGTGCGAAGAGCATGATCTATCGCAGCCAACTGCAACAAAACATTTTCCCTGTCTTCATCATCCCTTAACCAATCGTCAACCCGGATTCTTTCCTCTTCCGAAGCAGTTTCCGATATATATTTCAAGAGAACTGTCTCGTCTGGTTCATTACTGATAATATGTCTATTTTCTTTTTCCATTCTATACATACGACAAAACTTGAGGCACAGTACCCTAAACTCATGTTCCACTTTTTTTCAAAAAAAGTAATCAGTAAATCCTATAAAATATTTTGTATGTATAAAGAAACAATTTACATTTGCTTATAGATTTGAAATACCACAACAGACAAACAATCCAACTCCATGAATGATGATCAGATTCTGAATTTACTACAAAATAATGATGAAAATGCTTATAAACAGCTTTTTCTAAAATATTATTCACCTTTATGCGAATATGCCTCCCAGTATATTTCCGATGAAGATTCTGAAGAGTTAGTGCAGGATCTGATGCTGTTTATTTGGGAGACACGCAAAAGTTTAATTATCGGTACATCTCTCAAATCATACCTCTTCATCTCAACCAAACACAGATGCCTAAATGCCATCAAAAAGAACTTATACCACGAACGGATACATAATAAAATATATGACAAACTTAAAGATCAGTTTGAAGATCCTGATTACTATTTTATAAACGAACTAACAGAGCACATAAACAAAGCTATAAAAGAATTACCGGTAACTTATCGTGATACTTTCGCCTTAAGCCGTTTCGGAGAACTTACCAATAACCAAATAGCCAATAAACTTGGCGTATCCGTCAAAACGGTTGAATACCGTATTTCCCAATCCTTGAAAATCCTCCGTGTCAAACTGAAAGATTATCTCCCTCTTCTCTCTTTTTTATTTGGATTTCCTTCCTGATAGATCCCTAAGGAATTTGTTTTCTTCCGCAGAAAAACTGTTGCCGACAGTGTCGGCAATATTGTCGACGACGTCAGCAAAATTGTCGACAGCGTCGGCAAAGCTGTCGAGGACGTCGGCTACAGATAACCCCGGCAACTAAATCAATATACATAAGGATAATTACGAACAAATATACGGCAGTATTCAACGAAGTCTTTGTTAATAAAAACAAAATCAACACATAGTTTTTTAAACTTAATCATATTCCCGAAGTCTATCTTCTCGTACCGGAAACCAGTCCGGTACACTATTTGTTTTATACAGATAATATATTAGTTATGAAATCGGGAAGATACTTATTATGGTTATTTTTTATTCTTTTTTCGTTGCCGGCAGTTGCACAGCGGGGAGGAGTTGATGTCACTGGAACAGTGGTAGAAGAGGGGAACAACGAGCCGATCGAACAGGCCACAGTCCGCTTATTGAATGTAAAAGACAGTACAATGATCGGAGGTGTGGCCAGTTCACGCAACGGGAACTTCACTTTAAAAGGAATCAAAGCCGGTAGTTATTTACTGCACGTCAGCTTCGTCGGTTTCGATCCTTTATACCAGCCGATACGTATCACAGGAAAGACAGACCCGGTTAAGTTAGGGAAACTGGCACTGAGCGACGGAGCTATCCAGTTGGGAGAAGCTGTCGTGATCGGTAAAGCACCCGAAGTAGTGGTACGAAACGACACCGTCGAATATAATGCGGATTCTTATAAAACGACCGAAGGAGCCGTACTGGAAGACTTATTGAAAAAGATGCCAGGTGTGGAAGTGGACAGTGAAGGAAAGATTACCGTCAACGGGAAAGAGATCAAGAAAGTCCTGATCGACGGGAAAGAGTTCTTCTCTGATGACCCGAAAGTCGCTTCTAAAAATCTTCCCTCTAAAATGGTTGAGAAAGTGCAGGTATTGGACCGTTTGAGCGACATGGCACGGATGACCGGATTTGACGACGGAGAGGAAGAAACCGTTATTAACCTGACCGTCAAGCCTGGAATGAAACAGGGATGGTTCGGAAATGCTTTTGCCGGATATGGCAGTGAGGACAGATATGAAGGGAACTTTATGGTCAATCGTTTCATTAACAACGATCAGTTCACGTTGATGGGAGGTTTGAACAATACGAATAATATGGGATTCTCGGATATTGCCTCCAACATGTTCTCCGGAATGGGAGGACGACGGGGCGGACGTATGGGAGGTGGAGGAGCCGGAAACGGTATCATGACTTCCGGAAACGTCGGCATGAACTTCAGCAAAGAGTTTAGCAAAAAACTGACATTGGGAGGTAACGTACGCTATTCGCATTCCGACAATGAGGCGGAAAGTAAGACAACCCGGACAAATATTCTACCGAACGACAGTTCGACTATTTATAATGAGATAAACAATAACAATACAAAAAGTGATAATGTCGGTGCCGACTTCCGTATGGAATGGAAACCGGATACCGCCACACAAATCATTTTCCAGCCGAGTTTCAGCTATAGTAACAGCCATAACCGGGAGTCCGGTTCATTCAACACGCTGACCAACCGGGGAGACACGGTCAATCTCGGCGAATCCGATTACCTATCCGACGGAGAGGGCTACAATATCAATGCCCGTTTGGAATTCAGCCGAAAGCTGAATAACGAAGGACGTGTATTCAGTGGTTCATTAAACGGAGGGATAAGCGACTCTTATAACAAAGGTTTGAACTACTCCAATACGGAGTATTTCCTTGGGAACGAACAAAACGAGTTGATCGACCAACAATTCAGATACGATAATAAAGGATTCAATTACCGCGTTTATTTGTCATGGGTAGAACCGATCGGTCGTAATAATTTCATCCAGGCGACCTACAGTATCAGCCAGAACAAACAGGAATCATTGAAAAACTCATATACCAAAGAAGAAGGAAGCGAAGAGTACAATGTACTGGATACGGCATACAGCAAAAGTTACCGTAATAACTTTATAAACCAGCAAGCCAGTCTGGCATTCAAAGCTGTCCGCGAGAACTATGATTATACGATCGGTATGAATCTGGAGCCTTCGCATAGCGTAAGTGAAAACTTCGTCGGCGACTCTACCCTTTCCAAGCTGACACGTAATGTAGTTAATGTCTCCCCGATGGTCCGTTTCAACTATCGGTTTGACAAACGTACCAATCTGCGTATCAATTATCGCGGTCGCACCAGCCAGCCGAGTATGACTCAATTACAGCCGGTAGCCGATATATCCGATCCGTTGAATACCGTTACCGGTAATCCGGATCTGAAGCCGACTTATTCAAATAACCTGTCTGCCCGTTACCAGAAGTTCATTCCGGATAAACAGACCGCTTTCATGGTCATGTTGAATGCAAATTATGTGGTCAACGATATTGTTACCAAATCCATCTATGTCGGTGAAACAGGTAAAAAGATGACGACTTACGAGAATGTGAATGGAAACTACAATGGCAACGCACGTGTCATGTTCAACACTCCTTTGAAAAACAAGAAGTTTTCTATCAACTCCATGACAATGGCTTCATTCGCCAACTCTAACGGTTTCATCAACGATGAAAAGAACGTAAACAAGGATTTCACAGCCATGGAGCGTGCCGGTATTGATTTTCGTTCCGACTACCTCGACCTGGGGTTAAACGGGAACGTACGCTACAGAAGTACGAATAACTCTTTACAAAATCAGAATGATCAAAACACTTTCAACTATGGAGTCGGCGGGACAACCACTATTTACCTTCCGCTTGATTTTAAAATTGAAAGTGATATTACCTGGTCGAGTAACTCCGGTTATGCCGCCGGATACCAACAGAAAGAAGTTCTGTGGAATGCATCGGCCTCTAAATCCTTCCTGAAAGGCAATCAGGCAACCCTGCGTTTCAAAATATATGATATCCTGCAACAACGTAGTAATATTTCCCAAAGTGTAACAGCCAACTACACCCAATATTCGGAATACAACACGCTGAGCAGTTATTTCATGGTCCACTTTATCTATAGGTTCAGCATCTTTAAAGGCGGAGCTTCCGCCAACGATATGCGCGGACCGGGCGGTAGAGGGCATGGCGGTCCCGGAGGACCTCCCCCACATTTCTAAACAAACGGTAAGAGCATAACAAAGAGCGGCGGTAAAAGTCTTTATAAACTTTTACCGCCGCTCCTATTTTCCTATACATTAATATATATACTATACTTTCAGGCTATACGGTTCACGTATCGGATTTCCCCTCCGTTTATTGGCTTCGTCATCAAAGAAGAACTCTTCTTTTTCCGGATTCCATACCAGTTTACGATCAAACTCATAACAAAGATTGACTATATGACAAAGGGAAGCCGTACGATGTCCTATCTCCACCGTGCTTAACGGTTGCTTACGGGTCTTCATCGCTGTGAGGAAATCATTATAGTGATCGTCACTCTTATACAGTTTGATCTTATCACCACCGATCACTTCATCCTGAAGTTTTGCCGGGATCGTATCCAGGAAACTACGGCTGATGTCGATCACTCCGTCCGAACCGATAAAGCGGACTGCATTCCCATTGGCTTTCCGGAAAGGTTCGTGTGTCATAATGGTTCCATTTGCATAACGCATGCTGAGCGGTCTCAGTTCACCTTCCTCGGGAGGAGTAAATTCGATCGGACCGGAATCGTCCATACCCAAAGCCCATTGTGCAATATCAAACATGTGAGCACCCCAGTCGCAAATCATACCACCGCCATATTCCCGGTAATTACGCCAGTTCGGGAACGTATTCCGTTCCATAGGGGGAGCCAGTTCCTCATTATACACATTCATCGGAGCCGGACCGATCCACATATCCCAGTTCAGCGTCTTGGGGACCGGTTGTGCCGGAAGATCATATTTTACAGGAGGAGGCCCGATAGAGACTTTGACCTCTTTGATCTCACCTATATAACCATTACGAACCAATTCGCAGGCATGGCGGAAGTTACGCCATGAACGTTGCATGTTACCGACCTGCAGTACGCGGTTATATTTCGCAACTGCATCCGCCATAGCACGTCCTTCTTCGATACTATGAGACATCGGCTTTTCCACATACACGTCTTTTCCGGCACGGCAAGCTTCGATAGTCTGAACAGCATGCCAATGATCCGGAGTGGCAATAATCACTCCGTCTATGTCGCTACGATTCAGCAATTCATGGTAGTCGGCATACAGTTTAAAACCTTTATATGCCTGCCCTTTTGCCTTTTCGGTCTCTTTTTCAACAATCGCCTGCATGGCATTCAGCTGACGGGATTCACAATCGGATGCTGCGATCAGGTTAGCTCTACGGGCAAATTCCGGAGCAAGTGTCCAACGTCCTTGTGCCCCGCAACCGATAATCCCGAGATTGATCTGGTCGCTGGGAGCAACGAAATTCGTTCCTCCTAAAATGTGGCGGGGTAAAATAGTGAAGCCTGCAATCGCCAATGCTCCACTTCTGATGAAGTTTCGTCTTTTCATTATGTCTGTCTTATGGTATTAGAGAAATTGAGATATTTCTACAAATCTATAAATAATACCCTACAAAACAAACACTTGAACACGATTATATACAGAAAATATCTCGATCAGAAGTGCGACAGAAAGGCTTTTATCAACGAAGGATTAAGTAAAGCCGGGTACAGGAAACCATAGACTGCCCCGTAAAAATGGGCATTGTGGTTGATATTGTCCCCTGCACGTTTAGCCATATATTGACAATAAGCCAGATAAACCACTCCAAAGATAATTCCCGGCACAGGAATGATCGCAAACAACAAAATTTTGCTCCAGGGATCAAATAATATGTAGGAGAACAACACTGCCGACACCGCACCCGATGCTCCGATAGACACATAATAAGGATCGTTATGATGCTTGATCAGGTCATAAAGGGAGGCAAAAATCATTCCACCGAAATAAAGTCCGAGGAATCCCCATGTTCCGAAACCAAGGTAACCGAATACTTTTTCTATATAAGTACCGAACGACCAGAATGTAAACATATTGACCAGCAGATGCGTCATGTCTGCATGAACGAAACCGTGAGTAATCAACCGGTACCATTCATTATTCTTCACCGTACGATAGGGGATCAATGCCAGTTTACGAAATAATTCCGCATTATTGAAACAGAGATAAGAAACTAATACGGTTATACCGATAATAATATATGTAATCATCTTCTTTCTTTTGATATATCCGGCAAATGTAGTAAAGATTTGTTATTTACAAATTACCTTACTACCTTTATCAACTTGTAACAAAGTATAAAAAGCATGCTGGCTACCATACATATACAATGGGTTGCAGGGGTAATATTCATCATATTGTACTCCATCACCATACTGGGGTTGGTTCTGGTTATCATTGCAGAGAACAGGAATCCTTTAAAAACCATCCCCTGGGTCATTGTATTATTACTGGCTCCCGGCATCGGATTACTCTTTTATTTCTTCTTCGGACAGGACAACAGGAAGCAGCGTATCATCTCACGCCGAACCTACAAACGTATCATGAAACGCCCGCAGGAAGGTAAGCTTCCACAGGATGCCTGTACAGTCCCCGAGCCGTACCAACCGTTGGTCACCCTGCTGAATAACAACAACCAGTCTTCCCTGCTTTACGGAAGTGAGATTAAAATCTATACGAACGGGACAGACAAATTCAAGGATCTGCTACAAGATATCCAGGGAGCAACCCACCATATCCATATCCAATATTACATCTTTTGCGACGATGAAGTCGGGACTCGTTTCAAGAAAGCCTTGATCGCAAAGGCGAAAGAAGGTATCCAGGTACGGTTATTATATGATGATGTAGGCTGCTGGAATGTAAAGAACAGTTTCTTTAATGAAATGCAGGAAGCAGGTATCGAAGTACATGCCTTCCTGAAGGTAGCTTTCCCAGTCTTCACCAGCAAAGTCAATTACCGTAACCACCGGAAAATCGTTGTCATCGACGGAGAGATCGGTTATATGGGAGGCATGAATATAGCCGACCGCTATGAGAATGGAACGGAATGGGGTATCTGGCGCGACACCCATTTCAGGATAATCGGGAAAGGTGTACACGGCCTCCAGTCCGCTTTCCTGATCGACTGGTATGTTGTCAGCAAAAATCTTCTGAATGACAAGATTTTTTATCCGCCAGCAAAGATCTATAATGAGGACAACATTATGCAGATAGTAACCAGCGGTCCGGTCGGCCAATGGCGTACACTGCTTCAGGCATATATCTTTGCCATAGCAAATGCCAAGAAATACATCTACATACAAACACCTTACTTCCTACCGACCGAGGGCTTGAACCAAGCATTGCTAATCGCAGCACTGGGAGGCATCGACGTACGCCTTATGCTGCCCAAACGTTCAGATACCCGTACGGCTAACATGGCGACACATTCTTTTATAGACGAAATGGTAAAAGCAGGAGTGAAAGTATATTTTTATGAGCCGGGCTTCCTGCATTCCAAACTAATGATCACCGACGATGCGCTAACCTGTATCGGATCGGCTAACATGGATTTCCGCAGTTTCGAGCATAATTTTGAAATAAACGCATTCGTATATCAGCCCTCTTTCGCCATACAGATGAAACGGGTATTCCTGCACGACATGCACAGTTGCGAACGTCTGATCCCTTCGCGCTGGCTGAAACGTCCTGTCAAACAACGACTCACCGAGTCGTTCATGCGCCTGTTCTCCCCGCTCCTTTAAGCCTTTTCTTCTTTGATAAAAATACTGAAATTGACTGAACCATAGATACGTTGCTGATCGAAATACGGAAGATGGGAGAAATCATTCGTTTTCGGATGTTCCATTACGAATATGCCCCCGTCACGCAGCAGGTCGCGTTCAAAGACCAGTTCAGGCACTTCCGGCAGTTCCTTCAACGCATAAGGCGGATCGGCAAAAATAAAATCGAAACTCTGCTTCGGAGCCGAATGCAGATAGCGGAACACATCGCCACGGATCAGATGGAGAGATTCGGTCTTCAGTTCTTTTGCGACCTTTGCAATGAAAGAAGCATGTGCATTATTCTTCTCCACAGCGGTAACACTTTTACATTCTCTTGAAAGCAATTCAAACGAGATACTCCCTGTTCCGGCAAATAAATCCAGTGCATCAGTCCCTTCCAGATCGGTAAGGTTATTGATCACATTAAAGAGGTTCTCTTTTGCAAAGTCAGTAGTCGGCCGTGCACTGAAAGAAGACGGCACGTCAAAACGTCTACGACCATATATTCCGCTTATAATTCGCATACAGATAAAGCTATTAAATCCAATGGGGCCTGAACGACTTCGGCTCCCAACAAGTAAGCATCCGACGGTATCTCTGCCGGACTGATATATTGTATATAATTGCGTAACGTAGTCGTTATACTGTTACGCAGGGAAACACCTCCATAGATATGAAGCTGATCCTTTTCCTGATCCATACCGACCTGTTTCCATACATATAATATATAGTACAGGATATCGTCAGGCTTATCATACTCAAAAGTGTTCACAAAAAGCAATCTCCCCTGGGCAAAACAAACCACATCCATCATCTTCCGGTGGAGCACCACATACATTTGGCGGGGGATCAACGTCCGGCTTTGTTGCTTCCACAAAGCCAGCTGGGGCGTAATATGATGGACAAAAGAGGGATTGATCAGCGAACGGGAACAGAACTCATACACCTCCTCATCCATTCCGAACACCACTTCCGCGGCTTCACGTGCCAACAGATTATGCAGGCATTTATTCTCCGGAGCAGAAAAAGTAAACGATAACAGATCGTTTTTCTGCTTTTCTGTAAAGACTTCTTCCGGCACCACCGTATATTGCGATGTCACATAGACCAGGTTTGTCCGCTTATATGAATAAGTAAGAAACTCATGTCCGAAGAAAAACTCTTTCAACGAAGAGATATAAGGCTTCGTCCGGTCGAACTCCATGTTCCTGTAAAAGAAACTTTCGCTCTCCGAAGGGCAGTATCCTGAAAAAGAAAGTCCATCCGACCTAAGCCGGATGGACATTATGTATTTTCCAGAATTATCAGCAGTCAACGTATCGGGGATACTGATAGCCATAAGCAATCGATTATTCCCAGTTACCTGCGTTGTTATTAATTTCAGTCAGTGAACCGACACGCAAACCCGGATATTTTTCCAGCTTTTCAGCCTTATCCTTCAGGTTCACAACCAACTGTTTGTCGAGGTCACCCAGATAATCGTCATACTTAACGCCTGCTTCAAATACTTTTACAGTATAACCTGAACCGGAAGTCAGAGTTGCTGTATCCATAGAGAACTTCACGCTTGTTCCCGGAACGTTTGCCAAATCGTCTACATTGTAATTTTTACCGAACAATGTATCTTTTGCTACAACCCAAATAGTATCACGTCTGATCAAACCTTTCTTCACAGCTTCCTTCTCAGTCATACCTTTTTCCAACTGCTCGTCAGTCAAAACACCTTCTTTGATCAAGAACGGAAGTTTGTCATCCTTCAGGAACTTAACCAAGTCGTTGAAACTACCTGCATGCGTTTTGTACACATTCTTATACTCGATCTGAGCTTTACGGATATCGACCAGACGAGCCTTGATAGCATTTTCACGCGTATCTTTTTCTGCATTGAATTCGATCGGCGTCATAATGCTTCTATAGCACATGTAAACTAGCAGGAGAACTGCAGCAGCTAATAAAATCTTTAATGTAACTTTCATGGTTTGTATTGTTTTTTTGAATTTATTTCGTTCGGCAAATTTAAAAAAGAATATTTAATACACTACCTTTATCACCAAAATTATTGCAATCAAAATGATAAATAGTTATTTAAGCCGCCAAATTACACAAAATTTTCCACATAATCCTACTGAAGACCAGTTTTCTGCCCTGAAAACGCTCACGGATTTTCTGCTTTCGACGGAATCAGACACCCTTTTGTTGCTGAAAGGGTACGCCGGAACGGGAAAAACATCGTTGGTCGGCGCCCTGGTCAAAACCCTGACCGAACTGAAGCAAAAAACGTTTTTGCTCGCCCCCACCGGTAGGGCAGCCAAAGTATTTTCTAACTATTCCGGCCAGAAAGCATTTACGATCCATAAAAAAATATACCGCCAGAAGGCCTTCTCCAATGAGCCTACCGGATTCATGCCGGCTGATAATTTACATAAAGATACGTTATTTATTGTTGATGAAGCGTCCATGATATCGAACGACGGTTTAGACTCAATCTCTTTCGGTACGGGACGGTTACTCGATGACCTGATACAATATGTTTACTCGGGAGAAAACTGCCGGTTGATCCTGATGGGCGACGTGGCACAGCTACCGCCGGTCATGCAGACGGAAAGCCCGGCTCTGAACCCGGAAATACTCAGGGGATACAATCTGCAGGTGCAGGAAATCGTCCTGACACAAGTTGTCAGACAAAGCGGGGATTCAGGTATATTGCTCAATGCCACCCGTTTACGGGATGCACTGCGTAACAACGAAGTCGAGATATATCCCAAGCTCCACCTGAAAGGTTTTACAGACTTCCGAAAGATCAACGGGGATGAACTGATCGAAGAAATATCAGCGGCCTATAGCCGTGACGGGATAGAAGACACAATGATCATCACCCGCTCTAACAAACGAGCTACGATCTACAATAACGGGATACGCAACCGTATCCTATACAGAGAAGAAGAATTATCATCGGGCGACCGGCTGATGGTCGCCAAGAATAACTATTTCTGGACCAACGATTGCAAAGAAATGGATTTTATTGCCAATGGCGAAATCATCCAGGTTGTCCGTGTAAAACGGACAACCGAACTCTATGGTTTCCGCTTTGCCGACGTTACCGTCCGTTTTCAGGATTACGACCTCGAACTGGATATAAAAATCCTGCTCGACACCTTGCAGACCGATTCGCCCGCCCTGCCTAAGGAGCTTAACGACAAGTTGTTCTATACGATCCTCGAAGACTACGACGACATTCCAACCAAGGCGGGTAAAATGAAAAAGATGAAAGCCGATCCGCACTATAATGTCGTACAGGTAAAATATGCCTATGCCATCACCTGCCACAAGGCACAGGGCGGACAGTGGATGAACGTCTTCCTCGATATCGGCTATATGACGGAAGAAATGCTG
Organism: Parabacteroides sp. AF18-52; assembly: GCF_003479145.1. NCBI lineage: Bacteria > Pseudomonadati > Bacteroidota > Bacteroidia > Bacteroidales > Tannerellaceae > Parabacteroides > Parabacteroides sp. AF18-52. The sequence goes on from NZ_QUGR01000023.1 coordinate 22,619, forward strand.
GGAGAAGATTTCTACCGATGGCTGTACACCGCTTTCACCCGTGCCACCCACCGACTGTATTTAGTTAATTTACCGGATGAATTTGTTGAGTAACAGCACACTTTTTTACATATTAAGTACGTTACATAAATAAAATAGTTATTTTTGTTGCAATATAAACCGGGGCGTTGTTATTACACTCCCCGTTAAGCATAAATTCAGAAATGGCAAATAAAGAAAAAATAGATTATCTGTTACTTGACATCAAGGAACTTGAGACGTTGATTGCCGGTATGCGCGATGCAGAGGTATATCCGGTGTCCTTCTTTAGCCAGACGTTCAATCTGACACATAAAATACTGAATGACCTTCATTCGCTGGAAACGGCACAGATTGAAATGTTACGTAAACAAATGGAAGCCCATCAAGCATTGATCCAGTCGCTGCCCAATCCGGCCGCGACAACGATCCCGGTTCCCGAAACGGAAATAAAAGAAGAACCGGTTACAGAAACTGTAATCATTCCGGAACCGGAAGTTGCACCAACCAGGAAAGTCATCATCGAGCAACAAGAGATTATTCCGGAAGAAAAGATAGAGGAAAAAGTGGTTATCGAACAAGCGGAGGTCCATCAACCGGAAATAGTGACACCGGAACCGATTACCACCGTACAGCCGGAGCAGGTACAACCTGAATCCGTACAACCGGCCCCCAGGTTATCTGAACCGGCACAGGCAACCGAACACAAAATACAGCTCGAGACACCTCACAAAACAGTTGTGGCAGACAAACAAGGGGTTTTCCTCAGCGACATACTGGAAAAAAAGAATCTGTCTGACTTCCGCAAGGCTTTCAGCCTGAACGACCGCTTCCGCTTCCGCCGCGAGCTGTTCGGTGGCAATGAAGATAAAATGAACAAAGCGATTACCGACCTCAACGATATTCATTCGTACGAGGAGTCGGTAACCTATCTGAATAACGAACTGAAATGGAATATTGAGGATGAAGCCGTAGCCGATTTCCTCAAATTGTTGGAGAAACGATTCCTTTAATCAGTTGACAGCTGACAAATGACAGTTGACAGTTTTAAGGACTGTATTTTAACTGTCACTTGTCAACTGTCGACTGTCAACTAAAAAAGATTATGGCAAAGTTAACAGTTGTACCGACTCCCGTAGGAAACCTGGAAGATATGACCTTCCGGGCCATCCGTGTGTTGAAGGAAGCTGACCTGATCCTGGCCGAAGACACACGTACGACCGGTATCCTGCTGAAACATTTTGAGATACAGAACAAAATGCAGTCGCACCATAAGTTCAACGAACACAAGACGGTGGAACAGATCGCCTCCCGTATCAAAGGAGGTGAAAACATAGCCCTTGTGTCGGATGCCGGAACGCCCGCCATCTCCGATCCCGGCTTTATGCTGGTCAGGGAATGTGTACGACAAGGCGTCGACGTGGAATGTTTGCCGGGAGCAACCGCATTTGTTCCGGCACTGGTAGCCTCCGGGTTACCGAACGAGAAATTCTGTTTCGAAGGATTCCTTCCCCAGAAGAAAGGTCGTCAGACCCGCTTGAAGGAACTATCCGTCGAATACAGGACCCTTATTTTTTACGAATCCCCTTTCCGGTTGGTAAAGACGCTTACCCAACTAGCCGAATTCTTCGGGACCGACCGACAAGTATCCGTGTCACGCGAAATATCCAAGCTGCACGAAGAGACTGTCCGCGGAACCCTGGAAGAGGTTATAGCACACTTTACCGTGAACGAACCGAGGGGTGAGATTGTTATAGTATTAGCAGGCTTAAAAGATAAAAAGGAAAAAGAGACAGAAAAAGATGTTTAACTCAAAAAACAAAAAGAACATGAAGAAGTTATTATTAGCTTGCACCTGCGCAACATTACTGGTATCCTGCGGACAAAATTCAGCCGAATACAAAAAGCTGAAGGCAGAAAACGATTCTCTGAAGATAGAGAATATGAAATCGACCAGCGAGATGAATGAAATCCTGACTACATTGAATGATGTAGAGGCAGACATACAGTCTATCCGCGATGCTGAAAACTATCTGAATCTACAGCAACAAACAGGTGGCGAATTCAGCAAAAGTAACCGCGAACAAATCAAGCAGAACATGCAGCTGATCAGTGAGACACTGAAAAAGAATAAAGAAACGATCAGCCAGCTGGAAGACAAGCTGAAAAAAAGCGGTATCCAATCGGCAGCCCTGAAGAAAACGATCAACCGTCTTTCCTCCGAACTGGACCAGAAGGCAACGATGATCGTCGCCCTGCAGGAAGACCTGGCAAAGAAGAATGTCCGCATCCAGGAACTGGACGAAATGGTATCTTCCCTGAATGAAGATGTCGAAAGCCTGGCAACAACTGCTGCCGCCCAGTCTGAAAAATTAGGCGAACAGGATAAGGCACTCAACACGGCCTACTATTGCTTCGGTACGGGAAAAGAGTTGAAAGACCAAAAGATCCTTTCCGGCGGTGGCCTCTTCTCTAAATCAAAAGTATTACAAAGTGGCTTCAACAAAGATTATTTTATCTCTGTCGATATTCGCGAAGTGAAGGAAATCCCTCTATTCGCAGCTAAAGCCAAACTGAAATCCAACCATCCGGAAGGTTCTTACGAATTCGTAAAAGACGAAGACGGTAATCTGACATTGAATATCACAGACCCGAAAACATTCTGGAGCCTGGGTAAATATCTGGTTATTGAAGTAGGATAATGAAATACAAAAATCTCTTTATAGATCTGGACGATACCCTTTGGGATACGTACCATAACAATAAAAAATGCCTCGAAGAGCTTTATACCGATCACCACTTTGACCGGTATTATGCCTCCTTCGAGGCTTTCTTCGCTATCTATTGGCCGCACAATGAACTGTTGTGGAAGCAATATCGCGCAGGAGAGATCGACCGTCAAACGCTTATCATCGACCGCTTCCGTTACGTGCTTCGTCCGCTGGGTATTGAGGATACCCAATCGGTGCTGGCTGTCAATAATGATTTCCTACAACGTACGACAACCAAGACCGGACTGGTCCCCGGAGCGATCGAGTTACTGGAATATCTTCGCCCCTCCTACCGCATGTACATCTTATCGAATGGTTTCCGTGAAGTACAGGACAAGAAACTGCGCAACTCCGGACTGGCTCCCTACTTTACCCGGATGATCCTCTCGGAAGATGCCGGTATACAGAAGCCTCATAAGGGTATTTTCGATTTTGCCCTGATCAATACCAATTCCCGACGCAATGAAACGCTGATGATCGGCGACTGTTTCGAGGCCGACATATTCGGCGCCCACCAATCACGGATAGACCAGCTTTGGTTCAATCCGCAGGATCTGCCGCCCCAGGAGTTTACCCCTACCTATACAGTTAAACGTCTGGAGGAAATAAAAGGGATATTATAGACCTTTTTCAGTTGACAGATGACAAGTGACAGTTGGACTTCACGATCGAATATAGAAAAAGATGAAACCTCCAAAGAAAAAGCTTACGTCTTTTTGTCGAAAAGCTTACGCCTTTTTCAGAACGGATAGGCAGCCATTCCGGAACGGGTAGGCAACCATTTCAAATGAGTGCCGCAGCGATTTTTCATGACTGCAGCAACTACTGGAAATGACTGCAACAGCTACCCGAAATGACTTCTACAAGCGAGATCCATAAAGTCACGTTTCAGCCTTCAGTCACTTCTCCGCATTGATTTACAAAGCATTATCCTGAAAGGAGAATAAAACGCGTCATCATATTTTCACCCTTCAGGATTGAGCCATGATTATCAAAGAGAGTGAGCTCCTGAAGGCTGAAACGTACATAATAAGTTCTCGTATGTAGCAGGTAAGTAACTATCCCCATTAGCACATTGGCTTATTGGCACATTATCCCCCTCTCCTTAAAATTCCGACGTAAAATGGAACTTGATATCCGGGAAATCCTGTTGTGCCATGGTCAGTACATAACCGGAATCGGCCAGATAAACATCACGGCCTTCTTTGTCAAGCGCCATATACTGCGATTTACGCTTCTTGAAATTATCCAAAGCGACCTGATTGTCACTTTCAATCCAGCAAGCTTTATAAAGACTGATCGGTTCCCATTTACACTGGGCACCATATTCATGTAACAAACGGTACTGGATTACTTCAAACTGCAATTGTCCGACCGTACCGATAATCTTACGGCCATTGAACTGGTTGGTAAAGAGCTGTGCAACCCCTTCGTCCATCAACTGTTCGATCCCCTTATTCAACTGCTTGGCTTTCATCGGGTCGGCATTTTCAATGTATTTGAACATCTCCGGCGAGAAGCTGGGCAACCCTTTGAAATGAAGCTCTTCACCGGCAGTCAGCGTATCGCCGATCTTAAAATTACCCGTATCCGGCAAACCGATGATGTCGCCTGCAAACGCTTCGTCCACCGTTTCTTTCTTCTGTGCCATAAAAGCAGTCGGGCTGCTGAAACGCAGTTGTTTACCGAAGCGAACATGTTTATAAGGAGCATTACGTTCGAAACGACCGGAACAGATCTTTACGAAAGCAATACAACTGCGGTGATTCGGGTCCATATTCGCGTGGATCTTGAATATGAAACCGGTAAAGTTATCCTCTTCCGGCTCAACGACACGTTCTACCGCCTGGATAGGACGGGGAGACGGTGCGATCTTGATAAAACAATCCAGCAGTTCCTTCACACCGAAGTTGTTCAGGGCAGAACCGAAAAAGACAGGAGCGATGTCTCCCCGCAGATACGTATCCACATCGAACTCCGGATAAACGCCTTCAATCAGTTCGATATCTGCACGAAGCTTTTCGGCCAGCGTATCGCCGATATGGTTTTCCAGTTCCGGGTTGTTTATATCGTTGAACTCGATCTTCTCCGTCACATACTGTTTACTCGGCGTGTAGAGGTCGAGTTTCTGTTCATATATATTATATACCCCTTTGAAACGCTGTCCCATATCGATCGGCCAGCTTAAAGGGCGTACGTTGATATGCAGTTCTTCTTCAATCTCATCCAGAAGATCGAAAGGATCTTTACCGTCACGGTCCATCTTGTTGACAAACACGATCACCGGCGTTTTGCGCATACGGCAAACTTCCATCAACTTACGGGTCTGTGCTTCCACACCTTTGGCAATGTCGATCACGATAATTACACTGTCTACGGCAGTTAACGTACGAAAAGTATCTTCGGCGAAATCCTGGTGACCGGGAGTATCGAGGATATTTACCTTATGATTGTCATAGTCGAAAGCCATCACAGAGGTTGCAACGGAGATTCCACGTTGTTTTTCTATTTCCATCCAGTCGGAGGTAGCCGTCTTTTTGATCTTGTTGGATTTTACGGCACCGGCCACATGGATCGCACCACCGAACAACAACAGTTTTTCCGTTAATGTGGTTTTACCGGCATCCGGGTGGCTGACAATAGCAAACGTTCTTCTTCTTTTAATCTCTTCTGAATACTGACTCATTTTTATATCTTTATTTTATTTCAAACAGGGTTATGAACAGAGTTATCAACATACTTATCAACATATCAACAGGGTTATCAACACCCTACAATTTATTCATGCAAAGGCGAAGGCTCTCTTCCCAATGCGGGATAGCGACACCGTATGTTTCTTTTATCTTTCTCTTATTCAATACACTATAGGGAGGACGTACGGCCTTTGTCGGATAATCTTTCGTTTCGATCGGCAAGACACGGCAATCGATCCCGGCGATCTGAAGGATCTTCACTGTAAAATCATACCAACTGCAAACACCCTCGTTCGAGAAATGATAAATACCCGGTACGAAAGCGTTCCGCTCATCGGATGTCACCACCGCCAGCATGGCAGCAGCCAGGTCACCGGCATAAGTCGGCGTCCCGATCTGGTCGAAGACAAAGCCTAACTCATCGCGTTCTTTACCCAGACGGAGCACAGTCTTCACGAAATTATTGCCGAACTCGGAATATAACCAGGCCGTACGGATAATAACCGCATCGGGACAAACCTCCTGCAGTATCTCTTCACCGGCGAGTTTGGTACGACCATAAGCCGAAACCGGACGAGTGGCATCTGTTTCCACATAAGGGCGGTAACCCGTTCCGTTAAATACATAATCGGTTGAGACATGGATCATTTTAGCTCCGGCTTCGTGCGCTGCTTCCCCCAATACACCGACTGCAAAAGCATTGATGCGGCGGCACAGGGCTTCATCTTCCTCTGCCTTGTCGACAGCCGTATAAGCGGCACAGTTCAACACATAATCGACCCGGTTGTCCTTGATCATTGCCCGCACGGCAGCAGGGTCTGTAATGTCCAATGTATCGACATCCGTAAAAAGGAAATTGTATCCTGAATAGTTCTTTGCCAGCAGGCGGATCGAATTGCCCAGTTGCCCGTTGGCACCGGTTACTAATAATGTTTTCATTTCATTAATCTTCTAATTTCAAATCACCGTTCATATCTTCACGATACTTCTCGGCCAAAAGAGCCAGGAAAGAACTGATCTGTTTGATCGCCTCCTGTGTTTCCGAACTGACGGTTTTTCCCTGCATACGAAGAAGCAGATAGCCATAGATTGCGTTAAAACAGGTTTCCAGTTCCGGTAAATCTTCACCCCCGGACTTTGCCCTAAGTTGTACTATATAAGGAAGCGTTTTATAATAAGCCGCCCCGTAAACCATTTCTTTCGGGGATTTCAGCAATCGCAGGTGCAGGTCGGTCAGGGCAATGATCACATTCTTATTCAACTGAATATGTCCTTTTTCCATGACTCCTTCGCTACGCATCATATCGATCAGTTCTTCATACCATTTGGCTATCTCCTCTTTCACTTCGTCCGGTTGATCGTATTGGGCGATCACCGTCCGGCGGATCGAATCGAGATCAAACTGATTGGCACGTATCAGGTCTTCCACCTGCCACATGTATAATAAATACTCGGCTATATTTTCTTTTCTTTTTTGTCTCGCTATAATCATAGCTACAAAGATACACTATATTCAGATATCGCCCGATAAAAATCGGCATCTTTAACACCTAACTGGCGGCATGCCAGGCGCGCTGCGTTCAGATTCGTCAGAAAATAGTTGTCCGGTATCCGTATCGGGAAATCTCCGTAACGGGTCTGCAGGAAAGTAGCCCCGTCTTTTTCGATCACCGGATGCTGGCCGTAAGAAATGGCGGTAATGTCTTCACGCACCTCTTCCGCCAACTGTCTCACAGCCGGATCGCCTTCAAAATAGATCAGCTTGCCGGAACGTTCGATCAGGGTTATGAAGTTCCTGAACGTACCGTAATAAGCATCCGGACTGTCATGGTCTGTTTCCGGTGTCCATGACAGATTGGTCAGTATGGCAATATGAGGACGGTAGAATTCCAGTTGAAAACGTTTTTCCAATGCGGATGTAACATGCTCATCCCCTTCGATCAGGGCTATACGTGCTTCATAGCTCATATGTACCCGATTCGGCAACAAAGGGATTTCGCTGGTCAGGGCATAATCGAAGGCCAGTTTCTGCCGCTGAAGGGCATAAATAATCATCGAGATAATTGTTTTCTTTCCACGGCTTCCCGCAACAACTACCCGAGTCTTCTCTTTGGTTCGCTGAAAAATGAATTCAGGTATAGAGAGAATTAATAACCCCAATTCCTTAGCTTTTATCAATTCCGGGTTATCCTGCTTGACAGTAGCGCCCAAAACGACAAAATTATTATCCTTTGTTAATCTCTCCGGAAACCAACCGTCTCCATGACATGTACAACCTGCGGCGTGTAGCTTTGCTATCACTTCCTCTGCTATACCGTCACCTGAAACACTCACGTCATATCCCTTTTCATGAATAGCCAAAGCCAAATCAAGCACAAGAGGTTCGGTCACGGAGATTAAATGAACTTTTCGCATCGCTTAGATTTTGTCGCAAATGTACACATTTTCATTAAGGTTCACCATAACAGTAATAGAAAAAACATGCTTATATTTGACACAAAAAAAGTGAAATGGATATACAGATAATCGATACCGGGTACTTTTATGCAGATGGCGGAGCCATGTTCGGAGCTATTCCTAAAACGGCATGGAGCCGGCGTTATCCGAGTAATGAAACGAACGGCTGCGTCCTGGCGATGAGAAGCCTGCTACTATCAAACGTTCCCGAAAAAGTGGTCCTCATCGATACCGGAGCAGGCACAAAACATCTCAAGCAACTGGGCTATTATAACTTCTTCGATCTTGTCGACCTCGGGGAAGAATTACAAAAACGGGACATTTCACCGGAACAGGTAACAGATGTCGTTCTCACCCATCTGCATTTTGATCATTGTGGCTATTCGACCCTGAAAAATGAAGAGACCGGAGAAATCTATCTGGCTTTTCCCAATGCGACCTACTGGGTCAGCCGCAGACAATGGGAGAATTTCCTCCACCCGAATGCATTGGAAAAGGATTCTTATTTTATTGAAAATATGCAGGCGATAGCAGACAAGGGGTTGTTACGCCTTATCGATACCGATACGGAACTTTGTCCGGGTATAGACCTGCGTCTTTTCGACGGACACACACCGGGACAGATCGTTCCTTATATCCGGACACCCGAACAGACCTTTGTCTTTGCCGGCGATGTGATCCCGCTGGCTGCCAGCGTTTCTCCGGAATGGATATCTGCTTACGACACATTTCCGGTCACTTCTTATCAGGAAAAAATACGCCTACTGGAAGAAGCAGCCCTCGAAAGGCAAGCACTCATTTATTGCCATGATGCGTACATCAAATGCAGTACAGTAAAAAAAGTAAAAGACTTTTTCAAAAAGGATAAAACGATAGAAACACAGTAACTTCGTCGATTAAGAACGAGAATTATATCAGGTATAAAATAAATCACTATCTTTGGAAACAATCTCTAAGACAGATCATAAATACAAGAAAAAAACAGTATCATTTATAACTTTTTACGACGCATGAATAAACTAAGCAAATTAACGCTGCTTTGTGCAGCTTTTGCGGGAATGATGGCATGTTCCGACGGAAAAGTCGCTAAAGGCGATTACGGAATTATCCCACTTCCCCAGGAAGTTTCCATCACCAATGGAGGCTCTTTCGTATTAACGCCTTCTACTTCTATCATTTACCCCGAAGGGAATGATCTGCTAAAACAAGCTGGCGAGTTTCTGGCTTCTTATATTAAAGAAGCAACCGGTTATGCCCCGAAAGTGGCTACGGCAAAAAGCTCAAAGCCGATCCATCTTTCGATTGACAAAAGCATCTCCAATCCGGAAGGTTACCGACTGACAGTTACTCCCGAAGGCATTGAACTGGCCGGAGCGACCGAAGCCGGTGTTTTCTATGGCGTACAAACTTTACGCAAGTCGATCCCCGCAGTTGCCGAAGGCATGAATATAGAACTTCCGGCTGTCACGATCAACGATTATCCTCGTTTTGCCTATCGGGGTATGCACCTGGATGTTTCCCGTCATTTCTTCCCGGCTGACTCTGTCAAAAAGTACATCGACATACTGGCTTTACATAATATGAACACTTTCCACTGGCATCTGACAGACGACCAGGGATGGCGTATCGAGATCAAGAAATATCCGGAACTTACAAAAATAGGTTCTCAACGCAAACAAACCGTGATCGGACATAACTCCGGCGAATATGACGGCAAACCTTACGGTGGTTTCTATACCCAGGACGAGATCCGTGATGTGATCGCTTATGCCAAAGAACGTTTTATCACGATCATTCCTGAAATCGACCTGCCGGGACATCAGCAGGCTGCGTTGGCTACTTACCCGGAACTGGGTTGTACAGGCGGTCCGTATGACGTATGGCAACAATGGGGAGTTTCAGAAGATGTGATCTGTGCAGGAAATGAGAAATCAATGCAGTTCCTGGAAGACGTGCTCTCGGAAGTGATCGACCTGTTCCCGTCCGAATACATCCACATCGGCGGTGACGAATGCCCGAAAATACGCTGGAAAACCTGCCCGAAATGTCAGGCAAGGATTAAAGCGGAAGGCATTAAAGGAGATAAAAAACACAGTGCAGAAGAATATCTGCAAAGCTCCGTGATCTCGCAAATGGAGAAATTCGTGGAAAGCAAAGGCCGCCATATTATCGGCTGGGACGAGATTCTGGAAGGCGGTCTGGCACCGAATGCCACCGTTATGAGCTGGCGCGGAGTGGATGGCGGCATCGAAGCGGCCAAACAACATCACAATGTGATCATGACCCCGAACACTTACCTTTATTTCGACTATTACCAGTCTACCGATACGGAGAACGAACCGATGGCTATCGGTGGTTATCTTCCTCTGGAACGGGTTTATTCACTGGAACCGACTGCCGGTATCCCGGATGAATATAAAAAATACGTGATCGGCGTACAGGCAAATCTCTGGACCGAATATATCCCGACCTTCTCACAGGTTGAATACATGGTTATGCCTCGTATGGCTGCTTTGGCTGAAGTGCAGTGGACCGATCCGAGTAAGAAAGAATATCAGAGCTTCCTGCCCCGTCTGGTTCGCATGACCAAGCTGTACGACCGTCTGGGATACAATTATGCCAAGAATATCTTCGATATCCATGCCGAATTCACCACTGATACGGAAAACGGCGAAGTCGTTGTCGATCTGTCTACAATGGGTGACGGCGATATTTATTATACACTGGACGGCAGCGAACCGACAAGTGCAAGCAATAAATACGATACACCGGTAAGGATCAAAGAAAATGCAACGATAAAAGCCGTTGTGGTACGTCCTGCAGGTAACAGCCGCGTATTCTCTGAAAAAATCACCTTCAGCAAATCGACAGCAAAGCCGGTTACCTTGCGGGTTGCTCCGAGCAGAGGGTATGAGTTCAAAGGCGGTCCTGAAATGACAGACGGCCTGACAGGTGATACGAACTATAAAACCGGACGTTGGCTGGGCTTCCAGGGGAAAGACCTGGATGCTGCTATCGACCTGAAACAACCGGTCGAAATCAGCCAGGTGGCTTTCAATACCAATGTGGTGAAAGGCGACTGGATCATGGGAGCAGCAGGAGTTACCGTTAAGGTTTCCGAAGACGGAAAGAACTTCAAAGAGGTTGTATCCAAGACAATCCCTTCATTGAAGCAATCGGATAAAGACGGCATCTATCCGCAGGAAGTTACTTTTGCACCGGTTAAAGCCCGTTATGTAGAAGTGATTATCAAGAGTGACAAGCTGCCGGCATGGCACGGTGGCGCAGGCAATCCAGCCTACCTGTTTGTAGACGAAATTATTATTCAATAGGGTACTATCAACACAGAGCCGGTTAAAGACTTACCTCTTCCCGACGTAAGCTTTAACCGGCTTTTTTGCTTAAAATCCACACTGGTTTCATGCGAAGGACAATCATCACACTAAGCTTCCTCTTATACTTCTTCACACTGGCAAGTTCCAAAAATCAAGATGACCAGGAATATATTCTTGTTCTGAACTCCGTCAATTTCGATGAAGCCTGGACTAACGGAATCTATCAGTCTATCTGCAAATCATTCGACGAGTCGCCATACGCAGTCAAAGCGGAAGAGTTGATGGTCCCGACCATTGCAAACGCAGAAGAAGCTGCGGCCAAAAGAAATTCATTACTGGAAAAATTCCCCCAGTGTCCCAAAGTCGTTGTCTTCATAGGCGATCCCGGATGGCTGGTATGCCGTCCGTTATTCGATGACGAGTGGAAGGATATCCCTATCCTGATCTGTTATTCACGTGAATCAATGCCCGCCAGTCTGGAGAATCTCCTTTCGCGGAACCTATCCGACCGACAACTCGTACCTGCCGGCCAACTTATGAAAGGTTATAATATAACGGCTTTATACCAACCCTTTTATATCCGGGAAACTCTTGAACTCATGCAACATATACAACCGGATATCAGGAATATAGCTTTCATATCCGACAACCGTTATATCAGCCTGTGCGCACAAAAAGAAGTCGAACAGACTATGTCGACTCATTTTCCTTCTCTGAAACTGCACCTTCTTACCACTACCCGGCTTTCCACCGAACAATTACTCGACACGATCTCGCGTTATAACAAAGAAACCGGTATTTTATATTATTCCTGGTTTTCGAAACATCTTCAAAACAAAGACAATTACCTGAACGACAATATACAACGGGTCGTTTACGGATTTTCCCATTATCCGGTCTTCACCATCGCAGACCAGCAAGTGGAAACCGGTTACTTTGCCGGAGGATATTACATCTCGTTATCCGACTTCAGCCACGAAACGACCCGTACGTTACAGAAAATAATCGAAGGTATTCCTGCCCGCGATATTCAGCCGCATCCCGGTGGTAAAGCACGAACTTACCTGAACTATCCCCATCTGAAATCACACAATACCGACAGCAACCTCTATCCCGGGGATGCAGTCTATTACCAGCGTCCTCCCAATTTCTATGAACGGAACAAGCTGGCTATGATCTGCATCGCCGCTCTTTTCTGCGCCATGATCGTCATCCTCGTCATGAGACTCCGTTTCTACTGGCAAAAGCGCCAGCAAAAGATACGCGAGTATGAACTGCTCGCCGGTTTCAGACGTATGATAGACAATATGCCGGTCATTTATATCCGTCAGCGAATCATCTCTAACGAAAAAAGAGAACCCAACGATTTTATTTTCGTAAATATCAACCGGGCTTATGAGAAGTTTTTCGGCTGTTCCCGCGAAGAAGTGATAGGTAAACATTTTTCACAGATAAAACAGAAGTTTCCTAAACTCCAGTTCATAGATAATATGGGAATCAACCACAGCGGCCTATTTCCAGTAGAAGACAAAGAAGGAAAAACATCTTTCTTCGATGTATTGATTTTTCCGGACACAGAAAATGTTGTCGATATATTCTGCATCGACAAGACGGAAGCCCAGCAGAGCCTGAACTTACGCAAAAAGATAGAACAGGAAATCCGCGAACGTGAAAAAGCGGAGGAAGCGAACCGCCTCAAGTCCGCCTTTCTGGCTAATATGAGTCATGAAATCCGCACTCCGCTAAACGCAATCATCGGTTTTTCCAATCTGCTCGCCTATGAAGAGAATCAGGGAGAAAGAGAAGAGTTCATCCGGATCATCGAGAATAATAATGAACTATTGCTCCGGCTGATCAATGACATACTCGACCTGTCCAAAATAGAAGCGGGAACACTCGAATTTACTTATTCCGATGTAGACCTGAACAGTCTATTAACGGAAATAGAGCAAAGTTACCATATCCGTAACCGGCATCCGGAAGTTCAAATCTCTTTTGAGGAACGTTTACCTCAGTGTATCATCCATACGGAGCGTAACCGCCTGACCCAGATCATCACCAATTTATTGAACAACTCCATGAAGTTCACCACCCGGGGAAATATCCGTTTCGGTTACCGGCAAGAAGGTAAGATGCTGCGTTTCTATGTAGAAGATACCGGCTGCGGCATTCCTGCCGATAAAATAGATTCGGTATTCGGACGCTTTGTCAAACTGAATAATTTCCAGCAAGGTACTGGGCTCGGACTTTCCATTTGTAAAACGATTGTTGAAAAACTCGGCGGAGAGATCGGTGTGGAGTCGACGGAAGGAGAAGGTACTTTATTCTGGTTTACAATGAAAGTTGAATAAAGACAAAAGCCATCCGGTGAAATAAATTAGATACCTTTGCGTCAAATATCTAATTTTATTCGCCATGAAAAGAAATATATTACTTTTAGCGGCGATCTGTTCCTGCTATAATCTGTTTGCCGAAGAGGTAATCGTAAAACAGTTCAGATACGCCGGCCCCTATGAAGTTAAAAAGCCGTTCCTGCAAGACAGCCTCGACGTAAACAGCAAGAAATTTACTGAAAAAGAGTTACTGAAAACATCCGTTCCGTTCAACAATGTCCGCCAAAGCATGCAATTCCTGGAGGTAAATGCCAGCGGGGAAAGTATGCTACCGGACAATAACCAGGCCTGTCATATCGGACTGGCTTCTTTCTATCTGAACAGCGACCGGTATGTAAAGGGTTCTTTGCAGATAAAAGGACCGGAAACGTATGAGGTTTATATAAATAATGAAAAGCAGACACCTTCGGATGGAAAAGTGGCACTGACACTTGAACCTCACCGGTATGAAGTCATTATCAAATATCTGTCGGAAAAAGAAAAAACAGGCTCTCTGAAAGTCTCTTTCGATACGGAATCGGAAGCTGTCGTTACAGCAACAACCGATCCGGAAAAAAGATATACCATCAGCGATGTGTTCGACGGAACACGTATACGTTCCGTCAATCTCTCCCCTAACGGAAAATATCTGCTGACAGCTTACCAGACCACTTTCCCGGGTGGTAAAACCGAATCATACCAACAGGTTACCGACCGGACCAGCGGACAAGTCCTGATGGAAAGTAACTCCATTAATTATAACTGGATGCCTCAAAGCAACCGTTTGTATTATACCCGTAACGGCTTGCAAGGGAAAGAACTAGTAAGCCTCGATCCTGTTACGAAAACGGAAAACATACTTTCTGTCAACTTACCCGACGGATGGTTCGTCTTCTCCCCAACCGAAGATTATCTGCTCTTCAGCGTATCTGAAGAAGGGCCGAAAAAGGACCAGGATATGGAAGAAATCCTGGTTCCCGACGACCGTCAGCCGGGATGGCGCAACCGTTCCTTCCTGCACAAATACGATCTGGCGACAGGGGTTTTCGAACGCCTGACTTACGGGCATAATTCGACTTCACTCAACGACATCTCACAAGACGGTCGTTATCTGTTATTCACCAGCCACGAACGGACACTGACCAAACGCCCTTTCAGCATCACGACGCTTTACCGCATGGACCTTCAAACCATGCAAACAGAAGCGTTACTGAGAGATCCGTTTATCAATTACGCCTGCTTCTCTCCCGATGGTAAACAATTGGCTATCGCAGGTTCAGGCGAAGCTTTTGACGGCATCGGATTGAATATCGCACCGGGACAAACCTCCAATACGGCTGACGGGCAACTATTTATCTATGATCCCGATAGCAAACAAGTGACTCCCGTAAGCAAGGATTTTAACCCGTCCATCCAGTCTTTTACCTGGAACAACCATAATAAACAGATCTATCTCCAGGGAGAGGATAAAGATTGTGTCCGCCTCTATGTGCTCGATCCGTCTAATGGCAAGATCAAACCTGTCCCGTTAAAAGAAGATATTCTCTCGGATTTTACGATAGCTACATCGGCTCCGGAGCTGGTTTATTTCGGAGAAAGTGCTTCCAACTCGCAACGTCTTTACGCTGTTGACCTGAAGAAGAATACGACTGCCTGCCTGAAAGACCTCTCCAAAGATATACTCAAAGATATCACGCTGGGTGAAGTACATGACTGGAACTTTAAGGCAGCGGCAGGCGATACGATTTACGGACGCTATTATCTACCTCCTCATTTCGATCCGAATAAGAAATATCCGCTGATCGTCAACTATTACGGTGGAACAAGCCCAACAGAACGCTCGCTGGAGAACCGTTATCCGTCACATGTGTATGCGGCATTGGGATATGTGGTTTATATCATCCAACCCAGCGGGGCAACAGGATTCGGACAGGAATTTTCGGCACGCCACGTCAATGCATGGGGAAAACGCACGGGAGACGAAATCATTGAAGGAACAAAAAAATTCTGTGCAGAGCATCATTTCGTGGATGCCAAGAAGATCGGCTGTATCGGAGCCTCCTACGGAGGATTCATGACACAATATCTGCAAACGAAAACAGACCTGTTCGCAGCAGCGATCTCGCATGCCGGTATCAGCGATATTACAAGTTATTGGGGAGAAGGGTACTGGGGTTATTCATATAGCTCGCTGGCAACAGCTAACAGTTATCCCTGGAATGCCCGCGATATTTATGTAGAGCAGAGTCCGTTGTTCCATGCGGATAAAATCAATACACCGCTCCTGTTCCTACACGGTTCTGTCGATACGAATGTGCCGATCGGAGAAAGTATTCAGATGTTCACAGCCTTAAAGTTATTAGGAAAAGAGACAGCCTTTATACAAGTAACAGGACAGAACCATCAGATATTCGATTATAAGAAACGTGCCGAATGGAATAACACGATCTTCGCCTGGTTCGCCAAATGGCTGAAAGAACAGCCGGAATGGTGGGAGGCGTTATATCCTGCTAAATCCTTATAAAAAGAGCCCCTCAGACTATGGCCTGAGGGGCTCTTTTTATAAAATATATTGTTACGTTACACTATCCCACGCATCCGGTCTTCGAAAGCTGTCAGCGCAGCCTTCGCTCCTTCACCCATCGAAATAATGATCTGCTTATAAGGAACAGTCGAAACATCACCCGCTGCATAAATACCCGGAACACTTGTCCGGCAATGGCTGTCGATCACGATCTCGCCCGGCCGGTTCGTATCCACCACCTCACGGAAAGCACCGCTATTGGCAGCCAGACCGATCTGAACGAATATACCATCCAGCCCGATCGTACGCACTTCATCCGTCTGACGATCTTTTACACGGATACCGGTCACTTTCTCACCGTTACCCACGACTTCCATAGTCTGTGAGTTCATGAATATCTCCACATTCGGCAGACTTCTCAGTTTATCTTGCAATACCTGATCAGCTTTCAGCGCATCGGCAAATTCCAGGATAGTCACTTTCGAGCAGATACCTGCCAGGTCGATAGCCGCCTCGATTCCCGAGTTACCTCCACCCACTACAGCCACATGCTTTCCTTTATAAAAGGGTCCGTCGCAATGCGGGCAAAAAGCAACACCACGTCCGATATACTCTGCTTCGCCGGGAACATTCAGACGGCGCCAGCTTGCCCCGGTCGCAACAATCACTGCGGGTGCGATCAATTTCTCTCCGGTCGAAGTGGTCAATATTTTATCACGGCCCTCCACTACCACATTTTCTACCCGGCGATGTTCGAGGATATCGATCGGATAATCTTTCATATGCGACATCAGGTCGAGTGCCAGTTGCTGGCCGGTCGTCTGGGGAACGGAGATCATATTCTCGATACCCACCGTCTCCTTTACCTGACCGCCTACACGATCCGCCACGACTGCCACATTCACCCCTTTACGCGCCGTGTAAATAGCAGCTGCACTACCGGCAGGGCCACCGCCCACAATGATCACATCATAGTTCTTTTCTACCACAGGCAGGTCTGTTTCTTTCATACCATACTGAGCTTCCAGCTTACCGAGTAGCTCACCGAAATCGCCCCTACCCACATGGATCAGTTTGCCGTCGGCAAAGACAGAAGGAACACCCTGCACTTTCATGGCTTCCACTTCTTCCTGATTGATCGCTCCGTCCACCATCTCATGCGTGATCTCCGGGTTCAGCGTAGCCATAGCATTCAGAGCCTGTACTACGTCAGGACAGTTGGTACAGGTTAGAGAGACATAAGTTGTCAGCTTGACCGGACCGTTCAAAGCTTTCACGCGGTTGCAGATACTTTCGTCGGGAATATTCTTTCCTTTCCCGTCACTATTCAGAAGCGCCAACAGCAGAGAGGTAAATTCATGTCCATTGGGAACACCACGGAATTTAATACCGGTCTTTTCTCCATTTTTCAATAAAGAAAATTCCAGTCCTTCTCCGTCGGCCACCTGTACAGAGATCTTATCTGAACAGTCCGCCACATCGTTCAGCAACTCCAACAGTTCCTTGCGGTTTTCGTGTTCAGGGGATACCTGAACATCAAACATATATTCGTTCGTCAGTCCGGCAAAAATACCGGATAACTGATTTTTCATTGAAGAGTCTAACATTATTAAAATCCTCCTTATTATTAGTTGTTTATTCTTTGATAGCTTCGAGCTATCCTATTATCAAATGAACCTGTAACTAAGTATGCCTCAAAGACAAAAAAGGCCGACAATATGTTGCCGGCCTCCAGTTTTACTATTAGATCTTACCGACCAGATCGATGCTCGGTTTCAATGTTTCGCCGCCTTTTTTCCATTTAGCGGGACAAACTTCACTCGGATGTTCAGCGATGAACTGAGCAGCTTCTACCTTACGAAGCAGTTCGTCTGCATTACGACCGATACCGTTATCGTTGATTTCAGCCAATTTGATCTTTCCTTCCGGATTTACCAGGAATGTACCACGGTAAGCCATACCGTCTTCTTCGATCATTACACCGAAAGCACGGCTCAATACGCCTGTCGGGTCAGCCAACATCGGGTATTTGATCTTACGAATCGTTTCAGAAGCATCGTGCCATGCTTTGTGTACGAAGTGTGAATCTGTACTTACAGAATAAACTTCTACACCCATAGCCTGGAACTGGTCATATTTGTCAGCCATATCTACCAACTCGGTCGGACAAACGAATGTAAAGTCAGCCGGATAGAAAAAGAAAATGGCCCATTTACCTTTGATATCGTCGCTGCTTACTGTTTCGAACTTACCGTTATGGTATGCCTGTACTTTGAACTCGGGTGCTTGTGAATTGATAATAGGTTCCATAGAATTTTTATTTTAATCGTTATTACTATTTTGTTTTGTTTCTGATGCAAAGATAAGTTGCCGGTTCGAGGTAAGAACAAAAAATCCAATCGAAAGGTTTTATGCCCTCATAGACAAAATCTTTGGGTATCAGTATTTCAGAGTTATTAACAAGTGGATTCAATCCGGCCAGCACAGGCTCTCACCCTTGATTTTCGAGGTTTCGAACTCCAGAGTGGCATGATGTATACCAACATGTTGAAGCTCGTGTTTGATCTCCTGTTTGATGCGTTCCATATCAGACAGATCGTCGATCGAGACATGAGCGGTCAAGGCTGTTTCAGTCGTGCTGATCGCCCAGATATGCAAGTGATGGACACCCTGTACACCTTCCACGGCATGCATGGCCTTTTCCACCTTTTCAATATCGGTCCCGGCAGGAACGCCGTCGAGCGAAAGACGTAAGCTGTCACGCAACAATCCCCAGGTAGAATAGATGATGACTAAAGCTATGATCAATCCGATAACCGGGTCGATAATATACCATCCCGTATGTGCAATGACAATCCCGGAAATAACGACTCCGACAGACACCAGCGCATCCGCCGCCATATGCAGATAAGCCCCTTTCACATTCAGGTCTTTATCCTTATCCTTCATAAAAAGCCATGCCGTAACTGCATTGATAACAACCCCGATCCCTGCAACCCAGGCGATTGCAGCTCCTTCTACCGGACGGGGATGAAACAGTTTCGTTATGCTCTCAGCTATAATAATGCCGACAGCGACCAACAGAATGACCGCATTTAGCAGGGAGACCAATACCGTGCTTTTTTTATACCCATAGGTATAACTGGCCGTCGGATGTACCTTTGCCAGCCGGAAAGCCAGCATAGCCAGTACCAGGCTGGCGACATCCCCCAGGTTATGTCCGGCATCGGATAGCAAACCGAGCGAATTATACCAGAAGCCCGCAGCAAACTCGGCTACAACAAATGCCAGGTTCAGGGTAATACCGATGATAAAAGCTTTATTCAAAGAAGTTATTTCGTGATGATGGTCATGATGATGTTGTTCCATATTCATTCTTACTTTTATTTGAGTAACAAAATGAAACAAAACTATGTTTTTCCCGGCAATAAAAATATACCTGATTGTAGGTAAAATGTCACACGGTAATACCCTGTTTCTTAAATATCTCTTTGGCATTTGCCAGACGTTCGGCAGACAGAGGTTCCACGTCTTTCAATTTGTATTCGATTCCTTGTGCTTCATATTTATAAGCACCCATTGTATGATAAGGCAACAGCTCTGCTTTCTGCACCATTTTATAGCGGCTGATATATTCAGCCAGTTTATTCAGCGCATCGTCATTATCAGTCAGTCCGGGAACGATGACATGGCGGATCCATACAGGAACACCGCGTTTCTCCAGTTCATCCAGGAAACGTAACGTATTATCCAGCTTCACTGCCGTTAACCGGGGATGTAATTCGGGATCGATCGTTTTTATATCCAGCAGGACCAGGTCGACATAATCCAACACTTCCAACGCTTTCGGTGTACAGATATAACCGGAAGTATCCAATGCCGTATGAATACCGGCTTCCCGGCAAAGACGGAAAAAAGCGGTAAGGAATTCAGCCTGCAACAAAGGTTCTCCTCCGGTGACAGTCACACCACCTTTAGCTATAAAATTTTTGTAGCGCAAGACTTCCGCCAGAAGTTCTTCCGGTGACAATTGGTATTTAGCACCTCCCCGGCTGTCCCAGGTATCCGGATTATGGCAATAGAGACAACGAAGCGGACATCCCTGCATAAAAACGACGAAGCGAATTCCGGGTCCATCAACTGTACCGAAACTTTCTAAAGAATGAATTTTCCCCTCCATAAGCAGATGACAAGTGATAGTCAACAGATGACAGATGACAGCCAGGACACATTTACGCATCCTCTAACTGTCAACTATCACTTGTCAACTGTCAACTTTTAAAGTGAGTGATTGATTGTTCTTGAAATGACATCCAACTGCTGTTCGCGTGTCAGTTTCACGAAGTTCACGGCATAACCGGAAACACGGATGGTCAGCTGCGGATATTTTTCAGGATGGTCCATAGCATCCAACAGTAATTCCTTATCGAAAACGTTCACGTTCAGATGTTGACCGCCGTCAGGAGTAAAGTAACCATCCAGCAAACCTACCATATTGGCGATCTGAATATCACGTTCTTTACCTAAAGTAGACGGAGAAACGGCAAATGTATAAGAGATACCGTCATGTGCATGCTGGAACGGCAACTTGGCAACAGAAGCCAGTGCGGCAATCGCCCCCTTGGTATCGCGTCCGTTCATCGGATTGGCACCCGGAGCAAACGGCGTACCACCTTCACGTCCGTCAGGCGTAGCACCTGTCTTCTTTCCATATACGACATTAGAAGTAATGGTCAGGATAGACTGTGTCGGAGTAGCGTTACGGTATGTCTGGTGCTGACGCAGATATTCCATGAACATTTCAGTAATATCCACAGCAATACTGTCCGTACGGTCATCGTTGTTTCCGAAAGGAACATAATCGCCTTCGCGCTCAAAACCGACAGCCAGTCCGCGTTCATCACGGATCACCTTCACCTTCGTATCGCGGATAGCCGCCAATGAGTCGGCCACGATAGAAAGACCGGCAATACCTGTCGCACGGATACGTTCCACATGACCGTCGTGCAAGCCCATCTCAAAGGCTTCGTAAGCATACTTATCATGCATATAATGGATGATCTTCAGAGCATTGACATATACCTTCGCCAGCCAGCGCATCATCTGTTCGTATTTCTCCATTACTTCGTTATAATCGAGGTATTCGCTGGTGATCGGCTCGAACTTCGGAGCTACCTGCGCACCTGAACGTTCGTCACGTCCACCATTGATCGCATACAGCAAACATTTAGCCAGGTTGGCACGTGCGCCGAAATATTGCATCTGCTTACCGATCTTCATCGGAGATACGCAGCAGGCAATACCATAATCGTCGCCATAATCCGGACGCATCAGATCGTCGTTCTCATACTGGATAGCAGAAGTATCGATAGAAACCTTTGCACAGAAACGTTTCCAGTTTTCAGGAGCATTATTGAACCACAGCACTGTCAGGTTTGGTTCCGGAGCCGGGCCAAGGTTATATAATGTATGCAGATAACGGTAAGATGTCTTTGTCACCAGAGAACGGCCGTCGACACCCTGTCCGCCTAAAGATTCAGTCACCCATACAGGATCGCCGGAGAACAGATCGTTATATTCCGGAGTACGCAGAAAGCGGACAATACGCAGTTTGATGATAAACTGGTCGATCAACTCCTGTGCTTCTTCTTCCGTCAATTTGCCCTCACGGATATCTTTTTCAAGATAAATATCGAGGAAAGTAGAAGTACGTCCCAACGACATAGCCGCACCATCCTGGTCTTTTACAGCAGCCAGGTAAGCCAGATAGACAAACTGAACGGCTTCGCGTGCATTCTTAGCCGGCTGTGTCACATCGAAACCGTAACTTGCACACATCTTTTCGAAAGCCTTCAAGGCCTTGATCTGTTCGGATATCTCCTCACGGCTCTGGATAATCTCTTCCGTCAGTTCCTGAATATCGAGTCGTTTCAGATAGTTCTTCTTCTCTGTGATCAGGATTTCAGTACCATACAATGCTACACGACGGTAGTCACCGATGATACGTCCGCGTCCGTAAGCATCCGGCAGACCGGTGATGATAGCGGAGCGACGTGCTGCAATCATTTCATCCGTATAAGCTGAGAATACGCCTTCGTTATGCGTCTTTCTGTATTTCGTGAAGATTTCTTTTGTCATCGGGTCCAGCTCATAGCCATAAGCAGTCAAGCTGTTTTCTACCATGCGGACACCGCATTTCGGGAAAATACCGCGTTTCAGCGGAGCGTCTGTCTGCAAACCGACAATGACCTCATTTTCCTTGTCGATATACCCGGGACCGTACGTATCTATCCCCTGCGGTAATTTAGTTTCAGCATCGTAAACACCTTTCTCCCTTTCTACCTTAAACATTTCGGTCAGTTTATCCCAAACCTTTTTCGTCTTATCCGAGGAACCCTTCAGGAAAGAATCATCCCCTTCATAAGGTTTATAATTGTTCTGGATAAAATCCCTTACATTAATCTCTCTTTTCCAAATTTCGCCTTTGAACTGCGCCCAGTTCTCGTTTTCAAACTTCATACCTATCTTTGTTTACTTCGGTTTTAATTTCGATACAAAGGTACAGCTTTTATATGGGACAAGAAACTGGTCATATATACTTGATATGCCGGAAACGGTCAAAATGCCTACAAATAGTTACAAAAAAGGCCGGAGAATAGTAGCATATAGCCTCTTTTAGGTATCATAGCGTATGGATTATAAATAATAACAAAAAAATAAAAAAGGGACCATCCTTCACAGGGGAGCCCCTTTTTTATGTCGGAAACAACCAATAAAAACTTCCCGACATACGTTTAATCATCTTATATGCTTACATAATTAGCAAAAAGGTTTTGATATAGCGATTATACTAATAGTGTTACTTTTTACATTTGCAAAGATAGAGGCGGCTAGGAAAGTACACAATACCTATAATAGAGTAAAAAGGGAGGTGTCTGTTACCTACTTTGTGTTATATTAAGCAAATTGCTTTCTATACTAAAGAAAAGACGAAAAAATAAAAAGAGCCATTCTTCACAGGATGGCTCATCTTTTATATGAAAGGGACAACCAATAAAAAAACTCCCTTCCACTTGGGTATTTTACCTTAAATAATAGGTGTACATAAAAATCAACAAATCGGGGTTTTGGTCAGGACGATTATACTAATAGTAAAACTTAATTGATGGTGCAAATATACGGGCACTACCCTAAGGCCACAATACCTATATATATGTAAAATGGACTCATTTCTAACTATTAATAGGGATTACAGGACAAAAAATCGCCTGCGCTGCTATTCTGCCAGCAGGTTCTCTCCCGTAACATATACCACTGACCTGCCCGCCCCTCGGCGACGGAGAAATGACAAAGTTAGTGAATAAACACTACAAATACCTACAAATAGGTAAGTCCTGTCAATTTTTACCTACTATATGCGATTGCGCATACTTCCCAACCACTCTAATTTTGCCAAAAATTTAAAAAGGCAATGAGAAAATTAACAAACCTGTTGGCTATCACTCTACTTAGTTCTTATGCAACAGCCTATGCACAAAGCAACGAAGAGCCAACAGCTGTAGAAAAGTCGGCAGAAATTTATGCCAACGGTTATGATAAATTTAGATTTGGCGGTTATGGGGAAATCCTTGCGAATTTTATGGATTATGGTATCAACCGCTTTTACGGGGGGAATAATGGAAATGCAAAAACAAACAGAAACTCAATATCCATCCCTCGTTTCGTTGTAGCTTTCGACTATAAATTTAATCCTAAATGGATATTAGGAGCAGAAATTGAATTCGAAGCAGGTGGTACAGGTACTGCCTATGAACTTGAAAATACAGAAAACGGAGAATACGAAACAGAAGTCGAAAAAGGTGGCGAAGTTGCACTGGAACAGTTTCATATCACACGGTTAATCCATCCCGCATTTAATGTCCGGGTAGGACATATTATCGTTCCGGTCGGTTTGACTAACGCCCATCATGAGCCTATCAATTTCTTCGGCACATCGCGTCCGGAAGGGGAAACAATGCTTATCCCCTCCACATGGCATGAAAACGGTATCGAAGTGTTCGGTACATTTGGTAGGGATTATACTCGCTTCAGTTATGAAGCGTTGGTTGTTGCCGGATTAAACGCCTGCGGATTCTCGCGCGACGAATGGGTTGCTGGAGGTAAACAAGGTATTTTCGAGACAGACAATTTCACCTCTCCTGCTTATGTAGGCCGTTTAAATTATGAAGGTGTTCCCGGATTAAGAGTAGGCGCTTCCTTCTATTATTGTAATAATGTGGGTGCGAACTCCGACAAACCCCAGACATTCGCCAGCATCGGAAAAAGTCCGCTACGCATTTATACGGCAGACCTTCAATATAAAAACAAATATGTAACCGCCCGCGGAAACATGATTTACGGCAGTTTAAGCAATGCCGAAGCCCTTTCCGGCAAAATCGGTTCACAAAGTAATACGTCTCCTTACAGCCGCCTTACTCCGGTTGCCAAAAACGCAGTCAGCTATGGTGGCGAAGTAGGTGTCAACCTTCGTTCCGTCTTCAAAGACAACAAGAAAGTACCTGTAATCTATCCGTTTGCACGTTTCGAATATTACAATCCGCAAGAAAAGGGTGAAGGCAGACAGACCATGGACCCGCGCACCAAAGTCAGCATGTGGACAGCCGGTTTAAACTGGTATGCACTTCCTAACCTGGTTGTCAAAGCAGATTATTCGACACGCAAAATCGGCGGAGGAAAATATAACAGTGAAAACGAGTTCAGCCTGGCCGTTGCCTACGTAGGCTGGTTTCTGAGTAAATAAGAAGAAAGAATATAAACCTATTTAATAACAAAAGAAAATGAAAAAGAAATTTTTATCATTTGCAACACTTATGTTAGGGATAGCATTGACTTTCAGTGCTTGTTCTGACGATGACAACAACGGACCGGATACAGAAACTCCGGCAGACCTTGACTATTCTGCAGAGAATGCAGGTGCATGGGGTAACTACATGTATAACGTTGCCAGCCTGTTGAAAAACGACGCTGCCAACTTATACAAATATTGGAATGAAGACTACAAAGGTACAGGCCCTTATGCTGAAGCTTTCAAGAAACATAACATCGGAGGCGAAACAAGCATCAAGACGGCACTGAACGGTATCGAACAAATCTTCGACAAATGTGCCGAAATCGCCAACGAAGTAGGTAGTGCCAAAATCGGTGACCCGCTCGACAAATACAATTCAGGAGACAAAGAAGGTGCACTTTATGCCGTAGAATCGTGGTATAGCTGGCACTCACGCGACGACTATACCAACAACATCTGGTCAATCCGTAACTCTTACTACGGAACAGTTTCAAGCAACGACACCAACGACCAGAACGACATTCAGACAAGCTCCATCTACAAATTGGTTGAAGCAATGGATGCCGATATGAACAAGCAATTGGACGATGCTATCCATGCAGCAGCCGACGCTATCCAAAATATCCCACAGCCTTTCCGTAACAACATCAACAGCGATGAAGCGTTAGCCGCTCAAGAGGCTTGTCTTTCATTGGAAAACACGCTGAAAGAAGTAAAAGCAGCCGTACGTGCCGCCTATGAAAACACACCGAACGACAGCAAGCTGGAAGCCATCCTGGTTCAATATACCGACTATGTTGTATTGCCTACCTACAAATCATTGATGGAAAAGAACGCAGCTCTGTTTGAAGCAGTTAAACAGTTCAGAAATAGCCCGAGCGACAGCAATTTCGAGGCAGCCAGCGAAGCATGGCTTGTGGCCCGCGAACCGTGGGAAAAGAGCGAGGGATTCCTGTTTGGTCCGGTTGACACAGAAAATCTTGACCCGAATATGGACAGCTGGCCTTTGGACCAGAACATGATTGTAAGTGTCCTGCAATCCGGAAACTTCGACCAAATCGAATGGGACGAAGACGATGACAGCGCAGATGTAGAAGCCGCACAAAATGTACGTGGTTATCACACGCTGGAATACCTGTTGTTCAAAGACGGAAAACCGCGTAAAGTAAACAACTAATAAAGAGCCAGGTGAAACTTTTTCACCATTGCTATAATGCCTTGAAGTAGCCTGGTTATGCGACCAGGCTACTCCAAGGCTTTGGAATGTTTGATGATGGATTTCAAACCAATAAGATCTGATCAAAAATAAAGAAAAATCAATATGAAATTTCGATATCTGTTTTTTCCTCTGTTGTTCCTCGTTCCACTCTGTTCCTGCGACAAAGAAGGAATAGATATGGATGATGTGGAAGTTCCTAACAATTATGCACTCTCTGCCGGGACTTCGACCATCTTCCTCAACTCATCCGTAGCGTACGACACAGAAGCAGACTGGGTTTCCGGCAAATATTCAACCCGGTTTAACAACGGAGATAGATTGTATGACGACGTACGTACTAGTAGTAACGGCACAGGCGGCGGCCTCGGCCCCGTGTATGCAGGCTATTCCTGCGGTAGCTGCCATCGTAATGCCGGACGAACCAAACCGACATTATGGAGCGAAGGAGGCTCCGGAAGCTACGGATTTTCCTCTATGCTGGTTTATATCGCCAAAAGAAACGGGGCACAATTCAGAAACTACGGCCGAGTATTGCACGACCAGGCCATATATGGTGTAAAGCCGGAAGGAAAACTTTCCGTTCAATATACTTACGAAACGTTCTCGTTTCCTGATGGCGAAACATACGAGTTATGCAAACCTGAATATTCTATTTCAGAATGGTATGCCGACAGTATCGCTCCAAAGGATCTGTTCTGTACCGTACGTATTCCTTTACGCCATGTCGGCATGGGGCAGATGATGGCACTCGACCCGACAGAGATCGAAGCCCTTGCCGCTAAAAGTAATTATCCTGAATATGGCATCAGCGGTCGTTGCAACTACATTTCCGAACGAGGTGTCATGCGTCTGGGTCTGTCTGGCAATAAGGCGCAACATGCCGACTTGACCATCGAATTGGGTTTCTCCAGCGATATGGGGGTAACCAACAGCCGTTATCCGGAAGAAATCTGCGAAGGACAGATACAAATGGATCAGGGCAGCATGATGGGCCTTTCGTATGACCAGTTAGACGTTTCAACGGAAGAGATGGAAAATGTAGACCTTTATCTGCATGCCCTGGGCGTACCGGCCCGAAGAAATGTCAACAATCCGCAGGTAATCAAAGGAGAACAAAAATTCTACGAAGCCAAATGTCACCTATGCCACGTAACGACTCTGCACACCAAGACACGTGGTGCTACTTTACTGAATGGGACACAATTACCCTGGCTGGGAGGACAAACCATCCATCCATATTCAGACTTCCTATTACACGATATGGGGTCTGAAATTATGGGAGTTGGCTTGAACGACAACTATGTCAGCGGTCTGGCACGCGGCAATGAATGGCGTACCACTCCTTTATGGGGAATCGGCCTTCAAGAGACAGTCAACGGACATACCTACTATCTGCATGACGGACGTGCCCGCAATCTGGTTGAAGCCATCATGTGGCACGGAGGTGAAGGAGAGGCTTCCAAGAATTTATTCAAGAAAATGAGCAAAGAAGATCGCGATGCGTTAATCACATTTATCAATTCATTATAATTAGCAAGACAACAAAGATGAAACAACTAATAACTACAATCATTGCATTACTGTTCTTACCATTAACAGTACTGGCCCAGCACGAAGAAGATACGGAAAACGGGGTGGTATCTTTGTCCGGCAAAGAAGGCTTCACTATCGGCACTAAAAAAGGCGATTTTGTTTTTAAACCTTATATGCTCGTTCAAACCAGTGCAAATATCAATTATTACGATGATGAAGGTTTGGATCCTGCTTATAATCAAGACAATATTGCAAATTCCGGTTTTTCCATCCCATACGCCATTCTCGGTTTTACAGGAAAAGCGTTCAATATGGTTACATTCAACCTGTCTATCAATGCAGCCTCAAGCGGAGGTGGTATTCTGCAACAGGCTTGGTTTGACGTAAAACTCAAAGAAAGTTTTGCCATACGCGTAGGTAAGTTCAAAACACCGTTCGCGCATGCTTATCTGACAACATTAGGAGAGACACTGATGCCTACTCTTCCTGTTTCACTGACAGCACCTGTCATTCTGCCCTATTCACTGAATGCCGTAACTCCCAATATCGGCACAGGCTTTGACCTGGGTGTAGAAGTTCACGGATTAATCAAAGAAAAATTCGGCTATGAAGTGGGTATATTTAATGGTACAGGTAGCTCCGTAAACGTGGCTTCAAAAACATTCAGCGATGATTGGCATATCCCTTCTTTATTATATGCCGGACGTATTACTTACATGCCAAAAGGTGTTATGCCGTCCAATCAAGGAAATCCCAATCGTCTGAAAGAAGATAAAATATTATTCGGCCTATCAACGTCTTTAAATGTAGAAAGCGAAAATGAAAGTACAAACGATTACCGTGCCGGTGCTGAATTTGCCATGTTGAAAAACCGTCTTTATCTGGGAGCGGAGCTCTATTATATGAACGTTGGTTTCACCAAACGACAGAAAATAGATGAAAGTTATAACTATCTGGGCGGATATGTACAAGGCGGTTATTTTGTAACCAATCGCCTGCAAGCGACGGCCCGCTACGATTTCTTTAACCGCAACGGAGTAGACACAAACGGTTTCCTGAATATGCCCGCAGTCGGATTCAACTATTTCTTTACTGGATGTAATCTGAAATTGCAGGCAATGTATCAGTTCATCGGACGTACGGGACATGACACACAGCTTGATCGTGATAACGATGATCTAGGGTTAGCTATGCATTCAGGAACAGTTTTGCTTCAATATACATTCTAATTGTCACACCATGAATAGAAAGTTTTTTTCATTCATAATCAATGCGCTACTATTCTCTTGTCTTTTCGCTTCCTGCGATGACGGCAAAATTTACGACGAGGGCAGACACGTAGAGATAGAGGGAGGCATAGCCAGGGTTACAGCTACTATCCAGGGCGTTCAAACCTGGCCCAGCGATTATACGATTGTTGTCGCCGGATTTAAAAAGGATGATGAATATGCAGCGGTTGCCAAAACAGTGACAACCGCAGACGATGGCTCGATGGACCTTATTTTAAAAGGTATTTCAAATGAGGTCAGCCAGATAGAAGTTTGTGTTATCAATAAACTGAGAAAGCGTATTGTCAGTTTCTATCAAACGGATTTTACGGATTCATCCGATACGCTAAAGCTGGATATAGGTACGGTCAATGCGAGTTTATTCAATGGTATACAAAAAAGCATTTTTGATGCTAGCTGTACCGGCTGTCATGGGGCCGGGGCCAGTGCTGCAGATGGTCTATATCTGACTGAAGGAAAAAGTCACAGTGCTTTGGTCAATGTAAAAGCGAACTCTTCGAATGAAGGGAAAATGCTTGTAAAGCCTGGTGATGCAGATAACAGCTTCATCATGGATGTACTGACAGAAGGGGCGAGCAACCATTATCATAATGATTTGTTATCCGGTTCACCCGAAAAGATTTCTCTTTTGAAGAGTTGGATCGAAGGGGGAGCCCAAGAATAAATTTATAATTATGGCATTCAAAACAAAAATATACGAACAAGACTTCATTCACGCTCAAATTTGTTCTTTTGAAGGCAAGGGAGGGGTGACGGAATATCATATACTATTTTCCGTTACCAACCCTTCGCTGCCTTTTACCAAACAATTGGATAAATTAGAAAAAGCATACGAAACAGTAACAAAAGAAGAAGCCGGTAAAGCCGTAGCCGTATTCCGGCGGTATTTCCTGAGCGATGCGGCAAATCAAACGGAACTGCTGATGGAACGGGAATGTGAAAACCCGTTCTGTGCATTATCGATCGTACAACAAGCTCCGCTAAACGGTACTAAAATAGCCTTATGGGTTTATTTACAAACCGATATGACTACGGAGACCTACAATTCCGGTATGTTTGAGGCTTCTCATAATAAGTATCGCCATCTGTGGACCGGCGGTGCATACAACAAGGCTGCCACATCCGAATATCATACACGTCTGTTACTGAACGATTATGTGCTGCAACTGACCGAACAACATTGTACGCTGGCAGCCGACTGTATCCGGACCTGGTTTTTCGTACAGAATGTAGATGTAAACTACGCCGGTGTCGTAAAAGCCCGCAAAGAGGTTTTCATCACACAGAATCTGACGGAGAAAACGCACTACATAACCAGTACCGGGATAGAAGGACGCCATGCCGATCCGGAGGTATTGGTACAAATGGATGCCTATACGGTAGACGGCCTGCAACCGGAACAGATACAGTTCCTCTACGCCCCTACCCATTTGAACCCGACGTATGAATACGGTGTCACCTTTGAACGGGGCACAGCCGTTTCGTACGGTGACAGGAAACAGATATTCTTGTCGGGAACAGCCAGTATCGATAACCGGGGGGAGATCGTCCATCCCGGAGATATTTTGAAACAGACTGAACGGATGATGGAGAATATCAGCGCCCTGCTGCAGGAGGCCGGAGCTTCCGTTGCCGATATCATGCAGGCTATCGTCTATCTTCGCGACCCGGCAGATTACGAGGAAGTAAACCGTTATATCCGCACCCATCATCCGGATATGCCGCACCTGATCGTACTGGCACCGGTATGTCGTCCGGGATGGCTGATCGAAACGGAATGTATTGCCGTTATTCCGGCAGACTTTCCGCAATACCCCTGTTTATAAATAAAACACCATAAATACAACAACATGTATAAACAAGGAAAATACAAAGAGACAGATAAAATGAGCGACTTGATTTGCGAGAACTATCCCATGGTTCTCGTAATGAGCCGCTTCGGTATCGACCTGGGATTCGGGGAGAAAAACATCGGGGATGTATGCCGGCAGAACGAAGTGGATTGCTGCACGTTCCTTACCGTTGTCAATTTCCTTTCGGAAGAAAATTCAGGTACGATCAACGAGATCAACAATTGCCTTTCCCTACGGTCGCTGATCACTTATCTGCATAATGCGCACGATTATTTCCTAAACTTCCGGTTGCCGCACATCCGCCGTAAACTGACGGAAGCGATCACCGGATGCCCGGGAGATATCGCCTTCGCCATCACTAAATTTTTCGACGACTATGTCTACGAGGTCCATAAACATATGTCGTATGAAGAAAAGATCGTCTTCCCTTATGTACGCAACCTGCAAGACGGAGTGAAAGATTCCAAATACAATATCAGTATCTTTCGCAAGCGGCACGACCAGATAGAGATGAAGATCGTCGAACTCAAGAATATCCTGCTCAAATACTATCCCGGACCCGACAATTATCTGCTGAACAGTGTCCTGTTCGATATCTTTGCCACCGAACAGGATCTGGCTTCTCATAACCGGGTAGAAGATTTCCTCTTCGTTCCCGCCGTACTAGCAATTGAAAAAACAATCAAATGACCGTTGCTTTATGAGCACTAACTTTAAAATAGCTGTTGCAGAACCATCTTCCATTATTCGTTGCGGGCTGATCACCATCCTGAAACGGCTGCCCGGACTGCATATCCAGTTGACGGAAATCGCTACCGCAGAATGTCTGGTGGAAAGTCTACGGATGCACCGGCCGGAAGTACTGATCATTAACCCTTCACTTCCCGGCTATTTCGGAATACAGCACCTGAAAGAAGAATGTGGCTGCCCCGAAATGAAATGTATCGCGATTGCCTGCATGGCTACCGACCACGCCATGTTTCGCCCTTATGACGACCTGATCAATATTTATGACAGCCCCGATGAACTGAAACATAAGCTGGAGCGGCTGAATGCGGAAGAAGTCACTCCCGAACCCGAAGAGGAAGAACAACAGACTCTCAGTGCCCGGGAAAAAGAGATCGTCGTCTGTGTCGTAAAGGGTATGACCAACCGGGAAATAGCCGACCGTTTGTACCTTTCCACCCATACCGTGATCACCCACCGCCGGAACATCGCCAGAAAGCTACAGGTGCATAGTGCCAGCGGTCTGACCGTATATGCCATCGTAAACAAACTGGTCGAACTGAATGATATTAAAAAGACCTGACAAGTCAGTTTTATTTTCTTTTCACATTCCAAAATTTGGCTTCAGACTGATATACTGTATCTTTGGGAAAGAAACAATAATAGATATCAGCTACCATGGAGTTAACAACAAAACAATACGATAAAACAGAGGTACAGATCACTTCATTCGAAACCAAAAAGGGAATTACGGAATATCATGTCATCTTCCAGCAAACAGATTATATGGAAGATTATCCCACCCAGTTACAGAACCTACAGCAGGCATATAAACAATGTGTCGAAGAACTTCCGGGAAATCCGACTGCCGTATTCCGCCGCTACTTCCTGAGTGACGTAACCAACCAGACTGCTTTGTTAATGGAAAAGGACCGTTCCAACCCGTATTGTGCTTTATCCATCGTACAGCAAGCTCCCATGAACGGGACAAAGATCGCTCTCTGGGTGTGGCTCCAGACCGGAGTTCAGACACAAGTACTCCCCAGTAATCTGTTCGAAGCACGTCACGGCAGTTACCGCCAATTGTTCGGTGCCAACCTCTGCAACCGTGCTGCCAATTCGGAATATCAGACACGGCTTATCTTCCGCGATTATATCATGCAACTGACTGCTGCCAACTGCACGCTGGCCAATAACTGTATACGTACCTGGATATTCGTACAGAATGTCGACGTGAACTATCCGGGGGTAGTCAAAGCCCGCAAGGAGGTTTTCGCTACGCAGAACCTGACGGAAAACACCCATTTCATAGCCAGTACCGGTATCGAAGGCCGTTATCAGGATACAAATGTGTTCGTTACCATGGATACGTACGCTGTTTCGGGTATCGGACGGGAACAGATCCAATATCTGTATGCTCCCGACCATCTGAGCCGGACTTATGAATACGGAGTAACCTTTGAAAGAGGTGTTGCCATCACATACGGTGACCGCCGTCATGTTTTCGTATCCGGTACGGCGAGTATCGACAGATATGGCGAGATCGTTCATCCGGGCGATGTGATCAGACAATCGGAGCGTATGATCGAAAATATCACCGCCCTCCTCAACGAAGCCGGTGCCGACCTGAACGATATCATGCAAGCCATCGTCTATATACGTGATACCGGCGACTTCGCCCGTGTGCAACAGTATATGGAAACCCAACATCCGAATATGCCTTACCTCATCGTCCGGGCTCCGGTATGCCGCCCGGGTTGGTTAGTCGAAATCGAATGTATTGCCGTCATAGCCGTAGATGAACCGGAATATGCTCCGTTATAATCGATTATTATGCTTACATTTGTAGCAACACTTTAAAACAAAAGCCTTATGACATTCTTACAACGCAAACAGAAACTGATAGACCGCCTGGAAGAGACCTTCGACGAGGATATCCTCGACAGGATTGAAGAAATCTTCAACGAACAGGATGGCGTTAAAGCAGAAAGTCCCTATGTTGAAGACGGTGTTCTCCATTTCTCCCCCGAACTGAAAGGAAGAATAGACTTGGCATTAGAACAGATGCGGAGCGGGCAGACTTATACGGAAGAGGAAATGGATCAATTCTTTGACGAATGGCTAGGAAAAGAAGAGTAAAATGGACAGAATACCCCCATATCCGTCATGCCCTCGTTATAGACGACTATTCCGTATTCTACCACCACAGCGACGAACAGATTACCGTTCTTGTCCTGTGGGATAACCGTCGTAATCCGGCGCGTCTGGCCTATACGTTACGCAATCAGGACCCCAAATATCTGAACGAGCCGATGGCTCCATATGGAGAACAAACAGACCCAACAAACGTGAAAGATTAATAACAAGCCAAGAGGTTCCCTAAAAAAGAAGTATCTTTGAGCAGTCAAACACCAAAACAAAAAAGAAAGGACGATTATAGCTTATGTATAAAAATGGGAAATACCGGGAAACCGACAAAATGAGTGATCTTATATGCGAGAACTATCCGATGGTGCTCGTGATGAGTCGTTTTGGCATTGCCCTGGGCTTCGGTGAAAAGAACATCGGAGAAGTATGCCGTCAGAATGGTGTCGATGCCTGTACTTTTCTCACAGTCGTCAACTTCCTGACACAAGATGTATCCGCTCCGGTTATGAACGTGGACAAATGCCTGTCCATCGAGGCTCTGATCACTTATCTCCATAATGCACACGATTACTTCCTCAATTTCCGGCTGCCGCATCTGCGCAGAAAGCTGCTGGAATCGATCGGCGAATGTCCGCAGGACGTAGCCTTTGTCATCCAGCGCTTCTTCGATGAATATGCCGAAGAGGTAAATAAACATATGTCATACGAAGAGAAAGTCGTTTTCCCGTATGTCCGCGATCTGTTGAAAGGAGTAAAAGATCCGAAATATAATATTTCTATTTTCCGCAAACGGCATGACCAGATAGAAATGAAGATTGTCGAACTGAAGAACATCCTGATCAAATATTACCCCGGTCCCGGAAGTAACCTGCTGAACAGTGTCCTCTTCGATATCTTCGCCACGGAACAAGACCTGGCTTCCCACAACCATGTGGAAGACTACCTCTTCATGCCTGCAATACTTGCATTAGAAAAAACAATTAAATAACAACCTATGAGTGCTTATTTGAAGATCGTTATTGCTGAACCTTCCGCTATTATCCGCAGCGGGTTGGAAACAATGTTAAAGCACCTGCCAGGTCTCCGCATCCAGATCTCAGAAATAGCAACCATCGAATCGCTTACAGAAGATCTCCGGACACACCAACCGGATATCCTTATCATCAACCCTTCTATCCCGGGTTATTTCACGATCCCTCACTTAAAAGAGATGACCGGATGCCCGGATATGAAGTGTTTCGCCCTGCTTTATACACTCACGGACCATTCCCTCACCCGTTATTACGACGATCAGATCAGCATCTTCGACAGTGCCGACGAGTTGAAGCATAAACTGGAGCGCCTGCACGCAAAGAAAGAAGAAGGTAATGACGCAGACGAACAACAAACTTTGAGTACGCGCGAGAAAGAGATCGTCGTCTGCGTAGTCAAAGGTATGACCAACCGCGAGATAGCCGACCGCCTGTTTCTCTCCACCCATACCGTCATCACACACCGGAGGAACATCGCCCGCAAACTACAGGTACACAGTGCCAGTGCCCTTACGGTCTATGCCATAGTGAACAAGCTGGTAGAACTTAGTGACATCAAAAAGGCCTGACTTGGAGAGGCTTCAGCGTGCCCCTTAATAATTAACGCTAACATTTCACCCTTTTTTTATAACAACCACGAACATTCACGTCTCTACTTATGTTACATTCATGAGTATCACTAATAATGAATATCATATGAAGAGATTCTTTTTAATAGGAGCAACGTTATTATTCTCATTGTATGCAAGTGCACAGCATGTTGCGTTAAAGAACAATATCGTCTACGATGCCACCGCCACTCCCAACTTAGGTCTGGAAGTAGGATTGGGGAAGAAGGTTACGATGGACCTTTCTGCGGGTTATAACCCATTCGAGTTTAACAACGACAAACAGTTCAAGCATTGGCTTGCCCATGCCGGCGTTCGTTTCTGGACTTGCGAGAAGTTCAACGGTACGTTCATCGGAGTCCATGCCCTGGGCGGGCAGTACGATGTAGCCGGATTCAAGTTGCCGTTCGATATGTTCAAGAAACTGGAAAACCATCGCTACGATGGTTATATGTATGGTGGAGGCGTCAGTATCGGTCATCAATGGATATTGAGCAAACGCTGGGGACTCGAAGCCGAGATCGGTGCAGGCTACGCCCGTATGCATTACGACGAATACGCCAAAGGCAAAGATATGCCGAAACTTCGTACAGGCAACCACAACTACTGGGGTGTGACGAAAGCGTCTATCTCTTTTATCTATTTTATCCACTAAAATCAAGCAAGCAAAATGAAGAAGTTATTCTATATAGCAACCGTTTTATTATGCTCCGCCTATGGGAGCATGCAGGCACAGACTGTTAGCCCCGACGGTATAGCATACAGCGACCTGCAAGTAAAAAAAGAGGGTAGCCAGGTTGTATTATCGACAACCGCCAACCTCACCAACATGAACCTGAAATCGCAGAACATGGTTATCATCACTCCGGTTCTTCAATCGGCCGACAAGGCAAATACGATCAAGTTCGATCCGTTCGTTGTAACCGGCAAGAAACGTATGAAAGCGCTCGACCGCGAAATGGGCTTCGGTGCCGAACCGTTCGCACAGACACCGACCGTCATCTTCCGTCACAAGAAAAACCAGGCGGAGTCTATTCCGATGACACTCTCCGTACCATACGAGAGCTGGATGCGTAACGCCTCACTGGTGATGCAGGCGAATACGACCGGATGTGCCTCATGTGATATAGCCAGCAACATCACTCCGCTGTCGTCACGTATATTGCCGCCCGTGGTTGCACCGACTTACGAACTAAGCTATGTAACTCCTCCGGCAGAACCGGTAAAACAACGTAGCGAAACCCATTCGGCTTATCTGAACTTCGAAGTAGGCAAGTCTGTCCTGTTGCATGACTTCAAGAATAACGCTGCCGAACTGAAAGACGTCAACAAGATCGTGAATGAAGTACGTAATGACAAGAACCTGAAGTTCACCGAGTTCAACATCACCGGTTATGCATCTCCTGAAGGTGGTTACGAGTATAATATGAAATTGTCGGAAAGCCGTGCCAAAGCTTTTGCCACTTATATGAAAGATAAGGAAGATATGGCTGCTTCACTGATGAAAGTCAATTGGGAAGGTGAAGACTGGATCGGCCTGCGCAATGCAGTCAAAGCATCCAACCTGTCCAATCGCGATGAAATCCTCAAAGTGCTGGAAATCTCCGATATCAACAAACGTAAAGCACAACTAAAAGCGCTGAACGGTGGTAAGACATATCGCATGTTGCTGGACGATTATTATCCTGCCCTGCGTCGTATCGACTATACACTGGCTTATATTGCCCGCCCGTTCGATGTAAACGAAGCCAAACAGGTAATCAAAACGAAACCTCAGTATCTGAGCCTGAACGAAATGTTCGTGGTAGCCAACACCTATCCGAAGGAAAGTGCTGAATTTAAAGAAGTATTCGATATTGCCGTACGTCTCTACCCGACCGATCCGGTTGCACAACAGAACACGGCTGCTCTCGAAATAGAACGCGGAGCTACCGACGCCGGCATCGAACGTCTGCAGAAGATCAACACGCCGGAAGCATGGAACAACCTCGGTGTTGCCTATGCGAAAAAGAAAGAGTATCAGAAAGCGCTCGAGTATTTCAGCAAAGCAGCTAATGCTGGTGTTGCAGCCGCAGTACAGAATAAGGAAGGATTAAGTAAATGGTTGGATGAGCAATAATCACTGCTTGCCGACAGGATAGGTAAGTCATGCTTAGTAGCACTATTAACGTACATGTAGTAACACTACTTACCTACATACAGCAGCACTGGCATGCTACATACGGTAACACTACTAAGACAGGACAAGATCCTGAACAATAATAATAAAACCCCGATAAGCATTATGCCTACCGGGGTTTTGTATTCATATAAGTAGATAAAAATCATTCTTTCGACTTCCACTCGCTGATCAGTTCATTGATCGTTTCCTTCACCGACATGATACGGCTGGTCTTCCAGGCATTACTTCCGGCAAAAGCATAACCGTTTTCAAAGTTTCCTTTGAAAGCATTATACAACGCCGTAACGATGCAATAAGGGCTCTTCGAGATATCGCACGTCTTGATGCAGTTGAAAGGACATGCCTTCGGTTGCTTGATGCCTGCCTTCACCTTCTCGAGGAAGTTACAATGGATCGCACGCCCCGGCATTCCGACAGGGCTCTTGATGATCTCGATGTCTTTCTCTTCCGCTTTGATGTAGCTCTCTTTGAAAGCATCAGAAGCGTCGCACTCGGTGGTGGTGACAAAACGGGTTCCTAATTGAACGCCTGATGCTCCAAGGTCCATCATGCGTTTGATATCTTCACCCGTATAAATGCCTCCTGCTGCAATTACCGGGATACTCTTGTGATATTTCTCTTCAAAGAGAGAAACTTCGTGTACTACCTGCGGCAGTAACTCTTCCAGTGAGAAATGTTCGTCTTCAAGCTGGTTTTCCTTGTAACCAAGGTGACCGCCTGCTTTCGGGCCTTCCAACACGACAGCATCGGGAAGATAGTCGTAGTTGTTTTTCCATTTCTCGCAGATGATGCGTACGGCACGTGCACTCGATACGATAGGCACCAGCTTCGTTACGCTGTCTTTCTTCAGGAAAGACGGTAAGTCGAGAGGCAGACCTGCACCACTGAAGATAATATCGACCTTTTCGGCGATACTTGTCTTCACCAGTTCAGCGAAGTCAGACAATGCGACCATCACGTTTACACCGATGATACCTTTGGCCTTTTCACGGGCTTTACGTATCTCTTCAGCCAGGCCTAAATTGCCAGCTTCAGTGTAATTGGGAGATAATTTCTTATATAAAAGTCCGAGACCGGCGGCGGAGATAACGCCAATCCCACCTTCATTTGCAACGGCCGAGGCTAAGCCGGATAGAGATATACCTACGCCCATCCCACCCTGGATAATTGGGAAACGGGGTTTGAGATCTCCGATTGTTAATGTCTTCATGTAAGTTTATATAGTTTATAAATACGCAGCAAAGGTAGCACAATAAACCAAATGATGTGCAAAAAGGACCAATATTATTGCACAGGTATATCTTTTTTGTGCAATAACATCGGCCCTTCAGATTAAAACTAAAGCAAAACCTTTAAAGACTAAACTATTTAACCGGGATATAACCCACTTTCTTCACAATTTCTTGTCCCTCAGCAGACAACACATAATCGATGAAAGGCTTTACGCGGCCTTCACTTTTCACTTCGTAATAGTAGAACAACGGACGAACGATCGGATAGGTCTTGTTCTTTGCATTCGCAAAAGAAGGTTCTACATAATTTTTCCCGGCATCGTAAGAGACATGAAGCGGTTTTACGTCCTTATTGACATACGCCAGTCCGACGTAACCGATAGCACCTTTTGTCTGGCTCACCGACTGGATAATAGCTCCGGTAGCGGGCATACTCAGGATACCGTTCATATAGTTCTTGTTCTTCAATACACTTTCCTTGAAAAACTCATAGGTACCGGAAGATGTTTCACGTGAATAAGCCACGATCTTCATATCAGCTCCGCCTACATCTTTCCAGTTCTTGATCTTCCCGGTAAAGATACCTTCCAGTTGTTCGCGGGTCAGGTTATCTACTTTATTGGACGGATGGACAACCACTGCCAGGGCATCATAGGCAATCACCACTTCCTTTGCGTTCTTCTTTGCTTCCTGCAGACGGACCTTTTCATCGAATTTCATCTTACGGGAAGACATGGCGATATCAGTCGTACCTTCCATCAGGGCAGAAATACCGACACCCGAACCACCACCAGTAACCGTTACTTTTGTTCCTTTATTCTTATTCATAAAGTTCTCGGCTTCCGTCTGGCTGACCGGTAAGCAGGTATCGCTACCTTTGATCTTCTGTGCAAATACGTTTGTTGTAAATAAACCGATGGCCATAGCGGCCAAAAGAATCGTCTTTTTCATTACTCTTTATTGAATTAATTTTCTTACTGCAAAGTAAGTACAGGCGTATTTCAACGGCATGAAACAGGTGTTACATTTCTATGAAGAATAAACCTATAATCAGGCATGCCTTATTTGTAACTGAAGCTTATGCCCGGACAGGTTCCCATTCCGACTTGTTTTAGAATTTATACTGTAAACGGACGGTCAGGACATTGTCCTTGCGGTCTTTTTCGTATCCTTTTACGAAGTCGCTCTTTTCATTGAAGTTGAATTCATAGTAAGCCTGTACACGGATATGTTTATTAAAACGATAGAGAGCACCGACACCGAACGTACTTTGTGCCAGGTCGGTTTTAGAAGTATTGGAACCGTCCAAACCGATCTCATTCCCTTTCAACTTGGTATTCGGATCATATACATCATACTTGAATACGGCTGAAAATGGGGAAGTTCCGATATCCTGTACCAGGTAGAAAAAATAGCCGATGAACGGACGTTTGAACAAGGCATTCTCCGGCAGGTTTTCAGGGCGCGTACCGGTATTCGGGCTTTTACTGCTGGAAGCAATCCCTGGCTGCGTACCCAACAGGCCTTCAGCGCGTAATGTTGTTGTTCCCCATGAACTCAGAAAACTCAACTGCGCATCCAGACCGAGATATTCACGCTTCATATACGTACCCGTTTCATCTTTATCTATTTTGACGAAACGTTTATCCTTCATTTCGTAAGCTTCCGTTGTCGGATTGTAAACGCCGCCATTATAATAAGAGAAACCCGCTCCCCATTTACCCCAGTTTCCGATTTCTTTCTCGGCTCCCAGACGCCCGATAAAATCTTTACGGCTGTCGGTTTCGCGATTGATACTGTTACCGGCAAACAATCCGGCGTCCAGACGAAGGAAACCCAAAGGACTTTCTTTCTTCGCACGCAGCGTTAACATGGCCCCCAGGTCGCGTTCATCCGGGAAAAAATACTGGATGATCGTAGCACGTTCGGGCGACTCCAGGCCACTGGTCGAATAACCGATCTCGTAACCAAAAGGACGGTTGAAAACACCTGCCATCAGCTGGCTTCGCTTCGTCCAGGGATCCTTAATTCCGATATACAGATCGCGGAAACTGACACCTTTATCGTTAGCTTCGATCTGTACGGCTCCGGTACCGATACCGTCGTTATATTCAAACTTCAGTCGTCCGCGACGGATGCCGATGCGGTTAAAACCTTTATCTTCGTGTTCGTTCTTATCGCCGACCTTCAGGGTAGCATCTTCCTGTCCATACTGATATTGCCCCTGGATATAAGCAGAGACTTTGAACTTACTCAGTCCCTTTACGATCTTATCCAGTGTTGCTGTTTCTTCCGCAAGCGAATCGATGCGGGCATCTAATTGTTCCGTGTTTTGAGCTTCCGCGAAAAAGGGAAGCAGCGCCAACAGGAGGAGCGCCATTACATTTGTTATCTTCATTCCTGAGTTGGTTGGTGCAGTGAAAAATGTATTACAATGCTGTTTCCGGTTGCAAAGAAACAGCATTGCTATTTCACATGTATTGCATCCTTATTACAAATACGTTACAAGCGTTTCGTCCATCAGGATCAGCTTACATCCAGGTTACCGTGGGTGGTACGTTTGTCCTTTTCGGCACGTTTGGCAAGCTCTTTTACAGTCAGGGTAATGACTTTTCCGACTGGTTTACCGTCGCGGTAAGTTACGATACGGAGCCATGTTGCATTCTTTGGAATACTGAGCGGTTCCGAGTATTTCGGAGTGTGGCGGTCGGGATCGGTATTGTCGAATGTGTAATAAATATCCGTTCCGTCGATCTCGCTACCCAGCTCCACTTTCAAGACATCGTCCTGCAGGTACGGGCTGACAATTGCATTATACATACTA
Source organism: Parabacteroides sp. AF18-52 (assembly GCF_003479145.1). Classification (NCBI taxonomy): domain Bacteria; kingdom Pseudomonadati; phylum Bacteroidota; class Bacteroidia; order Bacteroidales; family Tannerellaceae; genus Parabacteroides; species Parabacteroides sp. AF18-52. The sequence goes on from NZ_QUGR01000023.1 coordinate 64,282, forward strand.
CGGGCGTAATTAATGTCTGCCTGGTCGGCACGTACGAAATGTTTCTCTACACGAGGCCAGAATCCGTTCCAGTCGCTCTTAGCCGGTCCGCTCCATAACACCTCGGCCAATGCCCAGCCACGCGGCCACGTCATATATTCAGCATGACGGAAAGTCGGAACCGATTCAGCCCACAGATTTCCCTGTCCGCCCAGCACCATTTCGGCAGGTACACCTTCCGGTACGGGATTGAAACTATAGGAGTCTTTCAGACGGCACATGGAATAGGTATCCGGTTCTACGGAAGGTTCACCCTGCCACAGGTCGATATAACAATGGTTTGTCGGTGTCATGATCACATGATGTCCCGCCTGGGCTGCCTTGATACCGCCTTCCATACCGCGCCAGCTCATTACATTGGCATCCGGGGCAAGACCACCTTCCAGGATCTCATCCCAGCCGACCAGCTTTTTGCCTTTCTCTTTCAGCATATCTCCCATCCGGTGGATGAAATAGCTTTGTAATTCTTCTTCATTCTTCAGGTTCTCTGCTTTCATACGAGCCTGACAACGGGGACATTTATGCCAGAAGCCTTTGAAGCATTCGTCACCGCCAATATGGATATATTCATCCGGGAAAAGGGCAGCCACTTCCGTCAGCACTTTATCCATGAATTCAAAAGTAGATTCTTTTCCTATACAAAGCGTGTTTTCGTCTTCTCCGTAAAATTTATTCCCGACATTCACTGCATCCGGCGCTTTCATACAAGCGAGTTCCGGATAAGCCACCAGCGCAGCAACACCATGCCCCGGTACATCTATCTCAGGAATAACGCGAACAAACCGTTTAGCAGCATAAGCCAACACTTCCTTCACATCTTCCTGGGTATAGAAACCGCCGTAAGTAGCTTCTTCTCCCGGTTGCTGGCGTTCGCGCTGCCACCACTGTCCGACACGCGGAGCACGCCAGGCACCTACCTCAGTCAGTTTCGGCAAAGATTTTATTTCCAGACGCCATCCCTGGTCATCCGTCAGGTGCCAGTGGAAAACATTCATTTTGTATTCCGCCAATTCGTCGATATATTTCATCACTTCCTCTTTAGTAAACCAATGACGGCTTACGTCGAGCATCAGACCACGCCAGGGGAACTGCGGTTTGTCCGTGATATCGACACAGGGGATCGTCCATTTCTTATCTGTCGGCTGTTCGGTTGTGCTCTTGATCTCAGCCGGAAGCATCTGCAACAAGGTCTGCACACCGTAGAAGATACCCGCAGGTTTATTGGCTGTCAGGATAATATCGCCGTGTTTCACTTTCAGGTGGTATCCTTCATCACCCAATGCCGCATCGTCCGTCAGCTTGAATTCGATCTTCCCATGTTTCTCTACAGGGAGAGTGAAGCCGGTAGCCGGAGCTATCTTTTCATTAAAATACTGCGCAATACCCTTCAGATCTTCGTTCGAAGTATCCAACGTGATTGAAGCTCTGCGTGTAAGTGTAAAACAATCCGAACCGACAGTCATTTCCTGCGGCACGGGAATCAAGGCGAGTTCTTTGTCCGCTGTCGCACAGGTCTTGTCGGCACAAGACGTAGAGGTAAACAACAAAGCGGCTGTAGCAAAACTTAGCAGTGTTCTTTTCATTATTTTTTGTTTATGTTAGAAATTCTGCACGAAGATAACAATTCATTGATAAACAGAAAAGTCTCCCCGGTAAATTACCGGAGAGACTCTCTTCTTATTGTTTCTCTGAGTTATCCCCAGCCTATAATCGCCAGGATAACCAGTTCATTTCTTACTGAACAATCGCTTTAACAGCTGCTTCTCCTTCCACGGGATATATTGATGTGTTTACCTTCTTCACCCAATCCATATACAACGAACGTCCGACAGCCCCCTTTCCTCCTTATACCCGATGTTATTTTGCAAACTGCAAACCTTTCAGTTTATCCCATGCACCACGGGTAAAGTCAGGGATTTCGACCGGGACACCTCCATGCTTCACGGATGTTTCCGTCAGCTCGGTCAGGCAAGACCATTCGGCTGCATCATATACATCCTGATCTAACGGCAAACCATTATGCAGACAGTAAATAAGACGATAATCCATAATAAAGTCCATACCACCATGGCCCCCTACTTTCCGGGCTTTTTCTCCGACCTCTTTAGTTATCGGATGTTCATACAAAGCCATGATGGAATCCATTTGCGCTTTATTAAGAAATTCGTGTGCTTCAGGCTCCAGAGCAATACCTTCTACGGGATATTTCTGGGCAAAACCTTTCGTTCCGCTAACGACATGATGACGGTCGTACGGACGCGGACTGGTAACATCATGCTGAATCAGAATAGTCTTTCCTTTCTCCGTCTGGATCAACGTAGTATTCATATCACCTACTTTATAGGTCTGTTTCGCCTCTTTTGAATCGGCTCCGAAAGTTTCTTTGGCATATTCAGTCATCCCCACCTGTTTAGTGGACATGGATACCAGATAATTCATTTTATCCCCTCTGTGAATATTCATAATCTGACAGATCGGCCCCAATCCATGGGTGGGATACGGATTTCCGGTATGTTCCTCATTGTATTTCAAACGCCACATTCCCTGATAACCACCCTTCTCACTCGGATAGAAATTTAATGAACGCAGGTCGTGGATGTAAGCGCCCTCCCCATGGATCACCTCACCGAATACTCCCTGTTGAGCCATATTCAAAGTTGCCATTTCAAAGAAGTCATAACAGCAGTTTTCAAGCATCATACAGTGCTTACGAGTCTTTTCTGCCGCATTAACCAATTGCCAACATTCATCGATCGACATGGCTGCAGGGACTTCCACAGCCACATGTTTGCCATGTTCCATCGCATAAACAGCCATAGGAGTATGCTTCAACCAGTCTGTGCAAATATAAACCAAGTCGATGTCATCCCGTTCACAGATTTTTTTCCAATCATCCAAACCGGTATATTCATCGGCTACAGGCAGTTTTTTATCTGTCAATGTCTTTTGCGCACTTTTCACGTAGTCACCATTCAGGTCACAAAGAGCTTTCACTTCTACTCCTTCCAGGAAAGTAGAACGATAAACAGCTCCGCTTCCACGCATACCCAAACCGATATACGCAATACGTACCGTCGGGATAGGATCGCAAGCCAGATTCAAAACATCTGTCTGTCCGGCAGGACGTTCAGGTGTTGATGTCGGGATCATTCTTACCTGTGCCACCGACTGACTACAGGTAAAACTGGCTAAAACAGCCAGTAAAAACAATAAATAAACAATTCTTCTCATAAGTATTTTAAATATATAAAGTGCGAATAAGTTAAGAAAAGCGGGCCATCCTTCATACCGGACGGCCCGGAACTAAGGTCAATTAATACCCTGGATTCTGATCATCTTTCAGAAGCGGGTTCAAGTCCATTGCATTTTGAGGTATAGGCATCAAAAGGATACGATCGTTCCATTTTTTTTCGATCAGTTTATATCCGTTCGGAGCATATGTAATTCCATTCATAGCCTTCTGCCCATAGGCCGAACCATAGCGGCGGATATCATCATAACGATGTCCTTCGCCGGCCAGTTCTATACGGCGTTCATTACGTACAAATTCCAAAGCAGCATCTTTTGAAGGCATGGTAGTCGGCACATTCGGCATTCCGCAACGGTCACGCAGATCGTTCAATGCAGCCTGCACTTCACCGTCCCAGCCAGAATTAGCAATACGGGCTTCCGCGAAAGTGAGTAACACTTCGGCATAACGGATGACTGGATAATCGTCAGAACTGTTATAATCGTTATATGGACTCAATGCCACCATTTTACGATAGCTATATCCGCTCCATGATTCATTTCCGTCCAGTCCGGCTTTGGTCGGATCCCATCTGTAATAAAACGTGCCGCCTTTAAAGTCTGTTTCGTGCCAACCCTTGAACGGGAACTGGATAGAAGCGTACAAACGGCTGTCGCGGTTACGGAACTCCTGCATATAAGCAAATTTTGCAAGATCCATAGTTGGAACCTTTGCTATATAGGCTGCCTGATCCAGGCCATCCACCTCAGCAGTAATCACCTCGAAATTTGCTTTACGGGTTTCCATCGGGATCAACGAACGCACTGTTTTGCCGTCAATATCCCAATAGGCATCCACCAAGTCCTGCATCGGTTCGAATGAAGAGTATCCTGATCCCATCTGGCTGGGACGGATATACGTATAACGTGCCCAGTCATTATTATTATCGTCATTCATATATTCGCGGGTCTGGATATACTCAGGATTGGAAGGAGAAGCATTGTCATGATGCCAAAGAGCTTCATAGCTGAACAGTCCTTTTGCAAACTTGTCCTTATCGATACCTTTTGCTTCAAAATCAATAAACTGACCTAATTCTTCCGCTTCTTTCCTCTGTGCTTCATTCAAAGACGTCACACGGAACAATGAATGGTGCCCCTCTTTAATAATGTTGTTAGCCGAAGCTTCAGCTTCTGTGAAATTTCCGAAATACAGTGCGGCACGTGCACGCAAAGCCAAAGCGGCGGCACGTGTGATACGCCCGGTTTCCTCTGTATAACCACCGTTATATTTGTCCGGCAGGACAGCAGCAATAGCAGCCAGTTCGTCCAGAATAAAAGACTGTACTTTATCCACCGGATCACGCGGAACATTCGGTGCATCATATTCCATCACAGTTGTTACAACTGGCACTTTTCCAAATTTAGTTGTCAGATCCAAATAAGCCTGGGCACGGAAAAAACGAGCTTCCGCTTTCATCCTTTCTTTCAGGGTTTCGTCCATTTCACAGTTATCCACCTTCTCCAGAAAGTTGTTCACAATACGAACCGTGCTGAAACTATATCCACGGTCTTCCGCCGTACTCAGTTCACTTTGCTGGATAGATTCGTATGGACCTTCCCAAGGTTTATGACTATGGGCATTATCTGTACACATCTCATCCCAGATATCAAAACCGTTCCCTTGTGCATAACAGGCATTCAAACCGTACCATGCGTCTTTCTCCGATGTCCAAAAACTTTCTGCCGATATATCGGATGGCGGAATCACGTCCAAATCACAAGCTGTAAAAAAGGCAGTTATCAAACCAAGCACTGCCCATTTCTTTATATTTAGATTTACCATTACTCTTACTTAATTTAAAATTATTGAATCAATTAAAAAGATACGTTCACGCCGAAAGCAACCGACTTGGTTCCTAACGAACCGATACCACGCCCGGAAGAGGCTTCAGGATCGAAATCTTTCATCACATGATCGGCACGCAACGTAAACAGGTTTTCACCGGTCAGGAAAAATTTCAAAGAAGACATTCCCCATTTGGAAATAAGATTAGACGGAACACGATAACCCAGAGATATAGTCTTGATGCGGAAATAGTCTGCATCAAACAACTGGTAATCTGAGAAATACTGATTATAATCATCCAAACTGTGTCCGCCATAGATACGGGGATAAACAGCACGCGGATTCGAATTCTCCTCTGTCCAGCGTCCCAGATGGAACTTACGTGGGTTTGAGTTCAACATAAAAGCAGAAACCTGTTCAGATTCAAAACCAGCCATTGTCCCGGATACACCTTGTCCGAAAATAGAAAGCTCGAAGTCTTTATATTGCAGATTCAAATTAATACCATATGTAAAGTCAGGCACATCTTTACCGATAATCGTGCGGTCTTCTCCGTTAATGGCACTACCCCATTCTACATTCTCGCGTTGCGGAACATACTTTATATCACCGGCTTTCGGTTTACGACCGTAGGTATAATAATGACCGGCATCGATCTCTTCCTGTGTATACAACCCGTCTGTTTTTAGTCCGAAGAAAGAACCGATTGACTCGCCTTCGCGCAGGATATAGCGTATCTTGTCACCACCATTCTGGATAATATCATCAGATTCACCCATATCTTTGATCTCATTATGGTTGGTTGCGATATTGGCACTTACCACATAAGAAAAATCGCCGAACGATTTGCGATGCGTCAAAGCCAGTTCAAAACCACTGTTACGCACCTTGGCTATGTTTTGCGAAGGGTTAGACCAAATACCTGTTTCCAACGGCACATTATAACTCAGCAAGATATCACTGGTATTCTTCACATAGTAATCAGCTGTTAAGCTCAGTAGTCCGTTGAAGATATCGAAGTCGACACCTATATCGGTCAGGGCAACCGTTTCCCAGCCTAATTTCTCGTTTGCCGGTTTTGATTCCAGTACACCCTTTACAGCCTCATTGTCGAAGTTATAATCCGCACCATTATTATACAGTTGGAAATAATCGTAATTACCTACGTTATTAATATTACCCAACGTACCCCATGATGCACGGATTTTCAGGTTATTGATCCAATCGATCTGCTGCATGAAATTTTCCTGGTTGATACGCCATCCGGCAGAGAAAGACGGGAAAATCCCCCAACGGTTATCTTTGTGGAAACGGGAGGAAGCATCCGCACGCAGATTTGCTTCAAACAGATAACGATCCAGCAGGCTATAATTCAAACGGCCGAAATAAGATAGAATCTTATATTCTCTCAGCGGCGTACCATACGAATTCTGGTCCGGTTGATCTTTGCTGATCTCTCCACCAGTCGTCATATCTTCCAGATCATCCGTTACAAAATCTTTCCATTTCGTATAAAGACGTTCATATTTATAATGTTCGTACGAAGTTCCGGCCAGTATACCGATATTATGTACCTTATTCGACCAGTCATAGCGGGCCGTCAATGTATACATAGTCCGGTTTTCACTCTGCCAGAACATATTCATTTCATTTGTATACACACCGGTTCCTGGGATTTCAGCTCCTGTTTCAAAATTCTTTACATTATCCTGCAAAGCGGTATACCCTCTTGATTTACTTTCCCATCCTTTGAATGCACCTTGCCCGGAGATCACCAAGCCTTTAACAGGTTTAAGATCGAATCCCAGATCGATCATTGTATTGTCGGTCTTACCGTCCGACCAGTTATTCTTACTCAGGGCACGTAACGGGTTACCGTTCATAAACGACTGGGTAGCAGCCTTTCCTCCGGCAATGGAACCCCATTCGCCGTTCGACTGCTGCGCAACCATCGTAGAAGGTACCATCAGGAAATTTCCAATCGAAGCAACTCCATGTTCCGTTTTATTAGTACTACGGATAAACTTCACGCCCGATTTCAATGTCAGCCACTTTGTTACATCGGCAGCCACATTGATATCCAAATTATAGCGCTGTGAACTTTGTCCCGGCATGAACTTGTCATCATACAGATATCCCAATCCGGAGAAGAAACGCACTTTATCACTACCTCCGCTAAAATTCAACGAATGCTGTGTGGTAACCACCGGATTATCGAGCACCAGATCCGCCCATTTCGTATTCGGATAATAATCCGGTTTCGAACCGTCTCGGAACCACTTGATCTCATCTTCCGAATAAGCGGCATTTTTACCATTACTTGCATCGCGATTATAAAATGCCTCGTTCAACAAGATCGCATAATCCCATGAATCGAGTACATCCGGCAGATAAGTAGGCATTTTCATTCCGACATAGCCGCTGTAAGAAACATTCATCTTTTCTTTCTGTCCGCGTTTGGTTGTAACCAATACTACACCATAAGCAGCACGTGAACCATAAATTGCAGAAGAAGAAGCATCTTTCAGAAAAGAGATTGTCTCAATACTGTTCGGATCCAGATTCGAAAACAAGTCGGCATCAGCTATAGCGCCATCGATCACATATAAAGGAGAAGATGTACCCAGGTTACCGCGACCACGGAAGTTAATTGACGGTGTCGATCCAGGACGGGATATTACCGTTACGCCGGGAACAGTTCCCTGAACGGCTGCCAGTACATTTGTTTGTACGCGGTCTTTGATTTCTTCCGAACCGATAGCTGCGACCGAGCCGGTCAGGTTCACTTTTTTTTGTGTACCGTAGCCCACTACAACAACTTCATCCAACAGTTCAGAGTCCTCTTCAAGTATAACATTAACCGAAGTCTGCCCGTCTTTCAAAGCTATATTTTTTGTTGTATAACCAATATAAGAGATAAGCACGTGCTTATCTCTTCCTGACACTGTCAGGACAAAATTACCTTCAAAATCAGTTACAGTTCCGTTTGTCGTTCCAGCTTCCACCACGCTGGCACCGATAACAGGTTCGCCATGTGCATCTTTCACGCCCCCTTTGATCGTAACACTCTTCTGCTGTTGCGCTGCATTCACAGACAGTGTACGTGCAGAAGCCTTTTCATCGGAAGCTTTTGAAACTACAATCTGATTATTCACAATCCGGTAAACATATCCGGTATTCCTGAACATATGGTTCAATACCACATCCAGAGAAGCATCAGTAACATCGATTGAAATTTTCTTACCCAGATTGATCTGGTCATCATTATAAAAGAAAGTATAGCCGCTCTCTTTCTCTATTTCTGCAATCACAGACGACAAAGGTGCATTACTTTTCTTCATGGTAATTTGATAGACTTGTGCAAAAGCCGAGATAGGAACCAATCCTATCGCACCTACCAGAAACAACTGTGTGATCTGCTTTCTGAATTGCTTACAGAACACATCCTTCAACAAAATAACTCGTTTGTTCATATTAATAATTAGATAAAATAAATATGCGTTTTTTCTTTCTCTTTATCAGCCAATATTCCTACTGTCTCTTATTATCCACTTTGCCTGTTTTTCATATATTTCTGATTTAAGTTTAACATAATTATTTATTGACTTTCTCATACAATACAAAGCTGTCTCCCCTTTTACGATAGGCAACCGGAGAACTTTTGGATATGATATCCAGTAAAAGTTCCAACGACTCATCGTGAATAGAAAAGGTAAAACTATATTTACCGGCCAGTTCAACCGGACATTTTATACTTATACCGTACCAGCTTTCCAGACGTGGAAGAATCATTCCCAGTTTTTCATTTTTGAAATTAGGTTTTCCATCCCTGCGCCAAGATGAATACAGATCGGCATTTACCTGCACAATTTCAGCCTTTCCTCCTATCACATAAGCCAGTTTCTCATCAGGCTTTACCAGTAAGACGTCCTCTTTACCCTGCTCATTCTTTGTACTTACCTCAACTGCCCCCTCTGCCAGAATCATTTCCGCATAAGAAAGAGAGTCGACACAGAAGACTTCGAAGGCAGTCCCCAATGCCTTTACATCCATACCTTTTGTTTTCACGATGAAAGGATGTTCCGGATCATGATGTACCTTAAAAAAAGCCTGCCCGGTCAGGGATACTTCCCTTCTTTCTCCGTCGAACGACTCCGGATAAGTTAACCTTCCACCGGCATTCAACGACACATGACTACCATCCGGCAGATAGAACGACTCCATCGATTGCCGACCGGCACTTACTACATAAATAGTTTTCTCTTCTGTCCCACTCTGCCCAATTAACCAGGAGCCAACCGAAATAAGCAGAGCCAAAGAAGCCGCTACCGCATACTTCATCCAATAGTCCCGGCGGGTATTATAAGGATGTATCTTCCTCATAACCCGCCCCAACACTCGTTCTTTAGCCACAGGACAAAGAAAAGAATCTCCCGATTCATTCCACTGTTCTTTTAAATGGCGCAAAACAGGCTCCTGACCAGCCAGAAATTCTTTTTCCTTATCAGTCAGTCTGCTTGTCAAAGCTTTTTTTATAATATCCTCTTCTTTCATTTCCTTCATATCTAACACTAAATACTCCAAATTCAGAGTTATCCCCCAGAAGAATATCTAACTTTTTTTATTTTAACAGAACGCCTCATCTTTCTAAGATACTTTTGCTATTCTTCAATTCTTTTCTATCTTTGCAATAATCAATAAAGAAGCTAATTTGGATAATCAATCACTAATACTGGCATTAAAAAGCGGTAGCGAGGAGGCCTTTACTTCTTTGTATCACAAGTATTGCGACAAAGTCTACAAGTTTTGCAGACTTTATTACACAAACGATTCTACCACCGAGGAAGTGGTACAGGAAGTTTTTATCAAATTATGGGATATACGCAGTTATGTAAATGAAAATGAAAATCTGGAAGGATTACTTTTCATCATCACCCGGAATATGATTTTCAGCAATTCAAAGAAAAATTTCAACGAAACTTTTTATAAAATGTCTATCCTTGCGGCTTACGACAAGGCTTATGATATAGAAGAGGAGTTACAGGCAAAAGATCTGCAGATTTATATTGAACGGTTGGTAAACGAATTGCCGCCCAGGCAAAAAGAAGTTTTTTACCTGAGCCGCCATGAACAACTTAGCTATAAAGAAATTGCCGAAAGGCTCGACATTACCCCAAAGACAGTGGAAAGACACATCAATGAGGCTTTGAAATATCTGAAAAAGAATATTTACTTCCTGCAATTATTCCTTTCAGTATAGCAGGTTACTTTCCAATCATCTCCTTCAGCTGTACCGGTTTGTCCGTTGTAATAAAATCGACATTCTTTGCTATGAATGACTCCATCACTGCCGGGTCGTCCACTGTCCACACATTGATCGTCAGGCCGGCATCCTTGGCTTCCTGAATCCATTCAGGATGTTTGTCAAATACTTTATAATGATAATCCAGGCCGGAAAAGCCTAATATCTTCAGGTCTGTCGGTGAAACTTCCCCACGAAGATAAGAGACTTGGACACTCGGAGCACGCCGAATCAACTCCTTACAAATATTCATACTGAAAGAAATATATTCTACCTGGTCTTCCATCTGGTATTTTTGTACCAGATAAAGAATTGCCACGACAGCTTTGTCTTCATTGACTACTCTTTTATGAGGTTTGATCTCGAGGATCAGTTGAGTTCCCTTATTATTCTTTCCCTGGATCAGGTATTCTTCCAGAGTCGGTAATGTCTCCCCGTTCTTCAACTTCAGGTCTTTCAGTTGTTCATAGAGAGATGTTTCTATACAAAAACCCTGAATACTGTCATCGTGGTTGACGACCGGAATACCGTCAGCTGTTATAGATACGTCGAATTCAGAACCATACGCACCAACCTCATGGGCTTTGTTCAAAGCCGTAATCGAGTTCTGGGCAGAACCTTCACAATCCCAATATCCCCGATGGGCAATTACTTTTGTCTGGGCAAAAACATTACTTCCATATAAACATACGGCAAGCAGGATAGTTAACATTGATCTCTTCTTCATCTTCTTTTTTGTATTAGAATCCGTTACAAAATATTGAGCATGTAAACTTACAGATTTTATCCGATATTCGGGAGCATCCGCGGAAGATTTCTAACTCCGGCTAAAACTGCCGGTAATCAATGCGAGTATAAAAAATGATGGTCTTACATTATCTTAACGGGAATAGAAGATATCGGACATAGTTCTTCAGGAACTATGGAAAACAAATCAAATTGAGAAAAACACAGGGCAAAAATAATAAAAAAATTAATATAATATCATAATACCCCGGCTTTAAAATCAGATGAAGTAATTAATAAGCTAATATTTTATTATAAAAACACAGAATTCGATGTTTTACCTTGACTTATTCCTCCTTCTCAAGAACATTATTCGCAAAATTTCCCAATAAAAGGACTGCCTTCTCTCTCAATCAAATTCATAAAGCAATTAGTTCCTGAAGAACTATTGATTAAATTTCAATGCGAGTATTAAATCAACTTTAATTCTAATCTAAAAAAATAAGGCCTATGACGTAGAAAAAACAACAGTTCAGACAATACGTATAAGATACGTATCACTTACCTATTAAAATTATTAATTCTAACTAGTATTAATTCACAATTATGAAGAAAACATTTAATCACATCTCTTTCAACGAGATAGCAAAAATGTCAGCATTTTGTTTTCTATTCTATGCCTTTCCTGTAAATGCATCTGATATAAAACGATCGACAACAGAAAATTCACCGGTAACAAGTATTACCCAGCAAAGCAAAACAATAACAGGCACCATTACCGATACAAAAGGGATGGCTGTTATCGGAGCCAATGTAGTAGTAAAAGGAACAACCAATGGGAGCATTACGGACCTCGACGGAAATTTTACGCTGAACAATGTACCTGCGAATGCAACGCTACAAATATCTTATATCGGTTACAAATCACAGGAGATACCGGTAGGCAACCAGTTAAAAATAGAAGTTACACTGGAAGAAGATACCGAAAATCTACAGGAAGTAGTTGTTGTCGGTTATGGTAGTACGGTGAAAAAAGACCTGACAACTGCCGTGACAAGTGTAAAAAGTAAAGACTTCCTGCAAGGAGCTTCCAATAGTCCGTTACAGATGATCGACGGTAAAGTAGCCGGTGTATCCGTATCCAATACGGCAGCAGCCGACCCGAATGCCAGTCCGAGTATCCAGGTACGCGGAGCCTCTTCTTTGAAAGCCGGAAACGGTCCGTTGATCGTTATCGACGGGATGCCGGGCGGTGACCTGCGAAATCTTGCCCAGCAAGACATCGAATCTATTACCGTATTGAAAGATGGTTCCGCCGCTGCCATCTACGGTTCTCGCGGAGCGAACGGAGTTATCCTGGTTCAGACGAAGCAGGGGAAAGCCGGTAAAGTATCCATCACATACGATGGTTATGCCGAACATGATTTCGTTGCTGCACGACCGGAAATACTGAGTCCGGAAGAGTTTGTGGCCAACAATATCGGAAAGGATTACGGTTCCCGTACGAATTGGTACAACGAGTTGCTCAACAAAAACAACTTCGGACAGAACCATAACCTGGCCCTCTCCGGTGGTAGCGAATCCAGCATCTTCCGTATCTCGGCAAACTACCGTTCGAAAGAAGGGCTCGACATTGCAACAGACCGTAAAGAATATGGTTTACGTGCCAGCTTCAAACAAATCACTTTAGAAGGTTTATTGGAAGTGACAGGAAACATATCCTATCGTTACGCCGATGAAGATTACACCGATTACGGAAGTTTCAAACAAGCAGTCGAACTGAACCCGACCTATTCGAAGGATGAAATGGATGCATTCCGGAATAACTTCGATAGTTACAACCCGATCTTCAACCTGACAAGACGTGAAAACGGAGCTACACAGGAATACCTGACTACCGACTTCAACATCAAACTCAACATCCTGAAGAACCTGAATACCGAATTAAAACTCGGCCGCCAGGGACATGACAAGAAGCAACGCGAGTATTATTTCAAAGACCATCGCGAGTCGATCAACAACAGCCGTAACGGACGTGCCCGCCTGGAAAATGAGAAATGGGTGGACTATACGTTAGAATGGTTAGGCAATTATTCGCTGGATATAGATCGGCACCACCTGAAAGTAATGGGCGGTTACTCCTATCAGGAATTCAACTGGGAAAAGTTCAATGCCGAAAACATGAACTTCCCGACAGACGCTTTCCTGTACAACAACCTGGGAGCCGGCGACTACAACAAGGCCGACGGACGTCTGGGCATGGAATCCGATAAAAACAAAGAAAAGACGATCGCTTTCCTGGGACGCGTCAACTATGATTTCGATAATACTTTCCTGTTCACGGGTTCTATCCGTTACGAAGGGAACACCAAATTCGGTACGGATCATAAATGGGGTGCTTTCCCTGCTGCTTCTGCCGCATGGCGTGTTTCCCGTCTTTCCTTCTTCGAAGATTCTCAGACTGTGAATGACCTGAAACTCCGTTTCTCTTACGGACAGACCGGACGCTCGGGCTTCGATAAATACATCTCCCTGGCAAAATATACCGGTTACGGATGGATGCCGAACAGTGAAGGTAAATGGGTTCAGGTATACGGCCCGGGAAACAATCCTAACAAAGACCTGTCCTGGGAAAAACAAATATCCTACAACCTGGGTATCGATTATACCTTGTTCAACTCCCGCCTATCCGGTAGTTTAGACCTTTTCATCCGCGAAGGGAAAGATGTAATCGGTGAATATCAGGTTCCTGTTCCTCCCTATTTGCACGAAAAGATCATGACTAATGTAGGTACAACCAATTCCAAAGGTTTTGAATTACAGGTAAACTGGGATGCCGTACAAAACGACAAGTTCACCTATTCAACCAATGCCACGCTTGCCTATACCAAATCGAAGCTGAAATCATTCTCTAACGAGAAATATGAGTTGGGTTATATGGAAGGCGACGGTCTGCCTTCACCTGGAAACCCCGGCCCGTGCCAGCGTTTGCAGGATGGTATTGAAATCGGTTCATTCTACGGATACCGCTACGCTGGTGTCGATGAAGATGGAAATATCATGGTTTTCAAAGATGGTATCAAAGGAGGAGAAACCGTACGGGGACGTGACGCCAGCGAAGCGGACAGAACCTATATCGGCAACGGTACGCCCAAATGGGAAATGGCCTGGGGAAACACATTTACTTATAAAGGTTTCGACCTGTCCCTTTATTTCCGCGGACGTTTCGACTACCAGATCCTGAATCAATACCAGATGTATTATGGTTTGCAAGGAGTAACAGGTATTAACAAGCTGACATCCGCTTATAAGGAAAATGCCCATATCAAAGGAGAAAAGATCATGTGCGACTACTTCCTCGAAAACGGTAATTACCTGAAACTGGATAACATCACGCTGGGATGGACACCTAAACTGAATACGAAATGGATCTCCAACCTGCGTATTTATGCAACCATGAAGAACGTGTTCACCATCACGAAGTATTCAGGCGGCATGGACCCGTCAAGTGTCGACGTCACTGGCTTATGGGCCGGTAGAGGCAGTATGGACTTATATCCGACAGCCCGCAACGTATCATTCGGAGTTCAAATCAGTTACTAAACTAAAAGTATATACAGCATGAAAAATATAAAATCACTTTGTGCAGTCAGCCTGATGGCTACAACCATGGCTTTCACTTCCTGTACGGATCTGACGGAGGAGCCATTCAATATATTGACAAGCGACAACTACTTCACAGACAAAGCATCTGTCGAAGCAACCGTACTCCGCCCCTACGAACACGCTCAATGGTGTGGATGGGACGGCGACCGCTGGCAGTTGCAGGAACTTACCGGCGACCATTTCGTCTGGACACAGAAAGGACGCCACGGCTATGACGACGGACAATGGGTCCGTCTGCACGAGCATAAATGGAATTACGATATGAACCAGATCAATGGAGGTTGGGTCGGTCCATATCAGGGTATCCAACAGATCAATTCACTCCTTCGCGATTTCAATGTCCTGGACTTCCAGGCAATGGGGATCACGGATGAAGAGAAAAACAACTACATCGGCGAATTACGTACTTTACGTGCCTGGTTCTATATCTTCCTGATCGACTTCTACCGGAATGTGCCTATCTTCACGGAAAAGGATGCACCGGACGAACTGCTCGCCCAGGCTACACCCGAAGAAGTATTCAGCTATATCGAGAGCGAACTGAAAGATGTATTGCCTCAACTGAAAAAAGAGAATATCGTCGGTCGTTTCACCCAGGCTCCTGCTGCGGCATTACTGGCCCGTATCTATTTCAATTCGCAGGTATGGCTCAATGTCGACCGTTCGGCAGACTGTAAAACATTCTGCGAAGATATCATTGCCGGTAAATACGGGGAATATCATATCAACCAGAACGATTACCGCGATCCGTTCCGCTCCGGCATCAAAGGATACAGGTCGCCTGAACTGTTGTTCGAATTCCCCCACAAACGCAATGTGTACCAGTTCGGCGGTTTCCATGATTCTTTCCTGCATTATACTTCCGGCCAGGCTTTGGGTAATCCCGACGGTGGCAACAATGGTATTCACATGACACCTTCACGGGATTTCGATGGCAACGTGTATAGTTTCGCCAGCCAACTGGGAACCCCGTATGAAAAGTATGCAGACTGCGATTACCGTAAACAACCGTTCCAGATCACCAGTGCCAACGGCGATTACGAAGGTTTCTTTATGATCGGAACCCAATACAAGTTCGACTATACAAAAGGATACGGCTACACGAACGAGACAGTAAAAGGAACGGAAGAATACAAAGGTGAACCGTTGATCTATGTAGATCAGGTCGGCCGTTTCTCCGAAGGTCTCAGCACGGCTAAAGAAAAAGGTTCGCGCGTAACGACAGGAGAAGAAAATTCAGGCGTACGTTTCAATAAGTTCCCGTATCTGCAGGAAGGCGACGGACTATATATGTGCCAATCCGCACCGGAGATCCGTCTGACAGAAATCTATTATATGCTGGCAGAGATCAATTACAGAAGCGGCAACAAAGCTAAGGCTGCCGAACTGCTCGATTTTATCCGTGTCAGAAACTATCCGGCAGACGAATGGGGTAAATACAGCTATGTACAAAATCCGGCCCTGCTGACCGACCAGGAGTTTGTCGACGAATGGGGACGCGAGTTTATCGGCGAACGCCGCCGCCGTTCGGACCTGATCCGCTGGGGACGTTTCGGTAATGCCTGGTGGGATAAAGATGTCGATCCGTCGGATAAAGAATACACGATCTTCCCGATCCCTAAGCGCCAACTGGACGCCAACCCTCTGTTAAAACAAACGACAAAAGGCTGGTAATCATCTGATGAAACAACTATGAATAAGCGGCCGCATCTACTAACAATTCAGCACTTAATAATAAATTCCAGGCTGCTTATTCATAGAAAAAAAGGTTGCAACGTTCAGAACATTGCAACCTTTACATTTATAAAGATGTATCTCTTTTTCTTATTTCTTGTTTTCTTCAATCCACTTGCGTGCATTTACAAAACCTTCAATCCACGGAGTTACTTCGTCACCTTTACGGTCAGCAGGATAATAACCGCACTGCCATGGGAACAAAGCACGTTCCAGGTGAGGCATCATAGCCATGTGGCGTCCGTCGTGTGAGCAGACACCGGCAACCGACCAGGGCGAACCGTTCGGGTTGGCAGGATAGCCTTCATAGTTGTATTTAAGAGCAATATGATATTCTTTCTCTTCGTACGGGAAGCTGAACTTTCCTTCTCCGTGTGTGATCCAGATACCCAGTTTCTGTCCGCTCATCGGACCGAACATCACTGAATGGTTCTTCGGAATCTCTACAGAAATAAAGTTAGACTCCAGTTTGTGAGAGTCGTTATGCAACATCTTATGTTTCTTTTCGTGTTCCGGATAAACCACACCCAGTTCAGCCATCAGCTGGCAACCGTTACAGATACCCAGACTCAACGTATCAGGACGTGCATAGAAGTTATCCAATGCTTTCTTAGCCTTTTCGTTATACAAGAAACCACCGGCCCATCCCTTGGCTGAACCTAAAACGTCGGAGTTGGAGAAACCACCGCAGAATACGATCATATTCACATCTTCCAGTGTTTCGCGTCCCGAAGCCAGGTCAGTCATGTGAACGTCTTTCACGTCGAAACCGGCCAGATACAATGCGTAAGATGTTTCACGTTCGCACTGGCAACCCTTTTCACGGATTACAGCAGCACGGATACCACTCTTACCTTTACGGTCGGGAGTCAGACCGTAATCAGCCAGCTTACCGGTGAAGTTCTTGCCGTATTTAAATTCCAGCGGCTGCATCTTATAGTTTTCGAAACGGTTGCCTGCGCATACGCTACCGCTCTGCTTGATATCCAGTTTGTAAGACGATTCGTACCATACGTCACGCATATAGTCGATACCGAAGTGATACTGAACACCGTCTTTTTCCACCAGGATATGACGTTCGGCAGTCGGTTTGGCAATGATAGCGAAACCGACACCGGCTTCTTCCATCAACTTTTCGAAAGTTTTCTTGTCTTTCACCTGTACCAGGATACCCGGGTTTTCAGCGAACAGGATCTTCACGATGTCTGTTTCAGACAGCTTATCCAGATTGACTTCCAGACCGCCTTCTACGTTTGCGAAGCACATTTCAAGCATGGTAGTAAGCATACCACCGGCAGAAATATCGTGTCCGGCAAGGATCAGACCTTTCTCGATCGCATCCTGTACGGCGTTGAACGCATCTGCGAAATATTCGCTATCCTTCACGGTCGGCACTTCATTACCCAGCTTGTTCAAAGCCTGTGCAAAAGCAGAACCGCCCAACTTCATCGTATCGAACGAGAAGTCTATATAATATATGTAAGAATTCTTTTCGTGAGCTAATACCGGAGAAACGATCTTGCGAATATCGCTTACCTCAGCACCTGCCGAAATAATTACCGTACCTGGAGCGATCACCTTATCGTCGCCATACTTCTGTGTCATCGACAAAGAGTCTTTACCTGTCGGGATATTGATACCCAGTTCGCAGGCAAAATCTGAAGCGGCCTGAACAGCCGTGTACAGACGAGCGTCTTCTCCTTCGTTGCGGCACGGCCACATCCAGTTAGCACTCAAAGAAACACCGGTCAACTTATCAGCCAGCGGAGCGAATACGATATTCGTCAACGACTCAGCGATAGCCATTACCGAACCGGCAGCCGGATCGACCAAAGCCACCTGTGGAGCATGACCGATGGAAGTAGCGATACCAGCCTTTCCGCGGTAATCCAATGCTACGGCACCCAGGTCACTCAACGGCAACTGCAATTCACCCTGGCACTGCTGACGGGCGATCTTACCTGTTACGGAACGGTCTACCTTGTTGGTCAACCAGTCTTTACATGCAACAGCTTCGAGCTGAAGTACGTTTTCCAGGTAATGATGTATTTCTGAATCTTTGTAAACCACAGGAGCATAAGTTTCGCTCACTGTATGGTCTGTCATGATTGTTCTAGGCGGTTTACCGAACATATATTCCAGCTTAATGTCGATCGGTTTCACACCGTCGGCCTGCTCGAATACGAATTTCATATCGTTGGTCGTTTCACCTACTACATACATCGGAGAGCGTTCGCGGTCGGCAATGCGGCGTACGCGGGCAACGTCTTCTTCCTTCATCAGCAAGCCCATACGTTCCTGGCTCTCGTTTCCTACGATTTCCTTAGCAGAAAGCGTAGGGTCACCGACAGGCAACTGGCTCATATCGATATGTCCGCCGGTAGCTTCCACCAACTCAGACAGACAGTTCAGGTGACCGCCTGCACCGTGGTCGTGAATAGAGATTACCGGATTGTTGTCAGACTCTGCAATCGCACGGATCACGTTCGATACACGTTTCTGCATTTCCGGGTTGGCACGCTGTACGGCGTTCAACTCGATACCGCTGGTGTACTGTCCTGTATTTACAGAAGATACGGCACCACCGCCCATACCGATACGGTAGTTGTCACCACCCAGCAGTACGACCTTTTCACCCGGCTGAGGATCACCCTTCAAAGCATCGCGCATATTGGCATAACCAACACCACCTGCCAGCATGATCACTTTATCGTAAGCATATTTCTTATTATTCTCTTCGTGTTCGAAAGTCAGTACCGAACCGCAGATCAGCGGCTGGCCGAACTTGTTACCAAAGTCGGAAGCACCGTTGGAAGCCTTGATCAGGATCTGTTCCGGTGTCTGGTACAACCAAGGACGCGGGTCCATGATCTTTTCCCATTCACGAGCACCTTCCGTACGCGGATAAGCAGTCATGTAAACGGCTGTACCAGCGATAGGCAAAGAAGCCTTACCTCCGCCCAGACGGTCACGGATCTCACCACCTGAACCGGTAGCAGCACCGTTAAACGGCTCAACCGTTGTCGGGAAGTTATGTGTTTCAGCTTTCAGAGAGATAACCGATTTATATACCTTTGTTTCATAGAAATCAGGTTTGTCACCGCTTGCCGGAGCAAACTGTTCGATCACCGGACCTTCATTGAAAGCCACATTATCTTTATAAGCAGAAACCAGTTTGTTCGGGTTTTCTGCCGATGTTTTCTTAATCAGGTTAAAGAGAGAGCTTTCTTTCTCTTCTCCGTCGATAACGAATGTACCGCCGAAGATCTTGTGACGGCAGTGTTCCGAATTTACCTGTGCAAAACCGTACACTTCGCTGTCGGTCAGCTTACGTTCCAGCTTCTGGCTTACTTCGTTCAGGTAAGACACCTCTTCAGCACTCAGCGCCAGCCCTTCCTGTTGGTTGTAAGCTGCAATATCTTCGATATAAACAATCGGATCCGGTTGTTTACTGATCGTGAAGATATCCTGGTTCAGTCCGTTGTAAATGCGTTGCAGCATCGGGTCGTGGTCTGCCTCACCGGAAGATACAGGGAAGTATTCTTCGATACGTGAGATACCGCTCAATCCCATATTTTGGGTGATTTCCACGGCATTAGTACTCCACGGGGTGATCATTTCCCGGCGGGGACCAACATACCAGCCATCCAATGTTTCCGATTGAACGGGAGTTGCTTCACTAAACAACCAAACGAGCTTTTGAACATCTTCAGGAGAGAAAGCATGTGCCGCCTCAACAGCCAGCACCGTCTTTGTTGGAGATTGAAAGAATAGAATCATATCGTCGATTTATTAAGATATTCCAATAACAGACTGCAAAGATAGTAAATATGTAGCAGATAAAAATATTCATCTTTACATTATTAAATTTACAACCCTTCTCTCAGCATCTTTTTCTGTGGCAGGAAGAAACGTTCTATCAAACGAGAATCATCGGTTACTATTTCAGCAATCGTTTTCATTTCATAAAAATTGACGACAAACGCCCCTCTACTATGAATCGATCAATTACATTTATATATAATAATGAGAGGATTACTATCTTCGTTCATATCACGATAGACAGCTGGAGCTTGTTCATCAAAATAGTTCAAATCTTTCAGATCTTGAATTTCTCCACCTGATAAAGTCTGAACATATATATTCTCTTTCGCATAATGGTATAATGGCCAGATAGGGGCTCCATTATCAATATCATTTTTAACACCTAAAACTCTTTTCGTTTTAGGCGCATAACTTTTTGTTTGTTTTCTACTTTTATTATATTGCAAAACGGTACCGCCTCTATCACTTGCATATCTCAAATATAAACAAGAGTCTGTTTCAAAAAAGCCCTCTCTATTAATAAATAGATAATTCAAATTATTCCCATCAAGAGAATTTGTATAATATTTAGAAGAGTAAGCCAATTGATAAATTTCTCCTCTGATAGGATTTTTTAAATCCAAATAATAAGCAGGAACAATTGTATCTCGCATTGCCCTATAAAGGATATTAATACCTCCGATTTTGTACAACACACCGTTTTTATGAGAAAAAAAGAACACGCGTCCTAATCTGCAATTTTCAAGATCGCATTGTTTTACATACGATTTTCTTGAATAATACTTTTTCCCCAGAATATCAAACATACCAGAAACATAATTCAATGAATCAGTCAAAGGAATTATAGATTCCTTAAAAGTAAAAAACACCTCATCACCTAAAGGTAACATAACTCTTATTTCATCGAACGGATATTCCAAATTTCCTAAAAACTTTCCTTCAAAAGAAAAAACGGCTATACTATGTTTTCTTCTAAACTGCATTACATAGACCTTTTCTCTATATTCATCTACAAATATATGATGTGGATTAACCTGTTCAGGACCTTCACCAACCCTGGCGATTACTTTGATAAAATTACCTTTCCGATCATATTTCATTATTCCTCCATCATGAGAGAGCATTAAAAACATATAATCCTTTGTAAAAGCGATATCTATTATCTTTCCGATTATCTTTTTATTATCAATACGAACATACTCTATACTCTTAAATTCATTTTTTATCGATATATCATCATTATTATGTTGTGTATCACGCACTTTTACCACATCAGTTATGGTTGACAATTCAGCAGGATCTTCTATTATCATTTCCATACGTTTTTTATCACCTTGTTCATGACAAGACAATATTACTAAATGAACAAGTAGCACAACAGCAAACCAAAAGAGTTTCACGCATTTCATAATTAATTAAGATTTAAGCGACAGAAACGTCTTAATTCAAAGTCTCGGTCACAATTTACTGATTAATTTTATCTTAACAAAAAATAGCATCCAAGAAATTATGATATTTTACATCCACAAAGACTACTACACGGTCTCAAATAACACATTCATAACAAATTAGCCCAGTTATATCATTATAAACTCTCCCAAAGATATAAAGTCACCTTAGTGATAAGTACTCCATTTTTTAGTTCTCCATAAGCACAACCACAGATTTGTCATCCGGTGAAATTAATTTCAGGAAATTAAGACTCAGTTTAGAAGAGAATGATACTTATTTTCGTTATCTCACCAAAGAGAAAATTACCGATGGGAAATGATGTCACAAGTTGTACGATGGGAAAATAGAAATGGCCTCAGTAAAGGTATTGTGTCACAAGATCTTCCTCATGCAACGATTTATTCCCAGATTAGGGATTGAACCCTACAAAGAAATAAATCGAAGACTATGGGAAGAGAAAATTAAATTTGCAACAATTGCAGCATAAATGTTAATTGAATATAGC
This sequence comes from Parabacteroides sp. AF18-52, assembly GCF_003479145.1. Lineage (NCBI taxonomy): Bacteria > Pseudomonadati > Bacteroidota > Bacteroidia > Bacteroidales > Tannerellaceae > Parabacteroides > Parabacteroides sp. AF18-52. The sequence goes on from NZ_QUGR01000023.1 coordinate 86,608, forward strand.
ACAAACCAAATTTAAATTCTTTTTAAAGTAATACTAATATGCACTCGCATCATTCATACTGGAATTGCTGAGAATATACACCTGTGTATAGCTGCTTATACAAAGACATTTACAATTACAAGCACCTTTCAAAGCATTCAGTTCACGTTTCTCTAATTCAGCCTTTCTGAATTCATGTAATTTAAGCTTACCTAAAGTTTTCATTTTCTTTAATGGTATTAAGATTAATAAGAGATTTTAACATGTAACAAAGTTAACATTCGATTTAAAATCACAATTAGCCCAATTGAGTCTATTTGAGTTTTCTCTACTTTTATTATTCTAAGTCCGAGATTATGTTTTACCTTTTTTTGAAGAAGCATCAATGTTCTTTTGCCTCAGCATCCTGTTTTAGACTGTCACTTTTCCGGTAAACAGTCCATACTGAACAAATATTGTTTCATACTAATGAAACACTTGTTCCACTATGGAGAAACAACTGTTTCATTAGGGAGAAACAAAATCTGGCTTGTAGTTTAACGATTTTAGTTGACTACTTTCTGCCTAATCAATAAAAAGGGTTGACTCG